>NZ_JARWBG010000052.1:0-43937 GCF_029846775.1 Streptomyces chengmaiensis
GATAGGCGCGTGGGCGCGCCGGCTGACCGGCGCCCGGGACGAGCCGTCCCGGGCGCGGCCGCACCAGGCCGAGCCGCCCGCCGCGTCGCCGCCCGCACCCGCCGTGGAGCGCTGGCCCGACCCGGCCGCGGTGCTTCTCGCCGCCCTCGGGCCCGGTCCGCGCCTGTGGGAGCGGGACGCGGACCACCCGGAGGCCATGGTGCTCAGGCTCGGCACCGCCGACCGCGCCGAGTTGCCTTCGGTGCCGGTGACGGTGAGCCTGCGCGAGGCGGGTTCGCTGGGCCTCGCGGGCCCGCGGGCCCGGCTGTCGGGGCTCACCCGATGGGTGCTTGCCCAGCTCGCGGCGCTGCACCCGCCGACGGACCTGGAGATCGTGCTGATCAGTGCGGACCGGGCGAGGAGCCTTGCGGAGCGCAAGGCGGAGTGGGCGTGGCTCGGCTGGCTGCCGCAGCTGCGTCCGGGGCACGGCCAGGACTGCCGCCTGCTGCTCGCCTACGACGGCGAGCAGGCGGCGGCGCGCGGCGCGGAGCTGACGCGCCGTCTGGACGACGGGCCGCTGGGTCCGGGCTGGGCGAACGCCGAGCGGCAGGCCGTCGCCGAAGCGGCCGCCCGGTACACGGGCCCGCGCACGGTGGTCGTCGTCGACGGCGACCCCGGCACGGCCGTGCTGCGCGAGACCGCGGCCCGGCTGGCCGCGGCCGGGGCGGCCGCCGGCATCCATCTGATCGCTCTGGCCGAGACGGCGGCCGCGTCGCCCGCCTCTCCGGTGGCGGTGACGTATGAGAGCGCGTGCGCGCTGTCCCAGCCGTTCCGCGAGTGCGGAGCCGTCGGACTGCTCAGCGGAGACGTCGCCACGGCGCTTCGGGTGATGCGCACGGCCGGCGGACAGCCCGCCGGGCACGGCACGGTGGGCACGGTGGACGCGGTCTCGGCGGCCTGGGCGGAGAGGTTCGCCCGGGCGCTGGCCCCGCTGCGGACGGAGGGTGCTGCGGTCCGACCGGGGCATGCCGCACCGTTGCCCCGGACCGCGCGACTGCTGGACGAGTTGGGGCTGGCCCGCGCCACACCCGCTTCGCTGCTGGCACGCTGGGCCGCCGCGGCGCATCCCGCGGGAGATGCGACGGCCGTCCTCGGCGCGGGCCCGCACGGCCCGCTCGCCGTGGACCTGACCGCGGAGGGCCCGCATCTGCTGATCGAGGGTCCCGCGGGCAGCGGCCGCACCGAGCTGCTGCGCTCCCTGACCGCCTCGCTCGCGGCCGGGGACCGCCCCGACCGGCTCGCGCTGCTGCTCGTCGACGGCGCGGGCGGGGGCGGGGGTGGGGGCGCCGATGGCGTAGCGCCGCGGGCGGGCCTGTCCGCCTGCGCCGAACTCCCCCACGTCACGGACCACTTGTCCGCCTCCGACCCGCTGCGCATGCGGGCCTTCGCCCAGGCCCTGGGGGCGGAGCTGAAGCGCCGGGCCGAGCTTCTGGACGGCGTCGCGTTCACCGACTGGCACACCCTCAACGCCCGGGCCGAGCAAGGCCGGGAGGACAGCACCGGCCGGGAGTACGGCACGAGCGCCCGGCCCGGGGCAGCGGAGCGTCGTGCGGGCCAACGCCGGGCAGCGGAGCCCCCGGCGGCCCGGCCCACGGTCCCGCGCCAGGCAGATGCGCCGCCCGAATCCCCGTCCGCCTTCACACCCGCGTCCGTGTCCACATCGCCGTCCGATGCAGCCCTGTCCGATGCAGCCCCGTCCGCATCACCGGCAGCCCCGGCCGGACGCCCCGGCGAGGCGGCCCCGCCCCCGGACGCACCCCAGCCGGAGGCGTCCGACGCCCCGCACACCGCGCGCCTCCCCCGGCTCGTCGTCCTCGTCGACGACTTCGACGCACTGGTCGCCCCCTCCCTGGGCAGTGCGGGACGCCCCGCCGCCGGGTCCGTCGTACGGGCGCTGGAGGCCGTGGCACGGGACGGCGAGCGGCTGGGAGTGCATCTGGTCGCGGCCTCGGCCCGCCCGGACCGCACGGCGGACACCGACCTGGCGCGCGGGGCGCGGCTGCGCGTCGTGCTGGACCAGCCTCCCTCGCCGACCGGCGCGGGGCCCGACGACCCCTCGCCCGGCCGGGGCAGGCTGGGGCATCCGGACGGCCGGGTGACCCCGTTCCAGGGCGGCAGGGTGACCGGCCGCATCCCCCGTACGGCCACCCTGCGCCCCACGGTCGTCCCCCTCGAGTGGGAGCGGATGGGCGATCCGCCCACCCGCCGCCCCGTGCGCGAACTGGGCAACGGGCCGACGGACCTGGCGCTGCTCGCCAGCGCCCTGGAGCGTGCCGCACGCTCCGTGGCAGCCGTTCCCGCGGCGCCTCTCGCCCCGGTCAACTCCCCTTGAGCCGGGGTCCAGTCGCCGCCGAGAGCGGCGGATCACCGTGCAGCCGGAGGCAGAGCGTCACAAGGGCATCACAGAAGGCGGGCTGACTGCCGGCGCGGTATTGCGGCGTGCGACGGGCCGGGCGTACACCTGTCGGTCACGGGACGCGCCGGTTTCGGTCACCAGCACGCTCGACCCGCGAAACGGCGCATGGGATGCACGCGCACGAAGGAGACGGGGCAGAGATGCGCACAACTCTTTGTACGAGCAAGGCCGCCGTGGTGCTCTGCGCCATAGGCGCGCTCACCCTCACCGGCTGCGGGGACGGCGACGGCGACGGCGACAAGGACGGCGTATCGCCCGGCGACAACCAGACCTCCGCCGCGGCGACCGTCCAACTCCCCAAGCTGGACGGTGAGACGGTCCAGGTCGCCGCGGTCTGGAGCGGCCCGGAGCAGCAGAACTTCACCAAGGTCCTTGACGAGTTCGAGAAGCGCACCGGAGCCGAGGTGACCTTCGTCCCGGCTCAGGACCCGATCGTCAACTTCCTCGGTACGAAGATCGCGGGCGGCAGTCCCCCGGATGTGGCCATGCTCCCGCAGGTCGGGGCGATCCGGCAGGCCGTGCAGCGCAAGTGGGCCAAGCCGGTCGGCCCGGAGGCCATGGCGCAGCTGGAGAAGAACTACGCCCAGGTCTGGCGGGATCTCGGCGCGGTGGACGGCGCCCAGTACGGCGTGTACTACAAGGCCGCCAACAAGTCCCTGGTCTGGTACAACAACACGGCCTTCGAGAACGCGGGCGTGACCCCGCCGAGCACCTGGAAGGACTTCCTCACCACGGCCGAGACGATCTCCGCGTCGGGCGTCACCCCCGTCTCGGTGGCCGGCGCGGACGGCTGGACGCTCACCGACTGGTTCGAGAACGTGTATCTCTCCCAGGCGGGCCCCGAGAAGTACGACCAGCTGGCCAGGCACGAGATCAAGTGGACCGATGCCTCCGTGAAGGACGCGCTGACCACGCTGGGCGAACTGTTCGGCAGGCCCGAGCTGATCGCGGGCGGCGCGGACGGCGCGCTCCAGACGGAGTTCCCGGCGTCCGTCACCCAGACCTTCACCGGCGGCGACCAGCCCAAGGGCGCGATGGTCTTCGAAGGCGACTTCGTGACCGTCAACATCGCCCAGACCGAGGCGAAGATCGGCACGGACGCCAAGGTGTTCCCGTTCCCCGCGGTCGGGTCCGAGCCGCCGGTGGTGACGGGCGGCGACGCGGCGGTGGCGCTGACGGACAGCAAGGGCGCCCAGGCGCTGCTGACCTTCCTGGCCTCCCCGGACGCGGCCGCGATCTCGGCGGGCGCGGGCGGTTTCCTCTCCCCCAACAAGGCGCTTGATCCGGCCGCGTACCCGAACGACGTCCAGCGGGGCATCGCCGAGGCGCTGATCGACGCGGGAGACGACGTCCGCTTTGACATGTCGGACCAGATGCCGCAGTCGTTCGGCGGCACGCCCGGCAAGGGCGAGTGGAAGATCCTCCAGGACTTCCTGAAGAACCCGGACGACGTGGCGGGCGCCCAGCAGAAGCTGGAGTCGGAGGCCGCCAAGGCGTTCAAGAGCTGACGCGGTGGCACCGACCGCCTCCGGGGGCCCGGCCGGCGCACCGGCGCCCCCCGTGGACAAGCGCAGGAGCACGGCCCGCAGGCACCGGGCGGTCGCGGCGGCGTTCCTGCTGCCCGCGCTGGTGCTGCTGGGCGCGCTCGTGGTCTACCCGATCGGGTACTCGCTGTATCGCTCGTTCCTCGACCGGACCGGGGACTCGTTCGCCGGGCTCGACAACTACGCGGCGATCTTCTCCGACGACACGACCTTCACCGCGGTGAAGAACACGGCCATCTGGGTGGTGCTGGCCCCGACCGTCGCCACTGCGCTCGGTCTGATCTTCGCCGTGCTGACCGAACGCGTCCGCTGGGGCACGGCGTTCAAGCTGATCGTCTTCATGCCGATGGCGATCTCGATGCTGGCCGCCGGCATCATCTTCCGGCTCGTCTACGAGCAGGACCCGGACCGCGGGGTCGCCAACGCGGTATGGGTGGGCGTCCATGACACCTTCTCCGAGTCGGCCGGCTTCCCCAAGGCCCGTCCGCTGCCCGTCCATCCGCTCGAGGCGGGCGAGGACGGGGCCTTTGTCACCAAGGAGCCGGTGTCCGCGGGCGTTTCGGTCCGGCTGCCGCTGATCGGGGTGTCCCCGGCGAGGATGCCGTCGGACGCCCGGCCCGCGCGTGAGGCGGAGCCCGCCGCCGACGGCACGGTGACCGGCACCGCCTGGCTGGACTTCACCCGGGGCGGCGGCGGGGCCCCCAATGCCGTCGACCCGGCGGAGCTGGGCCTGAAAGGCATCAAGGTGGAGGCCGTCAAGGACGGCGAGGTCGTCGCCTCCGCTCGGGCCGGGCCGGACGGGGTGTTCACCCTGCCCGCCTCCGCCGACGGCGCGACGCTTCGGCTGCCCGGCGAGAACTTCCGCGAGCCGTACAACGGCGTCAACTGGCTCGGCCCGACGCTCGTCACCCCGGCGATCATCGGCAGCTATGTGTGGATGTGGGCGGGCTTCGCGATGGTGCTGATCGCGGCTGGTCTGGCGAGCGTGCCGCGTGAGCTGCTGGAGGCGGCGCGCGTCGACGGAGCGAACGAGTGGCAGGTGTTCCGCAAGGTCACCGTCCCACTGCTCGCGCCCGTCCTGGTCGTGGTGCTGGTCACGCTGATGATCAATGTGATGAAGATCTTCGACCTGGTCTTCATCATCGCGCCCGGCTCCGCACAGGACGACGCCAATGTGCTGGCGCTGCAGCTGTACCGCTCCTCGTTCGGCACGGACGCGGACCTCGGCCTCGGCAGCGCCATCGCCGTCCTGCTGCTCCTGCTCGTCGTCCCGGTGATGCTCGTCAACATCCGCAGGCTGCGAAGGGAGAGCCGCCGATGACCGCGCAGCCCGACACCGTGACGACGCGGGTGCGGACGGCACAGCACCCCAAGGCGCGGCAGTCCCCGGCCGCGCGCGTCGCGGCCCGCGCCGGCGGCGGGGCCGTCCGCGCCTTCCTCGTGCTCGTCGGCCTGTTCTGGCTGATGCCCGCCTTCGGACTGCTGGTCTCCTCGCTGCGCGGCTCGAGCGACATCGCCGGCAGCGGCTGGTGGCAGGTCTTCACCCGGCCCGCGCAGCTCACCACGGAGAACTACCGGCGGCTGCTGGAGAACGAGGCGATCACCGACTCCCTGCTCTCCACCGTCGTGATCACCGTCCCGGCCACGGTGCTGGTGGTGGTGATCGGCGCTCTCGCCGGATATGCCTTCGCCTGGATGGACTTCCCCGGCCGCGACTGGTGGTTCCTGGTCGTCGTCGGCCTCCTGGTGGTCCCCGTGCAGGTCGCCCTCGTGCCGGTTTCCAAGCTGTTCGGCGTCGTCGGGATCTTCGAGACCACGCTCGGAGTGGTCCTGTTCCATGTCGCCTTCGGCCTCCCCTTCGCGATCTTCCTGCTGCGCAACTTCTTCGCGGAGATCCCGCGGGAGCTGCTGGAGGCCGCACGCCTCGACGGAGCGGGCGAGATACGGCTGTTCGCCCGGGTCGTGCTGCCACTGGGCGCACCCGCGATCGCCTCGCTGGGGATCTTCCAGTTCCTGTGGGTGTGGAACGACATGCTCGTCGCGCTGATCTTCGCGGACTCCGAGAGCGCGCCCATCACGGTCGCCCTGCAGCGCCAGGTGCGGCAGTTCGGCAACAACATCGACGTCCTCGCCCCGGGAGCGTTTCTCTCCATGGTCATTCCGCTGGCCGTGTTCTTCGCCTTCCAGCGCCAGTTCGTCTCCGGCGTCATGGCGGGAGCGGTCAAATGAGCGGCGCACGGCCCGCACCGGAGCGGTGCACCGGAGCCGTGAAGCGTCAACCGCGTGCGTAAATCCGTCGCACCGACGACGAGTTGACGCGGGCGACGGTCTTGAGGCCTGTTCACCGGGCCGTCGCCCGCTGTACGTCCCCCGTCTGCAGCAGACGGCGTAACCAGGTCATCCCATCAGACGTTCTCGGGCCAACTGCCCGCGCCAAACGACTGGATATGTGCCGTGCCCCGGTTCAGCGTCATCGTCCCCGCGTTCAAGGTCCAGGCCTATCTGCACGCATGCCTGGAGTCGGTGCTGAGCCAGAGCTACGACGGCCTCGAACTGATCGCCGTCGACGACTGCTCCCCCGACGCCTGCGGAGCGATCATCGACGAGTTCGCGGCCCGCGACCCCCGGGTGCGCCCCGTGCATCTGCCGCGAAACGCGGGCCTCGGCCCGGCCCGCAACGCCGGACTCAAGCAGGCCCGCGGCGACTACGTCATCTTTCTCGACGGCGACGACACCCTGGTCCCCGGCGCACTGCGCGCCATCGCCGACCGGATCGAGGCGACCGGTGCACCCGAGGTGCTGGTCTTTGACTACGCCCGCACCTACTGGACGGGCCGGACGGTGCGCAACAAGCTCGCCGCCCTCCTCACCGAACAGGGCCCGGCCCCCTTCCGGCTCACCGACCGCCCGGAACTGCTGAAACTGCTGATGGTCGTGTGGAACAAGGCGTACAAGCGGGAGTTCATCGAACGCGAGGGCCTGACCTTCCCACCCGGCTACTACGAGGACACCCCCTGGACCTATCCGGCGCTGCTGACCGCCGACTCCCTCGCCACACTCGACCAGGTCTGCGTCCACTACCGGCAGCGCCGCCAGGGCGGCAACATCCTGGCCACCGCCGACCGCAGGCACTTCGACGTCTTCGACCAGTACGACCGGGTCTTCGCCTTCCTCGCCGACCGGCCCGCACTCGCCCGGTGGCGGCCCGTCCTCTTCCGCCGGATGCTGGACCACTTCGCGGCGATCGCCGCCTCCCGGGGGCGGCTGCCACACGGCAGCCGCCCCGAGTTCTTCCGCCGGGCCCGCGCCCACTGCCGCCGCCACCGCTGTCCCGGCGCGGCCCCCGCGGGCCGCGACCGGCTGCGCCACGCCCTCCTCGGACTCGGACTGCGCCGCACCTTCACCACCCTGCGGAGCCTGAACCGGCTGCGCGCCCGGACGCGCAGGGCCGCGGCCACGGGCGTACAGGCGCTGCGCGCCGCCGCGCTGCGGCTGCACTACCGCATCCAGCTCCGGCTGCCGCTGCGGCCGGGGCACGCCGTCTTCTCCGCGTACGGAAGCCGCGGCTACACCTGCCACCCCGCCGCGATCGAGGCGAAAGCCCGGGAACTCGTCCCGAAGCTGCGCACCGCCTGGGTCTGCGACCCGGAGCACGCGCACACCGTCCCCACGGCCGCCCGCCGGCTGCGGCCCGGCGGCTTCGCCTGCCTCACCGCCCTGGCCCGCGCCACCTACCTGGTCGGCAACACCGGCCTGGTCAGCGACACCGGCCTCGACCTGCGGCCGGTCAAACGGCGCGGGCAGATCATCCTCCAGACCCACCGCGGCACCCCGTTGAAGTCCATGGGACTCGACCTCCAGGAGCGCCCGGCGGCGGGCGGTCGCACGGATTTCGAGCAGCTCCTCGCCGACGCCGACACATGGGACTACTCGCTCTCCGCGAACCGACACTCCACGCTGGTGTGGGAGCGGGTCTACCCGGCCGCCGCCACCGTCCTGGAGTACGGCGCTCCGCGCAACGACGTGTTCCAGCGCGCCGACGCCGACGACGTGGCCGCGGCGCGCGCGTCCCTGGGCCTGCCGGAGGGCACCGTGGCCGTGCTGTACGCGCCTGCCCACCGCGACTACCGCCGCACCCAGCGCTCCCCGCTGGACCTGGAACGGCTCGCGACCGCGCTCGGCCCCCGTTTCACACTGCTCACCCGCTCGCACCGCCTCGGCGACGGGCTGCCGGCCCCGGCCGCCACCGGGAAGCCGCCGCGCATCCTCGACGTATCGGACCACCCCAGCGTCGAGGAGCTGTGCCTCGCCTCCGACACGCTGCTCACCGACTACTCGTCCCTGATGTTCGACTACGCCAACCTGGACCGGCCCATCGTGCTGCACACCGGCGACTGGGAGGCGTACGAGGCGGCCCGCGGGCTGTACTTCGACGTACGGGCCACACCGCCGGGAGCGGTCGCCCGCGACGAGGACGAGCTGATCGACATCTTCACCAGCGGGCACTGGCAGGGCTCACGCTCGGCGCAGCTGCGCGCCTCCTTCCGGGAGCGGTTCTGCCCGTACGACGACGGGCTCGCCGCGGAGCGCGTGGTGCGCCGCGTCTTCCTGAACGAGACGGCGGGGCTGCCGGCCGTCGTCCCCCTCGCCGAGCGCCGGCCGGCCCCGTCCCCGGCGCACCGGCCGCGGGTGCTGCCCCACCAGGCACAGGGCGCAGAGCGCGACGCCTCGACCGTCGTGTCCACCGTCCCCGGGCCGTGAGCCCCACAGCGTCCCCTCAGTCCGCCCGACCCTTGAGAAAGAGCCCGCGCATGCCGCCCCGCCTCAGCATCATCGTCCCCGTCCGCCGTGTGCGCGGAACCCTGCGGGAATGCCTCCGATCCGTGCTCTCGCAGTCCTTCCGGGACATCGAGGTCATCGGAGTGGCCGACGGGTCCCCGGACGGCTCGGACCGGCTGCTCGACGAGATCGCCGACGGCGACCCGCGCCTGCGGGCGGTGCATCTGCCGGAGCCCGCGGGCGCAGAGACCCGGCGCACCGCAGGAGCGGAGCGGGCCACAGGCGACTATCTCCTCTTCCTCGAAGGCGCCCATGTGCTGCTGCCCGGCGCACTGGAGCGCATCGCCGAGCGGCTGGAGTCGGCCAAGGATCCGGACGTCCTGCTCTTTGGGCATCTGCGCACCCCGTTCCGCGGCGTTCCGCAGCCCACGCGCTCGCTCCAGCTGCTGCATGAGACGGGCGCCTCACAGGTGTGCACCCTCGCCGAACACCCCGAACTGCTGGGCGTCGCGGCGGTGTGCTGGAACCGTGCCGTGCGCCGCGACGTCCATCGCGCACAGCGGATCGGCTTCGCGTCCGGACCGGAGGGCGACCGGATGTACGCCCTCGCCACCCTGGTCACCGCGGAGTCGGTCGCCGTGCTGCCGACGCCGTGCGTGGAACACCGCGTACAGCGCCATCTCCCGGCGCTCGCCGAACCGGAGGAGGCCGAGACGTCGCCTGCCGACCTCATCGAACAGTTCGAAGAGCTGTTCACGGCGCTGCGCGACACACCGCGCTTCGCGAAGGTGCACGGCGCGCTGTTCGACGTGGCGGCCCGGGAGCTGCTGGAGGCGTATCCGAGGGCGACCCGGAGACGCCGCTACGGGCGGGCGGTCGCCGCGTTCTGCCGGGTGCACCGGCCGAACGGGCACCAGGAGCGGCGCGGCTTCGCGACGCTGCGGCTGCGACTGCTGTGCGGCGGCCGGGGGGCGCTGCTCGCGGGACTCGACGCGGCGTTCGCGGCCCGCCGCGGGCTGCTGACGCTCACGGCCGCGGCCCGCGCCCGTGCCGTACGGCGGCTGACGCCGCTGTACTACCGGTTGCAGCGGCTGCGTCCGCTCGACCAACGGCTGGCCGTCTACACCGCGTACTGGAACCGCGGTGTGAGCTGCAATCCGGCGGCGGTCCACCGCAAGGCGGCCGAACTGGCCCCGCACATCCGCGGGGTGTGGATCGTCTCCGCCAAGGCCGCGGCCGCCGGGCTGCCGCCGGGCGTGGACCATGTGGTGCCCGGCACCCTCCGCTACTGGTCGGTGCTCGCCCGCGGCACATACTTCATCAGCAACGTCAACTTCCACAACCACCTGGTCAAGCGGCGCGGCCAGATCCATGTGATGACCCACCACGGCACTCCGCTGAAGGTCATGGGCATGGGCCAGCAGGAGTACCCGGCCGCGGCGCAGGGCATGAACTTCCGCGGCCTGCTGCACCGCGTCGACCGGTGGGATCTCAGCCTGTCGTCCAATCCGCACTCCACGGAGGTCTGGTCACGGGCCTACCCCGGGGCCGTACGCCATCTGGAATCCGGCTATCCGCGCAATGACGTCCTGGTCAACGCGGGCCCCGACGAGGTCGAGGCGGCGCGGGAGCGGCTCGGCCTCGCCCGGGGACAGCGAGCGGTGCTCTACGCGCCGACCTTCCGCGACTACGAGCGGACCTTCAGCTGCCGGCTCGATCTGGACCGGGTGGTGCGGGAACTGGGCGAACGCGGCGAGGACACGGTGTTCCTGGTCCGCGCCCACTACTTCCACGACGGGTCGGAGCTCGACGGCCGCTTCGGGCTGGACGGCCGCTCGGGGCTGATCGACATCTCCGGCCACCCCCGCGTCGAAGAGCTGTTCCTGGCGGCCGACGCGCTGATCACCGACTACTCGTCGCTGATGTTCGACTACGCCCTGCTGGACCGTCCGATCATCATCCACGCCCCCGACTGGGAGATCTACCGCGCGGTCCGCGGCGTCACCTTCGACCTGCTGTCGGGCCTGCCCGGCGACACCCCGGGCGAGGTGACGCGCACGACCGAGGACGTCGTACGGGCCTTCACGGACGGCTCCTGGGACGGGGAGCGGAGCCGCACGCTGCGTGCCGCGTTCCGGGAGCGGTTCTGCGCCTTCGACGACGGGCGGGCCGCGGAGCGAGTGGTGCGCCATGTGCTGCTCGGCGAGGAGACGGTGCTGCCGGTGGCGCCTCCGGCGGGGCGGGGAGCCGCGGGGCCGCTCGCCGCCGTCCCGCACCAGCAGACGGCCGCGGCGGAGGAGCCGGCTGAGCCGCGGGTCGTGGGTTCCGTCCCGCCGCCGCGGTGAACACCGGGGCCCGCGCGCCACGGTGAACACCAGGGCCCGCGGGTCGTGGGCTCCGTCATCCCACCGCCGCAGTGAACCCCAGGGCCCACGCACCACGCTGAGCACCAGGGCCCGCGCGCCGCAGTGAACACCGGGGCCCGCGCGCCGCAGTGAACACCGGGGCCCGTGGGTCGTGGGCTCCGTCAGCCCGCCGCCGCAGTGAACCCCAGGGCCCACGCACCACGCTGAGCACCAGGGCCCACGCGCCACGGTGAACACCAGGGCCCGCGCCGACGCCTAACCTGTCGCGTCGCCCCGCGCGGCCACTCTCCCCGTGGCCTTCGGCCACGGGCGGTGTCCTTTCCCCTCCCCGCCCTTCCCGAAACTGGGGGCAGGCCCCCAGACCCCCCGTACGGCCTGACGGCCGTGTCCTCGGTCTCCCCCGGCTACCTCTGGGAGGTGCCCCAGCGGGCTGGAAATTCCAGCCCTGCCGGCGATTGAGGCACGGGGCCTGGGACCGAGCCCCCGAGAACAAGCCCGGCCGGCGATTGAGGCGCAAACCCAGCCCCGCCGACGATTGAGGCACCGGGCCTGGGACCGAGCCCCCGAAAACAAGCCCCGTCGGCGATTGAGGCGCAAACCCAGCCCCGCTGAGGGCACCTCCATGGGGGCACCTCCATGGGGGCACCTCCCAGCGGTAGCTGGGGGAGGTAGCTGGGGGAGATTGAGGCGCGGGTCCTGGGGCGGAGCCCCGGTCACGGGAAGGTGAGGTCGAGCAACCGGTCGGCCACCACCGCGGCGGCCCGCCCGTCATCCAGATCGCAGAAGGCCTCGCGAAAGGCCTCATACGCCCGCGCATGCCCCGCAACGGCCACCTCCGGCTCCCTCAGCGCCTCGATCAGCTCCCCGCCGTCCGGCACCAACGGCCCCGGCGCCTTCGCCTCGAAGTCGAAGTAGAAGCCGCGCAGCGTGTCCCGGTAGTGCTCCAGGTCGTACGTGTGGAACAGCATCGGCCTGCCCGTGTGGGCGAAGTCGAACATCAGCGACGAGTAGTCGGTCACCAGCACATCGCTGATCAGCAGCAGCTCGGCGACGTCCGGGTAGCGGGAGACGTCCCGGACGAAGCCGCCCGTCTGCGGCAGCCGGTCGCCGACCAGGTAGTGGCGGCGGACGAGGAGCACATGGCTGCCGCCCAGCGCGCGCCGCGCCGCGGCGAGGTCGAGCCGCAGGTCGAGTGCGTAGCGGCCGGCGCCCTTGGGGCGGTCCTCGCGCCAGGTGGGCGCGTAGAGCACGACCGTGCGGCCGGGTTCGATGCCCAGACGCTCCCGCACACTCGCCGCGATCTTGTGCCGGTCCTCGCTGTGCAGCAGCGCATTGCGCGGATAGCCGGACTCCAGCACCTCGCCCTCGTAGCCGAAGGCCCGGCGCAGGATGGGGGTCGAGAAGCGGTTCGGGGAGATCAGCAGATCCCACTGGGCGGCCCGGCGGGGCAGGGAGTCGATGTACGGGCGGTTGGCCTGGGCCGTGTCGAGCAGATCCCGCCCGATGCGCTTGAGCGGTGTGCCGTGCCACGTCTGCACGGTGCGGCGGCCCGTGCCTCGCTCGTACCACTCGGGGAGCTGGGTGTTGGTGACGACGGCCCGGGAACACGCCAGGGCCTCGTGCCACTCGGTGCTGCCGAACGCCACGGGCCGGGCGCCTTCGGGCAGTTGCACCTGCTGGTCGAGTACCGTCCACAGATGCTCGAAGGGGCTGCCTCGGCGGAGCAGCTCCTCGTGCACGGCGCGCGGCGAGTCGGAGTACTGGCGGCCGTCGAAGCTGCTGAAGAGCAGGGTGTCGCGGCGCTCGGGGGCCTGGTTGAGCGCCGTGTACCGCTCGCGCAGCCGCCGCTCGCCGTACGCGCCGCGCTCGCGCACGCCCAGCACGGACCCCGATTCCAGGACGAGTTGGTCGTGGAAGCGCCGGGTGAAGGTGAAGTCGCGGCCGCGGACCCGCTGTACGGCGGGGACTGCCGCGTGCTTGGCGGCGGCGAGTCGCACGGGGCGGCACCGCTCGGGGTCGTGCTCGCCGGTGTCGCGGAAGAAGAGGTACCAGCGGCCCTCGGCCAGCGGCGTCTCACCGCCGAATCCGCCGACTCCGCAGACTCCGGCGGTACCAGCGGTACTGGCGGTACCGTCGACGACGCCGACCGCGGCGGGGGTGAGCTCGGCGCGGAACCGGCCTTCCTCCTCGAACCGGACGTCGAAGACCGCTTCCTCCTGGGTGGCGCTGTGCCGGAGCACCAGCTCGGGCGCGGGGCGGCGGGCGGCGGGCGCGGGGTGGCTGCCTTCGATGACGAGTCCGCCGGAGAAGGTCCAGGCGAAGGCGTCGGCGATCGGGTGGGGGCACTGGCTGCTGAGGGCGAGGTTGCCGGCGGCGGTGGCGGTGAGGACGAGCTCGCGCCCGTCGGCGACGCGGTAGCGGCCGGGGGCCAGGCTGTCGCGTACGCCCAGCGCAACCCGTCCGCCGTCGGCTCGGACGAGCCGCACGGTCCACGGCGTCGCCGTCTCCGCCGTGCCGGCGCCCTCTTCACCCGTGCCCTCGCCCCCCTCGGCCGTGAAGAGCTCCAGGGGCACATCGGCGCGCCATGCGCCCGCCTCGTCCGCCGCGTCGGCCGGCACCTCGTGAGCGTCCTTGGTGCGCCGGTTCTCGATGCGGAGGGCGGTGAACGGCTGCCGGCCCCGCCATGTGATGCGTACGGACGCGGCCCGGCCGTCCCCGGGGCCGTGGCCGGTCAGCAGGGCGGGGACGCGTTCCGCCTTGAGGCGCAGCTTGTTCCCGGACAGTTCGGGCACGATGCGCGTGGAGTCGTCGAGGTAGTGGACGGCGGGCGGGGCCGGGTTGCCCCGCATGCGCAGCGGCCCGCGACGCAGCACCCCTCCGCCGAGGACGCCGACCTCCACGTTCCAGGTCGCGGTGCGTCCGTCGCGCGGCCTGAGCCGGGCCGGGTCGATGACCGTCTCAAAGCCCGCCAGGTCGTAGCGGTGCAGGCTCTGCCGGGAGGCGGCGGTCGCCTCGGGCAGTTCGGCCGGCCGCAGTCGCAGCGGTGCGATCCTCCGCCGGCCGCGGCGCAGCCAGCCGAGGACGCGGGGCCGGCTCCCTTGCTCGGCGGGGAGGTTGCGGATGTAGGCGTAGCCGCGCAGCCGCAGCCGTCCGTCACGCCACTCTGCTTCCACCACGTCCGACAGTACGGGCAGGTCGGATGTGCCCAGCCTGCTGACGTCCTTCGGCAGACCGCCGGTCACGGCGGGGTGCTCGGCGTAGGTCTTTCCGCCGGGCAGGCGCGGGCCGCGGCGGCCGCGGATGTGGAAGGCGTCGCGGCTCTGCCTCTGGTGGGCGAGGAGCGCGAGGAGTTCTTCGATACGGCGTTCGCGGACGAGATGCCATGCGGCGCGCAGGGTGAACGGCAGTCCGTCGAGGACGGACTGCTCGACACCGCGGGCGAACTCCCCGGCGTGGTCGAGGAACGCCCGGTGGTACTCCGTGTCGCCGTCCGGCAGCGCGTCCATGAACAGCTTCAGATCGCTGCTCAGGGCGCTGGAGTCGTAGCGGCGCTTCCCCTCCGGCCACTTCGCCTGCGCGGCGAGGAACCCGCTCGCCGAGGCCACGGAACGGGCCCGGTCGCGCACCGCCGCGGGGCGCGCCCTGCGGGTGGTGATGGAGCCGTCCCGGTCGCGCCAGAGGTAGACGGCGTCGTGCAGCACGTCGACGGAGGCGGCGAGGAAGTGCGCGGGCACGATCACCGGGATGTCCTCGAACAGCACGCCCTCGGGGAAGGCGAAGCCGTGCCGGTCCCAGAAGTCCCTGCGGAAGACCTTGTTGCAGGCGATCCGGTCGTACAGGAGAGGCCAGTGGCGGGTGACGTGCGTGGCGGTGCGGNAGGCCAGTGGCGGGTGACGTGCGTGGCGGTGCGGCTCTTCGCCATCGGCTCGCGGAACATGGGCGACTGCTCACGCTTTCCGCTCGCCCGCAGCCGGAGCACATTGCCCGTGGCGAAGTCCGAGCCGGACCCTTCGAGCGAGGCCACCATGCGCGCGTAGGCGTCCTCGGGGACCATGTCGTCGCTGTCGACGAAGGCGAGATGCGTGCCGACGGCTTCGCGCGCGCCCGCGTTGCGCGCCGCGCCGAGGCCCGCGTTCCGCTGTGACAGCAGCCGGAAGCGCTCGTCGCGTGCGGCGAACGCTCGGGCGATGTCGGCGCTTTGGTCGGTGGAGCCGTCGTCGACCATGACGACTTCCAGGTCCTGGAGGGTCTGCTCGGCCAACGACCGCAGACATGCGTCGAGATAGTCCGCCACGTTGTACACGGGTACGACGACACTGAGCCGAATCGTCATTGGTGCGCACGTCCATTCAACAGCGGCGGATGGCCGGTGGGTTGCTCACAGGTTGCGCGGAGAACAACCTCTCCCGGCGCTTGCAGTCACCCCTCAACGCCCGTGTGGGTGACGCGGCCGCGGAGAACGGCGAAGGGGCGTCCGGATCGCTCCGGACACCCCTTGCGTCGGCTGCCGGCGCCGGCGGCGGCGGACGGCGCCTGGCCAGAGGGCCTGGTCCCGTCCGGCGCGACCGGTCCCCGCGCCCCTTGAAGGGGCGCGGGGACCGGTCGCGGCACCTTCTTGGAGGGCTCAGCTGTGGGTGCGCAGCAGCTGGCGCATCGTGCGCATCGCCACCGACAGGTTCGCCAGGTCGAAGGTGTCGGAGCCCTGGATCTCCTCCAGCGTGGTGCGGGCCCGGCCCAGGATGGCCGCGTTCTGCTCCTCCCAGGCCGTGAACCGCTCCTCGGGCGCCGCCGCGCCGTCGCCGACCGACAGGATGTCCGCGGTCAGCGCCGCGTGCGCCGCGTACAGGTCCTCACGGATGGAGGCGCGGGCCATCGACTGCCAGCGGTCCGCCCGCGGCAGTTCGATGATCCGGTCCATCAGCTGGCTGACCCGCAGCCGGTCCGCGAGGTCGTAGTACACCTCGGCGACCGCCATCGGCTCTTTCTGTGTGCGGTCGGCGATGGCGACGATGTCGAGTGTCGGGAACGCGGCGGAGAAGCCCGCGACTCGCATGGCGAGTTCCTCGGGCACGCCCGCCTCGACAAGCTCCTCCAGGATCCCCTGGTACCAGTCCAGGTCCGCGCCGCGCAGCATCTTCGGCAGCTCGGCCCAGACCTGCTCGACGCGGTCGGCGAAGAATTCGACGGTGCCGGCCAGCTCCAGCGGCTGCGGGCGGTTGCCCAGCAGCCAGCGGGTGCCGCGCTCGACGAGGCGGCGCGAGTGCAGCCTGATGCGGGTCTGGACGTCGGCGGCGACCTTGTTGTCGAGGTCCTCGACGGCGTCCCAGACCGCGCCGAGGCCGAAGATCTCCCGGGCGGCGGTCTGCGCCCGGACGATCTCCTCGATCGACGCCCCGGTCTCCTCGCGCAGCCGGTGGAGGAAGGTCGAACCGCCCGTGTTCACGGTGTCGTTGACCAGGACCGTGGTGATGATCTCCCGGCGCAGCGCATGGCCGTCGACCGCCTCGGGGAACTTCTCGCGCAGCGGCTTGGGGAAGTACGCGTGCAGCAGCTTGAGCAGGTACGGGTCGTCCGGCAGCCGGGTGGCGATCAGCTCCTCCGCCACCATGATCTTGGTGTAGGCGAAGAGCACGGCAAGTTCCGGCTGGCTCAGCCCCCTGCCCGCGGCGAGCAGTTCACGGATCTGGCGGTCGGCGGGCAGGAACTCCAACGCCCGGTCCAGTCGCCCGTCGCGGGTGAGCCGCCGCATGAAGCGCTGGTGGGCATGGAGCAGGGAGGGCGACTGGGTGACCGCGTTGGTCAGGGCCACGTTCTGGGCGTAGTTGTTGCGCAGCACCAGGGCGCCGACCTCGTCGGTCATCTCGGCGAGCAGCTTGTTCCGCTGCTTGACGGTCAGATCGCCGTCGGCGACCAGACCGTTGAGAAGGATCTTGATGTTCACCTCGTGGTCGGAGGTGTCCACGCCCGCGCTGTTGTCGATGGCGTCGGTGTTGACCTTGCCGCCGCTGCGGTCGAACTCGATCCGGCCGAGCTGGGTGAGGCCCAGGTTGCCGCCCTCGCCGACGACCTTGACCCGCAGGTCCTGGCCGTTGACGCGGATGGCGTCGTTGGCCTTGTCGCCGACGTCGGCGTGGGTCTCGGTCGACGCCTTGACGTAGGTGCCGATGCCGCCGTTCCACAGCAGGTCCACCGGGGCCCTGAGGATCGTCTGCATCAGCTCGGCGGGGGTCATCTTGGTGACCTTGGACCCGATGCCGAGGGCCGCCCGCATATGGGCGTTGACCGGGATCGACTTCGCGGTGCGCGGGTGGATGCCGCCGCCGGGCGACAACAGCTCCGTGTTGTAGTCGGCCCAGGAGGAGCGGGTCAGCTCGAACAGCCGGCGGCGCTCCGCGTAGGAGACGGCCGCGTCCGGCGTCGGGTCGATGAAGATATGGCGGTGGTCGAAGGCCGCGACCAGCCGGATGTGCTCGCTGAGCAGCATGCCGTTGCCGAACACGTCGCCGGACATGTCGCCGACGCCGACGACCGTGAAGTCCTGGGTCTGGGTGTCGTGGCCCAGCTCGCGGAAGTGCCGCTTGACGGACTCCCAGGCGCCGCGGGCGGTGATGCCCATGCCCTTGTGGTCGTAGCCGGCGGAGCCGCCGGAGGCGAAGGCGTCTCCGAGCCAGAAGCCGTACGCGACGGCGACCTCGTTGGCGATGTCGGAGAAGGTCGCGGTGCCCTTGTCGGCGGCGACGACCAGATATGTGTCGTCCTCGTCATGGCGGACCACGCCGGCCGGCGGAACGACCTCGCCCGCGACCATGTTGTCGGTGATGTCGAGGAGGGCGGAGATGAAGATGCGGTAGCAGGAGATGCCCTCGGCAAGCCAGGCGTCGCGGTCGACGGACGGGTCCGGCAGGTGCTTGGCGACGAAGCCGCCCTTCGCGCCGACCGGCACGATCACCGTGTTCTTGACCATCTGCGCCTTGACCAGACCGAGGATCTCCGTGCGGAAGTCCTCTCGGCGGTCGGACCAGCGCAGTCCGCCGCGGGCGACCTTGCCGAAGCGCAGGTGCACGCCCTCGACGCGCGGCGAGTAGACCCAGATCTCGTACGCGGGGCGGGGGGCGGGCAGCTCCGGAATGGCCTGCGGGTCGAACTTCATCGACACATAGGCGTGGTCGCCGCCGTCCGCGGCCTTCTGGAAGAAGTTGGTGCGCAGAGTGGCCTTGATGACGGTCAGGAACGCGCGCAGGATGCGGTCCTCGTCGAGGGAGGCGACCTGGTCCAGTGCGCCGTCCAGCTCCTCCAGCAGCCCGTCGGTCAGCTCGGTGCCGGCGGCCTGGCGGCCGGGCGACATCCTCGCCTCGAAGAGGGAGACCAGCAGCCGGGTGGTGTGGACGTTGTTGCGGAGGGTGTCCTCCATGTAGTCCTGGCTGAAGGTGGAGCCGGCCTGGCGCAGGTACTTGGCGTAGGCGCGCAGCACGACGGCCTGCCGCCAGGTCAGCCCGGCGCGCAGCACCAGGGCGTTGAAGCCGTCGTTCTCCGCCTCGCCCTTCCACACGGCGGCGAACGCGTCCTGGAAGCGGTCGCGGGCGTCGTCGGCGAGGTAGTCGCCGCCGTTGCCGCTGCTACCGGTCTGCGGCATGCGCAGACCGAAGTCGTAGATCCAGGCCGTGGTGCGGTCGGCGCAGCGCAGCTCGTACGGGCGCTCGTCGACGACCTCGCAGCCGAGCCGCTGGAGCACCGGCAGCACAGCGGTCAGGGAGACCTGCTCACCGCTGCGGTAGATCTTGAACCGGCGCTCGCCGGGGCCTGCGCCGACCGGCTCGTAGAGGGAGAGCGCGAAGTCCTTGTCGGAGTGGACGAGCTGTTCGAGGTGGACCAGGTCGGCCACGGCGGCGCGGGGCGAGTGGTCGGCCTTGTAGCCCTCGGGGAAGGCGTTCGAGTAGCGGCGCAGCAGTTCGGCGGCGCGCTCCTCGCCCAGTTCGGCGTTGAGGGCCTCGGCGAAGCCGTCGGCCCAGGAGCGGGCGGCCTCGGCCAGCCTGGCCTCGATGCGCTCCTTGTCGGCGTCGGTGAGGTCGGGCAGTTCGGTGCCCGCCGGGACGCGGACCACGAAGTGCAGGCGGGAGAGGATCGACTCGGTGTTCCAAGCGGTGAAGTCGACGCTGGTGCCGCCGAGCTCCTCCTTGAGGATGTCGATCAGCCGCAGCCGCACACCGGTGGTGTAGCGGTCGCGGGGCAGGTAGATCAGCGCGGAGTAGTAGCGGCCGTACTCGTCCTGGCGCAGGTAGAGCCGCAGCTTGCGGCGCTCCTGGAGATAGAGGACGGAGGTGACGATGGAGCGCAGCTGGTCGACGGGCGTCTGGAACAGCTCGTCGCGGGGGTAGGTCTCCAGGATCTGGAGCAGATCGCGGCCGTCGTGGCTGTTGGGCGAGAAGCCGGCCTGCTTAAGGACCTCGTCCACCTTGCGGCGGATCACCGGAACCCGGCGCACGGACTCGGTGTACGCGGCGGAGGAGAACAGGCCGAGGAACCGGCGCTCGCCTACGACGTTGCCGTCCTTGTCGAACTTCTTGACGCCGATGTAGTCGAGGTAGCTGGGCCGGTGCACGGTGGCCCGGCTGTTCGCCTTGGTGAGCACCAGCAGCTTGTGCTCGCGTGCCTTGGCGCGGGCGTCGGCCGGCAGCCGGTTGAAGGACGGGCTCACCGGGTGGCCGTGGGTGTCGTCGTCCCCGGTGTGGTCGGGGTCGGCGCGCAGGATGCCGAGGCCGGTGCCGGGCACGGCGGCCAGCGCATCGCCGTCCACCAGGTCGTACTCGCGGTAACCGAGGAAGGTGAAGTGGTCGTCGGCGAGCCAGCGCAGCAGCTCGCGCGCCTCTTCGACCTCGCCTTCGCGCAGATCGTCGGCCATGGGCTCGCCGGACAGGCTCTCAGCGACGCGCAGCACGGCGTCGCGCATCTTCTCCCAGTCCTCGACGGCCTCGCGGACGTCCGACAGCACGCGCAGGAGGTCGGAGGTGATCTGCTTGAGGTCGGCGCGGTCGGTCTCCCGGTCGATCTCGACGTGGATCCAGGACTCGACGAGCGCGTCGTGCGGCAGGGTCTTGGCGGCGGCCTCGCCGAGGTGGCCCCTGCTCCGGTCCGGCAGCACCTCGATGAGCTTGCCGGTCACGTCGCGGCGGACGACGACCTGGGGGTGGACCACCAGGTGGATGCCGCGGCCCTGGCGGGAGAGCTCATTGGTGACCGAGTCGACCAGGAACGGCATGTCGTCGGTGACGACCTCGACGACGGAGTGGCTGCAGGTCCAGCCGTTCTCCTCGACGGTGGGCGTGTGGACCCGGACGTTGGCCGTGCCCTGCGGGCGGTTCTCGGCGAGGCGGTAGTGCGAGAGCGCGGCGCCGAAGACGTCGACCGGGTCGCCGTCGGCCAGGTCCTCGGGGGCGGTGTGCAGGTAGTAGCGCTGGAGGTACGAGAGCACGGTGTCCTGGTCCGGACGCTCCCCCTGCTCGGCACCGGTCGGAAGGCTTCCCCCGACAGGGCTGTGCTCAGCTACCCGGGCGGCCCTTTCGAGCAGCTCGGCCTTGGCATCGTCCAGCTTGGTCTGCATGTCCTCTGGCTCCTGTCGCGCGCCGTTGCGTGACGTAGGTGAAAGAAGCGACACAACGCCACGACGCGGAGTGTCCGGTCGGAGTCGACGGTATGCCGCGGTGGGAGATGTCCGAGCCGTTATCGGCCAATTCTGGCAGCCAGACTGGCCGGATCGGATCGAAAAGGTCAGCGGTCGCCCGGGCGCGGTGGCGGTCCGGGCGCAGGCCGGGGGCTTCGCTGCCCCCACGGCATATCGCGCTGATCACGGGATAAGGCTAACGCCCCACACCCCCGGCCCGTCATGAGCCGTATGTGTACAAAAGACGGCCCGGAAGTTTGACACTCTGGACAGCGACACAGGCCCTCTTGGCAAACCACGCGGGGCGGTGCAGGTTGACGTCGCGCGACACGCCTCCGAATCGACCACGGATGCGTATCTTCACCTATATACCCCATATGCCCGTGATGCACTATTGGCCCGTTCGACGCAGGGTGCCCCCGCGCGGCCGGGCTCAACGGCTGACGGGCCGGACTCAAGACCAGGAGCGGCCATGACAGCGAAGATCCTGATCGTCACCGGCGACGCCGCCGAGTCCCTCGAGGTCCTCTACCCGTACCAGCGGCTGAGGGAGGAGGGGTACGAGGTCGACATCGCCGCTCCGGCCCGGAAGAAGCTGCAGTTCGTGGTGCATGACTTCGAACCGGGCTTCGACACGTACACCGAGAAGCCGGGCTACACCTGCCAGGCCGACCTCGCCTTCTCCGAGGTCGACCCCGGACAGTACGCGGCCGTGGTCATCCCGGGCGGCCGGGCCCCCGAGTACCTCCGCAACGACCCCGAGCTCCGCAAGATCCTCAAGTCCTTCTTCGACGCCGACAAGCCGGTGGCCCAGATCTGCCACGGCCCCCTGCTGACGGCGGCGATCGGCTCCCTGGAGGGCCGCCGGGTGACCTCCTACCCCGCCCTCGAACTGGACATGCAGGCCGCGGGCGCCTCCTTCCAGGACCAGGAGGCAGTCGTCGACGGCACCCTGGTCTCGTCCCGCGCCTGGCCCGACCACCCGTCCTGGATGCGTGCCTTCCTCCGCGTCCTGCGCGAGAAGGCGCCGGTGGCGTAACCGGGGGCGAGCCCCCGGACCCCCGAATACCCGCCCCGCCGGCCGGGGGCGACGCCGCGCAAACCAACCCGGCCGGCCCGGGCAAAGCCGCACAATCGACGGTTGCCGGTCGGGGCGAAGCCACACAATCAACCCCCGCCAGCCCGAGGCGAAGCCGCGCAATCGAGCCTCGCCGGCGATTGAGGCGCGGGGGTCCGGGGGCGGAGCCCCCGTAGGAACGGGGTCTGGGGCGGAGCCCCAGGTTCGGGAAGGGGGCGGGGCCGGGGCCGCATCCGATTCGCGGCTCCGCCACACGCGCCCGCCGCAGGCGAACCCGCTCAGACGAACCGCAGCGCCGCGTCCACCGCTTCCTCCAGGCTGTCCACGACCGGCACCCCGTCCCCCACCGCCTCCAGACTGGCGCGGCTGTGCGACCCACCCGTGTACAGGACGGCCCGCGCCCCCACGTGCGCTGCCGCCAGCGCATCGTCGGCCGCGTCGCCGATCACGACCGTCCGCTCGGGGTCGACGACGCCGCGCAGCGCCGAGATGTGCCGCTCCATGTGGAGCGCCTTGGTGCCGCCCGAGGGACCCGTGCGCCCGTCGACGCGTATGAAGTGGTCCTCGATCCCATAGCCCCGCACGACCGGAACCAGCTCCTCGTGCCCGTACATGCTCAGCAGCGACTGGCTGCGCCCGGCCCGCCGCCACTCCGCGAGCAGCTCCTCCACACCCTGTGTCAGCCCGCAGCCGAGCCGGTGCTCGCTGTAGTGCCGGTGGAAGATCTCGTCCATGACCTCCCACTCGGCGTCGGAGGGCAGCCGCCCGGTGAGCCGCTCGTAGAAGCGGGGAATCGGCACGCAGTACATCTCCCGGTACTGCTCCAGCGTGATCGGCTCCAGACCGATCTCCGCGAACGCGGCATTGGTCGCCCCGATGACCGCGCTGATGTCATCGAGCAGCGTGCCGTTCCAGTCCCAGACCAGATGCGTGCGGTGCTTCCCCATGCCGACAAACCGTACCGGGGGGCGCCGACAATCGCTCAGCCGATCAGGTTCGGGATCTCCTGGACCCCGTACCAGAGCAGCTCGTGGTCCTCCGCGCCGTCGACCGTGAACCGGGCGTCGTCGTCGCCCTGGTCCGCCGCGCCGAGCGCCTCGGCCGCGGCGGAGACGTCCGCGACGGCGTCCTCGGCGTCGATGTGCACGGCGGCGGCCTTGGCCAGCGGCACCGCGGCCCCGACGCGCACCTCGCCGACGGCGTTCGCGTCGAGCGCCCGGTCGGGGTCGACGACGGCCTGCTGATCCGGTACGTCAACGGCGACGACGACGCGGCGGCGCGCAGCTCCGGGGTCCCCGGCGAGCAGCCGCAGCGACGCGGCTGCGGCCCGGTTCAGCGCCGCGTATTCGAGTTCCTCGATGTCGTCGGAGACGTACCACTCGCGCAGCCCCGGGGTGACGGCGAAGGCCGCCAGGGGGGCGGGGCCCAGTTCGCCCGTCCTGTACGCCTCGGCGAGACCGGGCAGGGTCAGGGGGACGTACACGCGCATGACTGGCCGCTTTCTTCGTCGGGAAACGCCCTTCAGGATACGTGCGGCGATCGTTTCGGGCGTCCCCTTTCGTGGTGCGTCCGCCGTGCCGCGGGACGTCCACCTCGTGCCGTCGGGCGGCCGCCGCGGCCGGGCGTTCCACGGTTCCCCTCACTCTGATAGGCGAACCTCCGGCAGGCGCGCCCCGGCCGGCGCTCGCGTTGCGGACCGCCTTTCGGCCCCGTAGAAGATCACCACCGAAGTTACCACCTGGTATCGATCCGGGCCCGACCTCGCATCGGGGGCGATCCGCATGGACAGGACCATGAACCGCACGACCCGCGGCAGCCAGACCAGGCCGCCCGGGCGAAGGGACGGGCGTCGCCCGGCGGCCACAGTGGCGACTGCCGCCCTGGCGCGGGCCCGGCGTCAGTCGACACCCCGGTACTGGTTCGCCGACCGCCTTCTCGCGGTCCTGAGCGGGCAGCGGCCGGTGCACTGGATGCTGGGCCACACCGTCGGCGAGGCGTACGACCAGTTGGCCCGCCTGGCGCCGGGGGCTCCGCTGCGCCCGGCGGAGCGGGTGAACCCGGTGGTCCGCGCGTGTGACGAGTTCCACCCGGTGCCCGGCGTGATCGAGGCCTTCGCCCGCATCTCGGCCGGCGAACGCCTCAGCGCGATGGCTTTCCGCCTCGAACTCTGCCCGGACCAGCGCTGGCGCTGCACTGCCGTCGAACTGGGCGGCCCCCACGCCTCGCACTCCTCCTGACGACGCGCCTTCGGGGCCCGGACCCTCGCCATGGCACGGGCCCCGAGTGCAGGGCCCTCCTCGTCCCCCGGCCGCCGTACGGTCACTGCGCCCGGCACCCGGCAACGCCTGTCCTCACCCCCGGGCCCCGGACCCCTCACGACGGCCTGCCACGCCTCTCAGGCGCGTCCCGCCGGGCGACGACCCAATGGGCCGGGCCCCACCCCGTCACCGTCCCAGCGCCCGCCTGACGCCCCTCCGCGGGCGCGCCGCAGAACACGGCCGGGGCCGGACACCATGTGTCCGGCCCCGGCCCGAGTCACATCGCGGGTACCACCCCGCGGGACGCTACTTCTTGCGGCGACGCCCCCCGCCCTTCTGCGCCTTGCGCCGCTCCGCGCGGGTCATCCCGTCCCCCTCCGGCCGCGCCGGCCGGCCGTCCGTGTCAAAGTCGCCTTCGACGACACCGCCCTCGCCGTCCACCGTCGGCGCGGAGAAGTGCAGCCGATCCGGCCGCTGCGGCGCATCGAGCCCCTTGGCGCGGATCTCCGGACGGCCCGCACCCGCGGGCACCGCGTCCCGCTTCTCCAGCGAGGTCCTCTCCGCCGCCTCCTCCACCGGGACCTCCTCGACCTGCTGCTCGACCTGGACCTCCAGGTTGAACAGATAGCCGACGGACTCCTCCTTGATGCCCTCCATCATCGCGGTGAACATGTCGAAGCCCTCGCGCTGGTACTCGACCAGCGGGTCCTTCTGCGCCATCGCACGCAGGCCGATGCCCTCCTGGAGGTAGTCCATCTCGTAGAGGTGCTCGCGCCACTTGCGGTCCAGCACGGACAGCACGACCCGCCGCTCCAGCTCACGCATGATCTCGGAGCCGAGCTGCTTCTCCCGCTCGTCGTACTGCTCGTGGATGTCGTCCTTGATGGACTCCGCGATGAATTCGGCGGTGATGCCAGCCCGGTCGCCGGCCGCCTCCTCCAGTTCCTCGGTGGTGACCTTCACCGGGTAGAGCTGCTTGAACGCGCCCCACAGCCGGTCCAGGTCCCACTCCTCCGCGAAGCCCTCGACGGTCTCCGCCTGGATGTAGGCGTCGATGGTGTCGTCCATGAAGTGGCGGATCTGCTCGTGCAGATCCTCGCCCTCGAGCACCCGGCGCCGCTCGCCGTAGATGACCTCGCGCTGGCGGTTGAGCACCTCGTCGTACTTGAGGACGTTCTTCCGCGTCTCAAAGTTCTGCTGCTCGACCTGGGACTGAGCGGACGCGATCGCGCGCGTCACCATCTTGTTCTCGATCGGCACATCGTCGGGGACGTTGGCCATGGCCATCACGCGCTCGACCATCTGGGCCTTGAACAGGCGCATCAGATCGTCGCCGAGGGAGAGGTAGAAGCGCGACTCGCCCGGGTCTCCCTGACGGCCGGAACGGCCGCGGAGCTGGTTGTCGATACGCCGCGACTCATGGCGCTCGGTGCCCAGGACGTAGAGCCCGCCGAGCGACTTGACGTCTTCGAATTCGGCCTTCACCGCCGCCTCGGCGCGCTCCAGCGCGGCGGGCAGCGCGGCCGCCCACTCTTCGACGTGCTCGACGGGGTCAAGGCCCTGCTGCTTCAGCTCCGCCTCGGCGAGGTCGTCCGGGTTGCCGCCGAGCTTGATGTCGGTGCCACGGCCGGCCATGTTCGTGGCCACGGTGACCGCGCCCCTGCGCCCGGCCTGGGCGACGATCACGGCCTCGCGGTCGTGCTGCTTGGCGTTGAGCACCTCGTGCGGGATGCCGCGCTTGCTGAGCTGCTGCGAGAGGTACTCGGACTTCTCGACCGAGGTGGTGCCGACGAGGATCGGCTGCCCCTTCTCGTGCTTCTCCGCGATGTCGTCGACGACCGCCGCGAACTTGGCGACCTCGGTGCGGTAGATCAGGTCCGACTGGTCCTTGCGGACCATCGGGCGGTTCGTCGGGATCGGGACGACGCCGAGCTTGTAGATCTGGTGGAACTCAGCCGCCTCGGTCATGGCCGTACCGGTCATGCCGGCGAGCTTGTCGTAGAGGCGGAAGAAGTTCTGCAGGGTGATCGTGGCGAGGGTCTGGTTCTCGTCCTTGATCGGCACCCCCTCCTTCGCCTCGATCGCCTGGTGCATGCCCTCGTTGTAGCGGCGGCCGGCGAGGATACGGCCGGTGTGCTCGTCGACGATCATGACCTCGCCGTCGATGACGACGTAGTCCTTGTCCTTCTTGAACAGTTCCTTGGCCTTGATGGCGTTGTTCAGATAGCCGACGAGCGGGGTGTTGACCGACTCGTAGAGATTGTCGATGCCCAGCCAGTCCTCGACCTTCGACACGCCCGGCTCGTGGATGCCGACGGTGCGCTTCTTCTCGTCGACCTCGTAGTCGCCGGTCTCCTCGATGCCCTTGAGGGGGTTGCCGGCCTCACCCCGGGTGAGGCGGGTGACCAGCTTGGCGAAGTCGCCGTACCACTTGGTGGCCTGGTCGGCCGGGCCGGAGATGATCAGCGGGGTACGGGCCTCGTCGACGAGGATCGAGTCGACCTCGTCGACCACGGCGAAGTTGTGGCCGCGCTGGACGAGCTCGTCCTTGGACCACGCCATGTTGTCGCGCAGATAGTCAAAGCCGAACTCGTTGTTCGTGCCGTAGGTGATGTCGCAGTTGTACTGCTCGCGGCGCTGCGCGGGCGTCATGTTCGCGATGATGCAGCCGACGGTCAGGCCCAGGAACTTGTGGACCCGTCCCATCATCTCGGAGTCGCGCTCGGCCAGGTAGTCGTTGACCGTGATCAGGTGGACGCCCTTGCCGGAGAGCGCGTTGAGGTACGTGGGTAGGGTGCCGACGAGGGTCTTGCCCTCACCGGTCTTCATCTCGGCCACATAGCCGAGGTGCAGCGCTGCGCCGCCCATCAGCTGGACGTCGTAGTGGCGCTGGCCGAGGACCCGCTTGGCCGCCTCTCGGACGGTCGCGAATGCCTCGGGGAGCAGGTCGTCCAGGGACTCGCCGTCTGCGTAGCGCTGCTTGTACTCGTCGGTGAGCGCCCGCAACTCGGCGTCGGAGAGGTTGATGAAGTCCTCTTCGATGGAGTTGACCTGGTCCGCGATGCGGTGCAGTCTGCGCAGGATCTTGCCTTCGCCTGCACGCATGAGCTTGTTGAAGACGGACACTGAGGCTGGTCTCCTTGCCGGTCGGGCCTGGCACTGGATGTGTATCGGACTCTGGCACGGGCACGGCAGGCGGGCCCCACCGCAACGGCCATCGTAAGCGAGGACCCTCCCGGGTCGGGAGGCCCGCCGGTGCACCGCCGTCACTCGGGCCCTCCTGCTCGCCCTCAAGGAGAACGCGCGGAGTGCACGGAAGGTGCCGGGGAGCGTGAAAAGTGCTCGCATCCGCCTGTGCGGCTGACCAGAATCCCGGCATGGAGCCCATCACCCTCACCACCCGGCGTCTGCTGCTGCGCAGCTTCACCCCCGAGGACGCGGAGGCGGTGTACCAGGCTTGTCAGGATCCCGACATCCAGCGCTGGACGACGGTCCCCTCTCCGTACGCACACCGGCACGCGGAGGAGTTCACCGGGCAGATGGTCCCCGACGGCTGGCAGACCGGCACGATGTGCACCTTCGCGGTGCTGACCCGCGACGGCGGAACGCTCATCGGCTCCATCGGCGTCACTCTGCGCACCCTCTCGGGCACATGGGAGGTCGGGTTCTGGACGGCGAAGGAGCACCGGGGGCGGGGCGCGACGACCGAGGCCCTGGGCGCGGTGGCCCACTGGACCTTCACCCGGCTCAAGGCCACCCGGCTGGAGTGGCGCGCGGAAGTCGGCAACACGGGCTCCAGGGCCGTCGCGGAAAGAGCAGGATTCACCCACGAGGGGACGCTGCGGGCCGCCCTCATGAACAAGGACACACTCCGGGACGCCTGGATCGGCGCGCTGCTCCCCTCCGATCTCGGGCTGCCGGCGCCCTGCCCCTATCTGCCCGCCCCGCGAGAGTGACGCCCCGCGCCCGCCCGAAACCACCCCGGAGCCGGCCGACGGTCTCCTCGGCCCGGGCCGGCCGGGCGCTCGGTGCGGCCGGGCTGCTCTACCCCGCCCGCGCTGCCTCGTCCGGCCCGGGCTGCTCCACCCGGCCCGCGCTGCTCCACCCGGCCCGCGCTGCTCCGTCCGGCCGGGCTGTCAGTGGCGCCGTCTAGGGTGCCGAGCATGACCACGCTGCCGCCCCCCGCCGCCGAACTCTCCGCCGACGAGGCCCGCCGGATAGCCCTGCGCGCCCAGGGCTTCCTGGGCGCGCCCGACCGGAAGGCCGGGGTGCGGGGGGTGCTGCGCCGTCTGGGAGCGGTACAGCTCGACACGATCTCCGTGCTGGCCCGCTCACATGAGCTGATTCCGTACGCACGGCTGGGCGCGGTGGGCCGGCGCACGGTCGAGGAGGCGTACTGGACCGAGGGCCACAGCTTCGAGTACTGGTCGCATGCGGCATGCATCCTCCCCATCGAGGAGTGGCCGCACTTCGCCTTCCGGCGTCGCGCCTACCGCTCCCGACCGCAGTGGCACCACGAACTGAGCGACGGCGCCTACGACACGGTGATCAGGCAGTTGCGCTCCCAAGGTCCGCTGACGGCCACGGAACTGGGCGGCGCGAAGAACGGCGGCCCGTGGTGGGACTGGTCGGAGGCCAAGGTCGCCGTCGAGCGGGCGCTGATGTACGGCGAGGTGGTGTGCACCGAGCGGCGCGGCTGGAAGCGCGTGTACGACCTGGCCGAGCGCGCGGTGCCGGACGGGCTGCTGCACGACGAACTGGACGACGCCGAGTGCCTGCGCCGTCTGGTGCGCCTGGCCGGCGAGGCGCTCGGTGTGGGCACCCGGTCCGACATCGCCGACTACCACCGCCTCAAGGGCGAGCAGTTCGACGCGGCAGTCGCCGGTTCCGGGCTGGTGCCGGTGCGGGTGGAGGGCTGGGAGAAGCCGGCCTGGGCCGACCCCGCGGCGCTGGAGAACGTGCCCCGCGGGCGGCACCGTACGACTCTGCTCTCGCCGTTCGACTCGCTGATCTGGGAGCGGCCGCGGACCGAGCGGATCTTCGGCTTCGCTCACCGCCTGGAGGCGTATGTGCCCAAGGCGAAGCGGGTGCACGGGTACTTCGCGATGCCGCTGCTGTCCGGCGGCAGGCTGCTGGGCCGGGTGGACCCGGCCCGCGACGGCAGGACGCTGGTGGCCCGACAGGTCTCGCTGGACGGCCCCAAGGCGGTGGCGCCGATGGCCCAGGCGCTGCGCGAGGCGGCCGGGTGGGTGGGCTGCGACGCGGTGCGGGTGGAGCGGGTCGACCCGCTCGAGCTGGCCGCGCCCCTGGTCGCCGACCTCACCTGACGCTCACCTGATCTCGAGGATCTTCTCCCGCATCGCATACACCACCGCCTCCATCCTGGAGTGCAGCTGCAGCTTCTCCAGGATGTTGCGCACATGGTTCTTGACGGTGTTCTCGGAGATGAACAACTCCTTGGCGATGTCCCGGTTGTTCATACCGGTGGCGACCAGCTTGAGCACCTCCAGCTCCCGGTCGGTCAGCCGGGGCGCGGGCACCAGCCGTCGCTCGTCGGTGCGCTGGATCATCGACTTGAACTCCGTCAGCAGCTTGGACGCCATGGACGGGCTGATCTGGGACTGGCCGTCCGCCACGGCGCGGATCGCGGTGGCGACCTCGTCCGTGGAGATCTCCTTGAGGAGATAGCCCGTGGCGCCCGCCTTGATCGCGTCGTAGAGGTCTGCCTCCTCATCGCTGATCGTCAGCATGATGATCTTTGCGCTGGGGGCGACCTCCTTGATGGAGGTGCAGGCCTCGATGCCGCCTCGTTTGGGCATGCGCACGTCCATCAGCACGATGTCCGGCAGCAGATCCGCGGCCTTGTCCACGGCCTCCGCGCCGTCGCCGGCCTCGCCGACGACCTGGATGTCCTCCTCCTGTTTGAGGACGATCTCCAGTCCCCTGCGGAAGAGGGCGTGGTCGTCCACCACGAGGACCCGGATCGGCTCCTTGCGGGATGCTCCCGTGTCCGTCCCGGCGTCGACGACCGTGCCGTCCACGTCGGCCGAGTCGCCGTGCACGGGCCCGAAGCTGTCCGCCATCGTTCTCCCCCTGAAGGCCATGGCCTGAAGAGCATAGGTGGTTCGCGGTGAAGCCAACATCAGTGCATCGCTCATATGTTGGCCTGGGACGCCATGCTTTCATGCCCGGACGACACAGCGGTGATCCCGTGGTGGCACGGTGGTGCCCCTGGGGGCGCACAGGGCGCTCCAGGGGCACTCACACCTTCTGACAGCGGGGGATCAGCCGCCGAGGGCGCCTCCCGCTCCGCCTGCCTCGGAGCCGGCGAGCGGGTCCGTCTCCAGATGGATGACGCCGTAGTCGTACGCATGCCGCCGGTAGACGACACTGGGCTGCTTCGTCTCGGAGTCGACGAAGAGATAGAAGTCGTGCCCGACCAGCTCCATCTCGTAGAGAGCCTGGTCGAGTGTCATCGGAGCCGCGGTGTGGACCTTCTCGCGGACCACAAGCGGCCCTTCGCCCTGGATTTCGAGCGAGCCGATCCTGGTGGTGGGAATGGACTCCGTCGCTTCTTCGGAGAGCGGCTTGCCGTTGCCGTTCAGGGCGGCGACGCCGGGGACCGCGTCGGGTACCTCCGCGGCCGTCAGACGGCCGTTGCCCCGGCGGGTGTGGCGCTTGTCGTGCTGCCTGCGCAGCCGGGCCTCCAGCTTGCCGGTGGCGAGGTCCAGCGCCGCGTACGGGTCGCCGGCCGCGGCCTCCGCCCGGATCACCGGGCCTCGGGAGCGGAGAGTGATCTCCACGCGGTCGGAACGGTCGGCCTGCCGCGGGTTGTGTTCCTTGGACACCTCGACATCCAGGCTGATCACCTTGGCGTCGAGCTTCTGGATCTTCTCCAGGTTCAGCTTCTCGGCCACGTGCTTGCGGAACCGCTGGGGCACCTCGGTCTTGCGGCCTTTGACGACGATGTCCACGCAGAACTCCGTTCCCGGATCGCTCCGCATACGCGTCGGCTGCGGAGCATCTCCCTCTTGCACCAGACTCCGGTGGTCGCCGGAGTCTCGGACTTGGCGAGTCTCACCTCCTCCTCCCCAGTCGACAAGATCCCCACCCACTGACTTCCCGACTCTCCGGCGCGATACTTCACTTTCCGGAAACCCAGGAGTGCACTGGGGGAGGTACAGCGTTCGCCATGCCTCTCAACCGAACATAGCTCGATCGGACGGTTCGCGGCACCCGCTACCAGCACGTACCTCCATTCAGGGGCTATTCGCCTCTCATCACCTGCAACGCTGCAACTTCTCTGTCAGTTCCGGTTTATTTCGAAGGGCCGAGGGACAAAGAAGGGCCGAAGGACAAAGAAGGTACGGCGACGACCGCGGCGCAGAGCCGCTCAGCTGCGGTTGCCCCGGCTCCGGCGGCCGCGGCTGGGATTCCCCCTGCGTCGACGCCCGGAGAGACGGCACGGACCGCACGTGCCGCCTCCGCCAGCGACGCCCCCGTGGTCATGAGATCGTCCACCAGCACCGGCCTGCCCGCCGCGAGGAGCCGCGCCGCGCCCGCGGGCGCCTGCAGTGCCCCGGCGAGGTTGGACAGCCGCTGCGACGCCGTCAGACCGGACTGGTCGGCCACGGCGCGCCGCTGGCTCAGCACGCTGAGCACTGCCGCACGCGTCCCCGTACGCCGCAGCTCCCGGGCGGCCGCGAGGGCCATGCGCCGCGTCGCGTCCTGACCGCGCGCCCTGACCGTTCGCCGCGACGACGGCACCGGTACCAGCAGCAGCGTTCCCGCGCCGCCCGGAGGCCGCCCCACGGCGGCCCGCACCGCCCCCGCCAGCGCGACGCCCAACGGACCGGCCAGCCCCAGCGCGCCCCGCTCCTTGTGCGCCAGCAGCACAGCCCGCACCTGCTCCGCATACGCCGCCGCCGCGTATACGGCGGGCAGGCCCACCGGCTCGGGCCGCGGCCGGGCCCGTCGCGCCGCCGCCCCGTACAGTGCGTCGCCGCACCTGCCGCACAGCTGCGTACGAGGAGCGCCGCAGCCGCCGCAGGCCATGGGAAGCACCAGTGAGGAGATCTCCCGCCACCACCATCCCCGCATGGCTCCACCATGGCGGGCCCGGCCCCGTCCGGCCACCCCTGTGGACAACCGGCGCGGCCGGGCAGTCGGCCCGGCCGACCCGCCCCGGGGCGACCGGCTGCTAGCCGGGGTAGACGGGGGAAGAGCCGTGCTCCTTCTCCACCATGGTCTGCCAGTTCCCGCCCGCGGGCCGGCGCACGATGCCGTCGTCCTCCGAGTAGGCCACCAGCGGACGCTCCGGATCGTCGGAGGCCGCCACGGACTTCACTCCGTTCAGCCCGGGCAGGCTGTCGGGCGGGCTGGAGCCGTCGGTCCGCAGGTAGCGAACCTGCTGCACACCGCCCGCCTCCTTGCCGACCACGACCAGCCGGCTGGGCCCGGCCCAGGAGACGGCGGTGACCGTCTCCATCTGCGGCGCCGCAGGCCGCAGCTCCGCCACGGACACCACCGGGTCGTTCTTCGGACCCGAGCGCTCCACCCGGCCGATGTTCAGCGTGGTCGTGTCGCCCTTCTTCAGCAGCAGGGCGATGCGCACCCCGTCGGCGGACACCTTCAGCGCCTCGATGCGGCCGCCGTCCAGCCCCGGCACGATCTTCACCTTCTGGGGCTCGCCGGTGCCTCCCGGGAGCCGCAGCAGCGCCGGATCGGCGGGGTTGCGGTCGGCGACCCACAGATCGCCCCGCCCGTCCCAACTGGGTGCGGACAACCGGTCGTGTTCGTTCTGCCCGCGGCTCTCCAGCACGGGCGCCCCCGGTTCGCCGTCCGAGACGATGGACGACACGAACAGCCGGCGGGAGTCCTTGGAGACGGCCGCGGCGTTGTGCTCATCCCGCGCCACGGCGACGGCGCTGACGGGCAGCCTGCCGTCGCCGAGGGGACCGGTTACGAGCTCCGGCTCGGTTATCTCCTTGGCCGCGCCCGAGAGCACCGCCAGACGGCCCTTCTCATCGACGAAGTACTGGTTGTCGGGCCGGCCGGAGAGCTGGTCCGCTGCGAACTCCTCCGCCTGGCCGCGGCCGAGCACACACAGCTGCGAGCCGTCGCTGCGCTCCAGCTCCACCTGCTCCACTCGCGTGGACGTCACGTCCCTGACCGTGAACAGGATCTGCGCCGCCATCTTCACGCACTGCGGCCTGCCCACATGAGAGGCCTTCTCGTTGAGCGGCACCCTCAGGGTGTTCCGGTCGTCGAAGGTCAGTGAGGTGACGCCGTCCTTCAACGCCGTACCGGTGGGGAACGGCGACTCGACGACCGGTCTCAGCCAGTTCGTCGGACCGTCGAGCAGTGACTTGACCGCCTGCGCGGTCGCGTCCATCCCCGTCACCGGGTCCTGCTTCCGTCTGATGTAGATGGGGTCGGCGACCACCACGTCACGCCCGGACGCGAAGTAGTAGTTGTTGATCGAGACGAAATTGCGCTGGAAGTCCGACGCGCCCAGCACCAGTCCGGCGGGCAGTGCGTCGATACGCCACTCCTTGCCCTCGGGAGTGGTCTGCAGGGACAGATGCAGACTGCTGCGGTAGTCCCGGGGAGCCATCGGCTGATACGCCTGCTGCGCGTCCACGGCGGCGATCTGCCTGCCCCGCAGGGGATACCCCATACCCGGCTCTCCACGACTGCCCGAAGCCGGCTGGCCCACATCCGGCGCGGCCGCCAGGACCGTGGTGCCGTCCCCCGGACGCCATTGCTTCGACGCCTTCGCCGTCAGATACTTCCGCGCGGTGGCGAAGTCCGCGTCATCACTGGTCATGGCCTCGAGGAAGCCCGTGACGATCTCCTCGGGCTGCGCTCCCTTACGCGGCGGCACCGCATACACCCGTACCTGTGAGTCCCCGCCCTGGGCCTTCACCGGGTGGATGTCGCCGCTGTCGGGCATCGAAGCACATCCGCTGATCAGCACACCGGCGCCGGCGAGCAGCACAAGGGCGCGCCGCACGCCTCGACGGCCGAACTGCCGGGGGTCAGCGGCCACGCCTGGTGTCCTCCCGCTCTGCGGAACGGTTCGCGGACCGTTCCGATGCCTTCTTCTCCTGCGGGGCCTTCTTCTCCTGCGGAGCCTGCTGCTTGTGCGGAGCCTGCTGCCGCTTCTCCCTGGGGGCCGGCGCCGCGCCGGTGCGCGACGTCCCGGCGGGCCGTGCCACCACGCGGGCGCCGCCGCTGCCGGGAAGCGCCGCCGGATCCACCCCGGTCGGCGTGCCCGAGCCGGGCAGAGGGCCGCGCGGCGGCACGGGAAGCGGTGTGCCGTCCGACAGGTGCGACGGGGGCGCGGAGGCGAACATCTGCCCCTTCGCGCCGGTCGTCGCGGCTGACTCGGCCGACCGGGCCCGTTCTCTGCTCTGCCGGGAGTCCTCGGGCTCCAGCGGTATCGGCGATCCGCGCAGCGGCTCGTCCGCCGTGCGCGGCAGGGTGAGCCGGAACTGCGAGCCCCCGCCGGGCTCGCCCCAGGCCTGGAGCCAGCCGCCGTGCAGACGGGCGTCCTCGACGGCGATCGACAGACCGAGCCCGGTGCCGCCGGTGGTGCGGGCCCGCGCCGGGTCGGCTCGCCAGAACCGGTTGAACACCCGGGTCGCCTCGCCCGGCTTCAGACCCACGCCATAGTCCCGCACAGCCACCGCGACTGCCCCGCCGGCCGCGGCCATGCGCACCACCACATCGCGCCCCTCGCCGTGCTCGACGGCGTTGACGACGAGATTCCGCAGGACGCGCTCGACCCTCCGGGCGTCGGCTTCTGCCACGATCGGCTGGTCGTCGCCGACGACCCGGATCCTGCTGCCCTTGCGTTCGGCCAGCGGCTCCGCCCCGCCGATGACCCTGCGCACCACTTCGCGCAGGTCTATCGCCTCGGCCTCCAGGGCTGCCGCGCCCGCGTCGAACCGGCTGATCTCCAGCAGATCCGACAGCAGCGACTCGAACCGGTCGAGCTGATCGCCGAGGAGCTCCGCGGAGCGGGCCGTGACGGGGTCGAAGTCGCTGCGCGCCTCATGGATGACGTCGGCGGCCATCCGCACGGTCGTCAGCGGCGTACGCAGCTCATGGGAGACGTCGGAGACGAACCGCCGCTGCATCCGCGAGAGCTCCTCCAGCTGCTGGATCTTGAGCTGGAGGTTCTGCGCCATCTTGTTGAATGCCTCGCCGAGCCGTGCGATGTCGTCCTCGCCGGTGACCTTCATCCGCTCCTGGAGCCGGCCCGCGGAGAGCCGCTCGGCGATGCCCGCGGCCATCCGCACGGGTGTCACGGTCTGCCGCACCACCAGCCAGGCGATGGCGCCCAGCAGCACGACCACGAACAGCCCTGCGGTCGCCAGCGTGCCCCGGACGAGGTTGAGCGACTGCTCCTCCTGCGCCAGCGGGAACACGTAGTACAGCTCGTAGGGGTTGCCCTCGATGTCGTTCAGACGGGTGCCGACGACCAGCCCGGGCTCGGCCTCGCGGTCGCTGTTGTACTTGATCTGCAGATAGGTCTCGAAGGTGCCGGTCTCCTGGTCGACGGCCGTCCGCAGCTCACGCGGGATGCTCGCCGGGTCGACCGTGCCCGTCGTACGAGGCCCCCAGCCGGTCGCCCCGTCGGACTCGGGGCTCAGCGCCACCACGTTGTACGAGCCCTGGCCGCCGCTGGCGAGCTGCTCCACCAGATCGGACCGCCAGGTGGCGCCCGCGGTGCGCCCGTCCGTGGCTGTCCCGTCCTGTCCGGCACCGGGGGCTACCGGCGCGTTCGCCTTCTCCCGCGCCACGGCGAATCCGCCGGCCGCCTGGCTCTGCGCCGCCTTCGCCTTGGCGTCCAGCAGTCCGTTCCGTACCTGACCGATGACGACGAAGCCCAGCAGGATCACCACGCCGAGCGACATCAGCAGCGTGCTCACCACGACCCTGAGCTGGATGTTCCGCCGCCAGAGCCGCACGGCGGGCAGCAGCGGCCGACGCACCCAGCGCATGACGAGCCGCAGCACCGGCCCGCCCGACGCGCCGTCCTGGAGGAGACGGCCGCCGTGCCTCAGCCGGTCGAGGCGCGAGGGCGCACGCCCGGAACCGGCAGCCCGCTCCGCACGGACTCCCGGCTCCCCGGGCTTCGGAGCAACGCCGCCGGGGGGCATGTCAGCTCGGCCCCGCCTTGTATCCGACGCCACGCACGGTCACCACGATCTCCGGGCGCTCCGGGTCCTTCTCGACCTTGGAGCGCAGCCGCTGCACATGCACGTTCACCAGCCGGGTGTCTGCCGCGTGCCGGTAGCCCCACACCTGCTCGAGCAGGACCTCGCGGGTGAACACCTGCCAGGGCTTGCGCGCCAGGGCGACCAGCAGATCGAACTCGAGCGGGGTCAGCGCGATCGACTGGCCGTCCCGCTTCACCGAGTGACCGGCCACGTCGATGACCAGATCGCCGATCGTCAGCTGCTCCGGAGCGGGCTCCTCGGACCTGCGGAGCCTGGCCCGGATACGGGCGACCAGCTCCTTCGGCTTGAACGGCTTCACGATGTAGTCGTCGGCACCGGACTCCAGACCGACCACCACGTCCACCGTGTCGCTCTTGGCCGTGAGCATCACGATCGGCACTCCGGACTCTGCCCGGATCAGCCTGCACACCTCGATGCCGTCCCGTCCGGGCAGCATGAGATCCAGCAGCACCAGATCCGGCTTGGTCTCCCGGAATGCGGCAAGCGCCTTGTCGCCGTCCGCTACGAACGACGGCTCGAACCCTTCACCACGCAGCACAATGCCGAGCATCTCGGCCAGTGCGGTGTCGTCGTCGACGACAAGGACTCGTCCCTTCATAAACGACATCATCCCATTAGCTAATCGTTACCTGGCGTGACCTGGCACACAAACGTGCCAGCGCGCCCCCGGTGACCGGGGGCACCGCACCTTGCTCGGTGACGACGGCCGTCACCAAATCCGGCGGCGTGACATCGAACGCGGGGTTGTACGCCTGCGCTCCCACCGGCGCCGCCGCCGGCCCTCCGCCTGCCCCTGCCAGGGCATTCGGAGCTATGACCTCCGTCACCTCGTGGCCCGGTCGCTGCTCCACCTCTATCGCTTTTCCGTCCGCCGTACCGAAATCGACCGTCGTGGTCGGCGCGACCACGACGAACGGCACATGGTGATACTTGGCGAGCACCGCCAGCGGATAGCTTCCAGCCTTGCTCACCACGGACCCGTCCGCGGCGATCCGGTCGGCCCCTATCAGTACGGCATCGACCTCACCTGCCGCAAAGAGCGAGCCTGCTGCACTGTCCGTGAGCAGGGTGTACGTCATCCCATGGCGGCCCGCTTCATAGGCGGTCAGCCGGGCGCCTGCAGCAGCGGCCTGGTCTCGCCCACCCACAGCCGCCGCAGCCGCCCGCTGCGGTGCGCCCGCAGCGCCACGGCGAACGCCGTGCCCTCGCCCCCGGAAGCCAGCGCTCCGGAGTTGCAGTGGGTCAGAATCCGAAGTCCGCCGCCCGGGAGCAGCTCGTCGAGCAGCGCCATCCCATACTCCGCCATCCGGGTGCCGGCGCGCGCGTCCTCCCGGTGCAGCTCCTTCGCGGCGGCGAGCGCAGCCCGGGCCGCCTGTACGGCGTCCGCGCCGGATTCCACCGCCGCCCGGTGGGCGTCCTGCGCGCGCCGCACCCCATACCCCACGTTCACCGCGGTCGGCCGCGCCCGCTCCATCAGGGCCGCCGCCTCCTCGACGTCAAAGCCCCTGGCGGCCGCCAGAGCCACTCCGTAGGCCCCGGCGATGCCCAGCAGCGGCGCACCGCGCACGGCCAGCGACTCGATCGCCCCCACCAGCATCGGCACATCGGTGCAGACCAGCCCGACCTCTTCGGCGGGCAGCCGCGTCTGGTCGAGCAGCACCAGCACGGGCCCGTCCTGCGACTCCTCCCAACGCAGCACCGGCAGCGGCGTGGGCCCGGCAGTCACCGGGTTGTGCGCGTACTGATCAGCCATCCGCCCAGTCTGCCCCGTGACGCACTGACAATGAAGGCGCGGAGGAGATACGCGAAGGAGACACAGGGCCCGGTCCGCCGCAAGGCGACGCGTGGCACGATGGCTGCCAACCTGCCGCCTCGGCGGACAGGCGGAAGACGTGAACGTGCCGGCTCACGGAGCCGGTCCCGCGACCAATCCATGAGGTGGACGACCGTGAACGACTCTCCGGGCTGGGCCTCGCCCGGATCTGCTCCCTCCGGCGGACAGGACTCCGCCTCCGGTACCCCTCGACCCGCCGGCCCCGCCGCCGAGCAGGGCACGGGGGCAACGTGGTCCAGCGAGCAGCCCCCTCCGGGGCAGTGGTCCGCCCCCTCCGGCCAGTCGGCACCGCCTCCTCCTCCCGCTCCCGGCTGGGGCGGGGGCCATCCGCACGGCGCCTGGGGTCGGCCCCCGGCGGCAAAGCCGGGCGTGATTCCCCTTCGCCCACTCGGCGTCGGCGAAATCCTGGACGGCGCCGTGTCCACCCTGCGCGCCCACTGGCGCACGGTCCTGGGCATCACCATCACGGTGTCGGTGATCACCCAGATCGCCAACATCCTCGTCGAGCGCTATGCGCTGCCCGAGCCGCCCGCGGTCAACCCGAACCCGACGCCTTCCGAGGCCATCGACCAGTCCATCGAGTCCCTGCAGTACAGCCTCACCTCCCTCGGGCCCGCACTCTTCATCACCCTCATCGGAACCCTGTTCACGACGGCCCTGCTGACGGTCGTGGTCAGCCGTTCCGTGCTCGGCCGGCCGGTGACGCTCACCGATGCATGGCACGAGGCACGGCCGCGGCTTCCGCAACTGCTCGGCCTGACAATGCTGCTGCCTCTGATGAGCGCCGGCATCATGGCTGTCGGCCTTCTCCCGGGGCTGCTGCTGGGCGATGGGTCCGGCGTTCTGCTCACCATGCTCGGAGGCATCGCGGCCGTCGTCGTGATCCTCTGGCTGGTGGTCCGCTTCGCTCTCGCCTCGCCCGCGCTGATGCTGGAACGTCAGGGCGTCATCCCCTCCCTGCGCCGCTCGGCCAAGCTGGTCCGCGGCACCTGGTGGCGGGTCTTCGGGATCCTGCTGCTCACGATGGCGTTGTTGTTCGTCATCTCGTTGATCATCATCGTGCCGTTCGTCGTGATCGCCCTCATGGCGGACAGCAATGGGTTCGGCGACCTCCTCAACGGCTCCGATCCCCAGTTCGGCTGGGCTTACCTGATCATCACAGGCATCGGCTCGGTCATCGCCTCCGCCATCACGTATCCGATCTCCGCCGGTGTCACCGTCCTCCTCTATATCGACCAGCGCATCCGCCGCGAGGCACTCGACCTCGAGCTCGCACGGGCGGCCGGCGTGCCCGGATATGGCTCCGAGCCACCCGGCGGCAGCGACGCGTCCGGGAGCTGATGCCGTGTCCACGGGGGACAGGGCCACCGCGCGGGCACTGCTCCGGGCAGGCGACGACGTCCCGGTCGACACCCCCCGCGTACCGGCCCGGGAGGCAGCGGAACGGGAACTGTCCAGGCCGATGTACCACGAGGACGATCCGAACCTGCTCCAGCGCGCCATCGACCGCTTCTGGGAATGGGTCGGCGGCCTCTTCGACACCGCATCAGACGCTGCTCCGGGCGGCGCACTCGGCGTCGCCGTCATCGTCCTGGCCGTCCTCGCCCTGATCGCCGCCCTGTGGTGGCGGCTGGGCACCCCCCGCAGGACGGCGGCCACCGCGGACGCGCTCTTCGACGACAGACCCCGCAGCGCCGCCGAACACCGCACCGCCGCCGAGGAGCACGCGGCGGCCGGCCAGTGGAACGACGCCGTCCAGGAACGGATGCGGGCCATGGTCCGCGCTCTGGAGGAGCGTGCCCTCCTCGATCCGCGCCCCGGCCGCACCGCGGATGAGGCCGCCGCCGAAGCGGGCCGTTCCCTGCCCGACCACGCCGACCGACTCTGTGTAGCCGCCCGCGAGTTCGACGACGTCACATACGGCGGGCGTACTGCGGACCGCCAGGCGTACCAGCGGCTTCGCGATCTGGACCAGGAGCTGGAGCGCAGCAACCCCCGGCTGGATGACACCGTCCCAGGGGCGGTCCCATGACCGACGCCGTAGGCACCACTTCCACCGCTCCCACCACACACAGGATGTGGAGGCGCGCCCGCGGTCTGCTGATCGCGCTCACCCTCCTCATCGTGGCGGGCGTCGCCATGGCCGCGCTGCGCTCCGGGGATCAGCACGGCCGCCTCGACCCCCGCTCCGCCGACCAGTACGGCAGCCGAGCCGTCGCCGAGCTCCTCGACGATCACGGCGTCAGTACGCGTGTGACGACCACCCTGGATGAAGCCACTGCCTCGATGGACGACACGACCACGCTGCTGGTGACCCACCCGGATCTGCTGACGGTCAACCAGCAGGACACGCTGCGTGCGGCGATGGCCTCCTCCGCCGGGCGGACCGTGCTCCTGTCCGCCGACTCGTCTCTCGGCATCCTCGCTCCGGAGGTCCGCTCCGAGGGCTCGACCTCGGTGTCCGCCCGGGCCCCGGAGTGCGCCCTGTCGGCCGCCGTTCGCGCCGGCGGCGTCGACCTCGGCGGTCAGCGCTACTCGACCGACACGCCTGACGCGGACAGCTGCTATCCCAGCGGCGGCTTCCCCACACTGCTGCGCCTCGACGGCCCCGGCGGCGACACCGTGCTGCTCGGCGCCCCCGATATCCTCTACAACGACCGTCTGGACGAGCGCGGCAACGCCTCTCTCGCTCTTCAACTCCTCGGCTCTCGCCCCCATCTGATCTGGTACCTCCCTTCGCTCAGCGACAGCGTCGCCACGCCCGAAGGCGACAGTTCCTTCTTTGACCTCATTCCGCCCGGCTGGATCTGGGGTGCTCTCCAGCTCGGCGTCGCCGCAGCCCTCGCCGCCGTCTGGCGCGCCCGACGCCTGGGCCCGCTGGTCACCGAGCAGCTTCCCGTCGCCATCAGGGCGTCCGAAGCGACGGAGGGCCGCGCCCGTCTCTACCGCAGAGTCAACGCCCGTGGCCGAGCCGCCGTGGCACTGCGCGCTGCCAGCCGGAGACGGCTTGCCCCGCTGCTCGGCGTGCCTCCAGCCGATGCCGACTCCCCCGGCGTACTGCTCGCTGCGTTCTCCGCCCGCCTCCCCGACAGCGACCGGGACTTTCGACACCTGCTCTTCGGTCCGCCTCCGGCCGACGACGCCGCACTCGTCCAGCTCGCCGATCAACTCGACGCCCTCGAAAGAGAGGTACGCACCTCATGAGCGCCCCGACCCCCGAGTCAACCGAGAGCTCGGACCGCGCCCGCTCCTCCCTGGAGGCTGTGCGGACCGAGATCGCCAAGGCTGTGGTCGGCCAGGACCCTGCCGTCACCGGGCTCGTCGTGGCCTTGCTCTGCCGAGGTCATGTCCTCCTGGAAGGGGTTCCGGGCGTCGCCAAGACACTCCTGGTCCGTGCTCTGGCCGCCTCTCTCGAACTCGACACCAAACGCGTCCAGTTCACGCCCGACCTGATGCCGAGTGATGTGACGGGCTCGCTCGTCTATGACGCACGCACCGCCGAGTTCTCCTTCCAGCCCGGCCCCGTCTTCACCAACCTCCTCCTTGCCGACGAGATCAACCGGACCCCTCCCAAGACCCAGTCCTCGCTCCTTGAGGCGATGGAGGAACGTCAGGTCACGGTGGACGGAACACCTCGCCGGCTCCCGGACCCCTTCCTCGTCGCCGCGACACAGAACCCGGTCGAATACGAAGGCACCTACCCCCTTCCCGAAGCCCAACTGGACCGTTTCCTCCTCAAGCTGACAGTCCCTCTGCCATCTCGCGAGGATGAGATCAACGTTCTCAGCCGACATGCTGAAGGCTTCAATCCACACGATCTCCACGCCGCCGGAGTGCGCCCCGTCACCGACCCCGCCGGCCTTGAGACCGCGCGCGCCGCCGTCGCCAAGACCGCGGTCTCCGATGAGGTCGTCGGCTATGTCGTCGATATCTGTCGTGCCACTCGTGAGTCCCCCTCGCTCACTCTGGGTGTCTCGCCTCGTGGCGCCACCGCTCTCCTCTCCACAGCGCGCGCCTGGGCCTGGCTGACCGGTCGCGACTACGTCATCCCCGACGATGTGAAAGCTCTCGCCCTGCCCACGCTGCGCCACAGGATCCAACTCCGCCCTGAGGCAGAGATGGAAGGAGTCACCAGCGACTCCGTCATCACCGCAATCCTGGCCCACGTCCCGGTCCCCCGTTGAGGCGCTGACCCATGGCCCTCACCGGACGAACCGCGCTTCTCGCCGCTCTCGGCTCACTTCCTGTGGGCATCCTCGCGCCCAGCTGGACGGGGATGCTGGCCGTGAACGCCCCCCTGTCACTGGCAATCTTGTGCGACTATGCCCTCGCCGCGCCAGTACGAACCCTGCGATTCACCCGAACCGGTGATACAACAGTTCGACTCGGGGACGATGCCAAGATCGATCTAACGATCACAAACCCCTCGCGGCGCCGTATGCGAGCGCATGTCCGGGACGCTTGGCCTCCGAGCAGCTGGCCGGCGGGCACCGATCAGAGGGCGTCCCGCCACAGCGTCACCGTCCCCGCAGGAGAGCGCCGCCGGATCACCACGGTCTTTCGCCCCACCCGCCGCGGCGAGCGGCAGGCAGACCGCATCACAGTGCGCTCCTACGGGCCGCTCGGTCTCGCCGCCCGCCAAGGCAGCCACCAAGTTCCCTGGGTTCTGCGCGTCCTGCCGCCCTTCACCAGCCGCAAGCACCTGCCGTCCCGGCTGGCACGGCTCCGCGAACTGGACGGCCGCACCAGCGTTCTGACGCGCGGACAGGGCACCGAGTTCGACAGCCTCCGCGACTACGTACCGGGCGATGACACCCGCTCGATCGACTGGCGGGCGACAGCCCGGCAGAACGCCGTGGCGGTGCGCACCTGGCGTCCCGAGCGTGACCGCCACATCCTGGTCGTCCTGGACACCGGCCGCACTTCGGCCGGCCGCGTCGGAGACATCCCCAGGCTCGACGCAGCCATGGACGCCGCGCTGCTGCTGGCCGCGCTGGCCTCGCGGGCGGGTGACCGGGTCGACCTACTGGCCTATGACCGCCGCATCCGCGCTCAGGTCCAGGGCCGCTCCGCCGGGGACACTCTGCCCGCCCTGGTCAACGCACTGGCGACCATCGAGCCTGAACTGGTCGAGACGGATGCCCGGGGCCTCAGCGCCGCGGCGCTCGCATGCGCTCCCCGGGGATCGCTCGTCGTCCTGCTCACGACGTTGGACGCCGCCCCCATTGAAGAGGGCCTGCTGCCCGTACTCCCGCTGCTCACTCAACGGCACACCGTGCTGGTGGCTTCCGTGGCGGATCCCCGGATCTCTGAGATGAGCCACCGCGGCCGCGGCACGATCGAGAACGTGTACGAGGCCGCGGCGGCCACGCAGGAGCAGTCCCGGCGAGCCCGCACGGCAGCACAGCTTGAGCGCCACGGGGCCACGGTGGTCGACGCGACGCCGGAGAATCTCGCCCCGGCTCTCTCCGATGCCTATCTCGCGCTCAAGGCCGCGGGCCGGCTCTGAGCATGAGCCCCGCCGACCGCCCGCAGGGCAACGCAAAAAGGCCGTAGGCCCCCGGACCAAGTCCAGGAGCCTACGGCCCAATAATTGTTCGGCGGCGTCCTACTCTCCCACAGGGTCCCCCCTGCAGTACCATCGGCGCTGAAAGGCTTAGCTTCCGGGTTCGGAATGTAACCGGGCGTTCCCCTAACGCAATGACCACCGAAAC
>NZ_JARWBG010000053.1:0-43552 GCF_029846775.1 Streptomyces chengmaiensis
CCTGAAGAAGCGCGGCGAGGGCTGCAAGCACGTCCAGGCCGTCATTGCTCTGGCCCGCCGGCGGGCGAGTGTGTTGTGGGCCCTGCTGCGTGACGGACGGGTCTTCACCTCCGCCCCGCCAGTCACGCAAGCGGCTTGACTTCGTCATTGAGACTCCTGGCGTCGGTGGCGGCTGGCCTGGGTGCATGAGCGTAGGTGCGCTGGCTGCAGGGGGTGAAGGGCCAGGGTCAGCGATGACTGGAATCCGTCGATGGGCGCCGGTGGGGGAGAAGTGCGTGGAGTTGGCGGGAGGATGGGAGAGGGGACGTGATCTACCGCCGATTTGCGCGGTTTTGTGTAGCTCTGTGTAGCTTTTACTTATCACGGCGTGATAGGGCTACCCCAGATGGATCAACCTAGCTAACGTGTCGGAGCTTCAAAATATCCGTCGCGTTAGTACAGTTACTGGCTATGACGTCACCTGACTCCAGAGGCGACCGGGAAAAAGTCGTCTCCAAACTGCCCGCCTGGCTACGCCAGGAACTCAAGGTCCGAGCCGTGCAGCACGGCATCGACATGCAGGACGCCGTCGACGCCGGCATCAGCGCATGGCGCGGCCTCGGCTCCAACCTCGCAGCCATCGACACCTCCGGCGCCGAATCCTTCGCGACCTTCCTGCCCGCTGAGCAGTGGACAGGATTCAAAGCCGACTGCAAGAGCCGCGGCGTCTCCCTCATCCAAGGCCTGGCCCAGTCCGTGCGGCTCTGGCTCGACAGCAACCCAGCCCCGGCCGTCAAACGCCCCGCGATCGTCCGCCGCATCATCGTCTGCAACCAGAAAGGCGGCGTCGGCAAGACCGCCATCACCGCCGGCGCAGGCGAAGCCCTCGCAGAAGACCCCGCAGCCCTGGTACCCGTGCGGGTATCCAAGCACTTCGCAGCCCTCCTCGACGAGGACGACACCACCGACCCGCTCGCCCTCGAGGACCTACCCGGACTCGGACAGCGCGTCCTGCTCGTCGACTTCGACCCCCAGGGCCATCTCACCAAGCAACTCGGCCACGAACCGCTCCCCATGGACGGCGACTCCCTGACCAACCACATGGCCGGCGACGGCAAGGGAGACCTCAGCGACCTCATCGTCACCATCGACGACGACCGCTTCGCAGACCGACTGCACCTGCTGCCCGCCTGCGCCGACGCCTTCCTCCTCGACGTACGACTCGCCTCCGTCCGCGCCCGCGAAGCCGCCCTGGAACGCGCCCTCGCAGCCGTCGAAGCCGACTACGACGTGATCCTCATCGACTGCCCACCCAGCCTCGGCCTGAGCATGGACGCCGCCACCTACTACGGCCGCCGCCGCCCCGACGAGGCACCAGGCAACTCCGGCACCCTCATCGTCGTCCAAGCCGAAGACAGCAGCGCCGACGCCTACGGGCTGCTCACCTCGCAGATCGAGGACATGCGCGACGACCTGGCCCTCGACGTCGACTACCTCGGCCTCGTCGTCAACCACTACGACGCACGCCGCGGCTACATCGCCACATCCTCCCTGCAGTCCTGGATGGACATAAAGGATCCCCGCGTCGTCGGAGTCATCGGCGACCTCAAAGAACAGAAGGAAGCAGTCCGGGCCAAGCGCCCCCTGCTCGCCTACGCCCCCCGCTGTGAACAGTCCGTCGCACTCAGGGCCCTCGCCCGGGAGATCAGCAAGTGAGCAAAGCAAAGAACCTCGGAGCTGGAGCATCCTTCGCCCAGGCCCGCCCCATCAGCGCCCGACGCGCCGCCATCGGCGCAGCTACCGGGGTGCCCACCGCCGGCGTGCCTGAACCGACCGAACTCCCCCTCGCCGTCATCAGCCAGAACCCCGACAACCCCCGCGGAGTACTGAGGGACCTCGAGGGCCTGGCCGACAGCATCCGCGAGATCGGACTCGTCAACGCCATCACCATCGCCACCCTCGACGCCTACCTCGCAGAACGGCCCGACAGGGCCGACGACATCGACGAAGGCGCCCGGTACATCGTCATCGACGGACACCGCCGCCTCGAAGCAGCACGCCTCGCCGGTGCTCCCACGATCCGGGTGAGCATCGACAACGCCCTCGTCTCCACGGACGAATCCCTCCTCGAGGCCGCATTCGTCGCCAACGTCCACCGTGACGACATGAACCCCCTCGAGGAAGCTCAAGCCCTGCGCAAGCTGGTCGACTTCTACGGTTCCCAGAACAAAGCCGCCAAACGCCTGGGCATCGCCCAGTCGACCATCTCGTCCAAGCTCTCCATCCTCGAACTCGACCCCCAGCTCCAAGCAGACCTCGTCGCCGGCCGCCGCAAGGTCGAGCACGTACGCAACCTGGCCAAGCTCCCACCCGGGCAGCAGCGCCACGAGGCAGACGCCCGCGCGGCCGCCAGCGAGCGCAAGCGGTCCGAGCTATCACGCCGTGATAACCCCGAGAACCCCCGCCCCGCCAAAGCAGCAACCTCTGCCCCGACCCCGGCTGCGGCGACGGAGCTATCACGGCGTGATAGCCCAGCCAGCGAAACGGCACCCCCGCGCGATGACGTGCCCGCACCCCGCGCCGAACCCCAGGGGCAGTCCGAACCGCGCACCGCCCCCGCCGCGAACCTTCAGCCCGGCAACGAGATTCCCTGGCACGACGGACACAAGATTGCCGACCTTGTGCTTGAGCGAATGCTCAAGGAACAACGGGAGATCCTGGTTGAGCGCCTTGTCGCCGAGCACAGCGACACAACCCAGAGGTAGTGGTCCCGAAGCTGCCGCACCGGGGGAGTGGCACCAGGACCAGGACCAGCGAAGCTGGAGTCAACAAGGTGTGCCACCGGCGTTGACTCCGGTCAGCGCCACGACAGCAAGCTTCACGCTGTCACTGCCCCCTCTACGGTCAGCTGCATGACTGACACGCGCTTCTGTTCTGGCGGCTGCAGTCATTGGTGGCACAGACTGCCCGTCGCCTGACAGCCCAGCACACCTGAAGGCCACTTCCCTGTCGAACGTCTTCTGGGGAGCGGATCAGTCCCACCAGAAGTCCCAGTGGTGGGCATCGCTGATCCGCTCGGCGTATGCGGCCAAGGTCGCCTTCACCCAGACCGGCCGTCGACGGGCTGCGGCCGGGCACCTGGCGACTGCTGGGTGAACTCGGCTGACGGCCGCCCGATGCGGCGCGGTGGGCGATCGGGGAGGATGTGCACACTGGTGCGGAAATGGCATACCGGTGAGCGGGGAACGGAGGATCGGGTGGGGAACTGGGCGTGGCGGCACCGAAGGTGGCGGTGGGGTTCAGCGTGTGTGCTGGCCGTACTGGTCATTGTCGGGTTCTCGGTTCGGGCGCCGGTCAAGGACTGGTGGCTGGCACGTGAGGCGTGCGGGGGCAAGCTGCCCGGCGGTGATCTGGAGACGGTACGCACGGACGCGAGGCTTGGGGCGGAGGAAGAGTCCTTCGACAAGGAACTCGGCCGTTACCAATGCGTGTTGACGAACGACGAGGGCAAGGTCGTGGTCGCCGTGGACGCCTATCTGGACGGGAGGGACCGGGACCGCGAGATCCGCCGCATCGGCGCCTCCGGCCAGCCGCACGCCGTCCTGCCGGGCGGGCTCCCCGGCTTCGAGGCCCAGAAAAGCCGCGTCTACCTCATGCCCAAGTGCCCGCGCCGTGCCAAGGGCTCCTGGGGGAAGCACCACAGGCTGCTGGTGCGCACCTGGACGTACTTCGCCGAGAGCCGCGAGGAGAAGGCGGCCATGCTGCGGCTCGCGGTGCGGATGACGAACGAAATGACCGGGAAGCTCGGCTGCGGTGGCGAGCCGCTGCCCGCGCCCGAGGACGGGGCGGTGCCGGACACGGGCAAGTTCGTGCCCCGCGCGCAAGCGAAGGGCACCGCCTGCAATGCTCTGGCCACCACCCGTGGCCTGGCGGAAGGACGTAACGGGGAGGTACGCATCGCCATCGCTGACGGAGGGGTTGTCGGACGCTGCACTCTGCACGCACCCAAGAAGGCCAGCGACAACAGGTTCCGGCCAAAGGACAACCAGAGGCCGGGCAAGCCGCTTGTCGAGCTCACCAGTTGGCTTGGCACCTGGGGCGGGGACATGCGCGAGATGGGCTCGGGTCCCGATCCGCTACCGATGGGCGAAGGCGCCGTCTGGAAGCCTGCGCTGACCGCGGACCGGGCGTGGGCCGTCGCCAAGTGCGGTGGCGAGAACGCCGGCTTCGCCGCGCACTGGGGCTATGACTACTCCTACCGGGAAGAAGGCGAGAAGGTTGAGCCTCCGACGGAGGCCGAGCGGGAAGAGCAGCGGGTGCTGTTGCGTGAGTACGTAGCCACGTTCGCGAAGGACCAGGTGCGGCGCGGCAACTGCACGGGGTTGCAGCTGCCGGAAAACCCGTGAGGCGTGCCGTCCGCGAGCATGCTCAGGACGCGTGGATCGGCCCGGCACAGCCACTCAGGGTGGGCTCCTTGTACGGACTTCAGGAACTGGGCGCCCTGGTAGCCACGTTGCCCCGCGAGCACGTGGCCGAGGCGGCGCGCAAGCAGATGCGCAGACTTGCCGTTGAAACCGGGCTGGCCAAATACACCGAAGTCAGCTCGACCTTGGACGCCCTGGACCGGGGCGAGACCGTACGGCGCGGCCAGGCCAGCCCGCTGGGCCTGCGCCTGCGCACGATAATGGCTCAGGCCGACCAACACATGGACGACCTCCGCAGATGGGCCGCGGAGAACATGGTGCACGCGGTATGGGGCACGCCGCACCAAGCGGTATGCGACATCGCGGCCACCCGCAGCAACCTCAGCCTCCACTGGCTCGCCGAACTCCACGCCGACCTCGGCCACCCCCCGATACCACCCATCCCCGACGACCACTTCTGGGCAACCCCGCGCAACCCCGACATCGACACCAGCTGGTACGCAGACCGCTACGCCCAGGACCAGAACTGAAGGCGGCGGCAGGGATCACAGGCCGCAGGCTGCTCCGGGATCAGCAGGTGCGGAGGCACAGCAGGTGTACGACGAGGCGGCTCTCCTGGAGACCGTTCCTAAAGACTGAGCGTGAGTTGCACGTGCTCAGTCGAACTCCCCGAACGGTCTTGGGTGTTCTGGTCCACCGCGTTCCTGCCGCGTGCGGTCCCTTCGCCTTGCAGGCGTGGTCCGGGTACGCGGGGGCGGTTTCCCTCGCGCCCCCGGTCGCCGGGTCGGGCCTGGGCGGTCCGATGCCCGCCGGCATCGCTCTGGTGCTGGCGGGGCGGTGCCGTCCGTCGCCTGATCCGGTGACCGAGGGAACGTCGTCCGATCGCCACCGCTGCGGCGTAGTGCCGTGTCGCGGGGCGTCGCTTGGTGGTAAGCGGCTTCTGCCAATGCTCCGCGCCCCACATCGAGGTATAGGCGGGATCGACAGCGATCACGCTGATACCGGACTCCGCGCACATCGACAGGAGGCGTGCGCGGAGTCTGCTGGTGGGGATACCGGAGATGAGCTGCCGGAACTTCTTCTTCCGGCCGTGCTTCTCGCGGGTCTTGGAGTCGGTGAAGTCGAGGTCTTCGATCGCGATGGCCTGCACGCCCGTAGCCTTGGCCCAGTGCAGGAGGCGGGTGAGGGCGGGCGGAGTTGTGCGTCACGGTGTCCGGCCGAACCGCTGAGGTCGTAGTCGAAGCGGCAGTGCGCCTCGATCGGGTTCGCCCACGAGGCGTAGCTCGGGGTGAAGCACAGCTCGACCTTGTTCTTCTTCGCCCAGCGGCGGATGTCCGCGCCGGTGTGGGCGGAGAGGTTGTCCAGAATGACATAGATCGGTGCGCCGTCGGGCCGGGCGGCACGGATCGACTTCAGCGCGGCCAGCGTGTTGGCGGTGCCTTTGCGGCGGCGGTTGACGCCCCACAACCGGTCGTCGCCGACGGAGTAGCAGCCGTGGAAGGAGGTCACACCGTGCGTGCGGCGGTAGGTCGCCGGCAGGCGGTTGGGCTTTCCCTGCTTCGCCCAGCAGGAGCCTCCGGTGGACCGGATCCCCAGGGGCCCGAACTCGTCGAAGGCGAAGACCCGGTCAGGGAAGTGCTCCACGACGTGCTCGATGCGGTCGAGCTTGGCGTCGCGCTCGGGGTCGCGCGACTCCTTCCATGTCTTGGTGCGCTGGAAGGTGATGCCGCGGCACCGGAGCAGGCACCGTAAGGCTTCACGGCCGATGCGGATCGCACGTCCGTGCACGCGGCGCAGGTAGGCGGCGAGTTTGCGGATCGACCAGCGGGGTGAACGGCTGGCCGAGTTTGGCGGGGCGAGTGGTGGCCGTCTGGACGACGAAGTCCTCGTCGTCAGGGGTGAGCAGGCGGGGACCGCCTCCCGCCCACCGAGGGTCCATGCAGGCCAGGCCGATCTCGTTGAACCGGTGGATCACGTCCCGCACCGTGTCCTCGTCGGCCTGGACCAGCTGGGCAATCACAGGAACGCGGTTCCCGCCGGCGGACGCGAGCAGCATCATCGCCCGCCGATAGCGCACCGAGCTCGTGCTGCCCCCGCGCACGATCTGCTGCAGCTTCTGCCCCTCCTGGTCGGTCAGTCTGCGCACCCGCACAGGCTCAGTCACCACGCCTCCAGCAGTCGGATCGGACGTGGTCACCGGCAACGGCCGGCCAGTCGCCGAACTCAAGCTGGGTGCCTTCGTGCTCGACACCCACATCCAGTGGTACGGCGCGTACGGCGAGGACGACGACGAACGGGCGGAGCCGGTGCACATCGCGATGCGCCGGGCCGGCCAAGGCCTGGACGTACACATAGCGGCTGACGACGTGATGCTGGTCGGTGATACGCCGGCCGATATGGCAGCCGGCCGGGGCAACGATGTGCCAGCGCTCGCAGTCGCCTCGGGCCAATCGAGTGTCCAAGAACTGCGCGAGGCCGGCGCCACCATGGTGGTCGCAGACCTCGGAGACCCGCGGGCTCTACTTCGTGCTCTCGGCCGGGCCTAACCATGTATCGGCCCCTCAGACGTTCGCCCGTTGATCACATGTGTGACGGCTATGACATTGGAGGGGGACCCAGGCGATCCCAGGGTGACAAGGCAGGCGGGCGTGCAGGAGGTTCGGGGGTGGATCGTGGAGGCATGGTGGCCACAGGTCCGGCGAGGAGATCAGGGTACTTGTCGATCCATTGCAGGCCTCCGCGGTCGAGGCGTTGCCGGGCCCTCGTGACGGAGACATAGGCGAGGCGATAGTCGTCCACGGTGTAAGGACGAGGGACCTGCCGACCGTTGGCGTCGACCTCGCTGGTGGCCTGTGGCTCGAAGTCCTCAGCAATCTTGACCGATAGCCACTCGCGTCCTTTGGCCTTGTGGGCGGTGGAGAGAACGACGTCCGCCACGGATTCGTCTGTGAGCTGTTGCACGGCGCGGAGTACCGTCTCGGCCCCGTGGGTGTCGATGATGTCAACCAATGGCAGCAGGTCACCGCCCATCGGGTCCTCTTCCGCGTATTCCTGGAGTTCACCCCAGGTCTGGAAGAGCACGAGTTCGGGGTGAGCGGTGCGCCGTCCGGCCTTGAGCTCACCGGCGGCCCGGGCGAGTTCTTCAAGAGCCTTGGCGCTTCCGACGAGTGCGACCCGTTTGCCTTCCTCGAGCAGGCGGAAGGTCTCGGTAATGGTGCCGGCGTTCGTGCGGCACAGGATTGCCTCGGGCTGCTCGATGGGTCCGATGGTCGTGTCGAGGGCGGGGTTTCCACGGAGGCGGATCGGTGATCCGGCGGCGTCGAGCCACCGGTTGGCCTCCTCGGCCAAAGCGGGGCCGAAGCGGAAGGACTGGGACAGCACCAGCTGCCTGCCATCGAAGCCGGTCATCACGTCACGGGCACCGCGCCAGCCGTAGATGGCCTGGGCGGAGTCTCCGACCATGATGAGCTGCGCATGCGACCGTTGGGCGTTGAACACCTCTTCGAGCACCGGGTTGGTGTCCTGCGCCTCATCCAGAAGCAGGAAGTCACCGGGGATCACCGGCTTGGTCATGGCCCAGATCTTCAAGGCGTGGTTCGGGTCGAGCTTCACCTTCCGCCCGTCAGGGTTCTGGAGGTCTTCCCAGGCCCGCTTCGCGTACGGCAGGACGAAGCGGGCCACCTCGGGGCGGTGGCCGTTGTCAAGGCCGCGGATATATGGCAAATGCTTGGGCGACAGGTCCGTGTCGTTGGAGTGGCAGAACTTCACCACCATGCCGAGCGCGGCGGAGGACAGCGCCTTGTGTGTCATCACGCGCTCGCCGAAAGTGACCTTCATCGTCCGTGCGATGCCGAGCCGTTCTCCTGCTCGCCAGGCCGGTTCGCGCGGCGCCCCGTAGCGCTCGCCGTAGCGGGAGGCGAGAGCCTTCATGGCGATCGAGTGCGGCGTCCGGCAGTGCACGTTGGGCGGGAACCGGCGTGCTGCATCGTCGACGACTGATCGGTTGAAGGCAAGGAACACGCCGCGGTGACGGTCCGCGTGAGCGAGCAACACCAGTGTGGCGGTCTTGCCGGTGCCGGCACCGGCCTGCACGGCGAAGTGTTCACCACTGAGTTTTACCTCGACGGCCAGGTCCTGCTCCGGAGTCGGCGGAGGCCCCTTGCGCGAAGCGGTCTTCGGATGCAGCACGAGGGGAGCTGCTGGTTCAGGTAGTGGGGGGCACTGTCGGGCGGCGAGGTGCCGCAGGTACTCCTCGGCCAGTTCGAGGGCACGCTCGATCAGTGCGTCTGAGGCGCCCGTCCTGGTGCTGACGCCGAGCTTGAGGTTGAGCCGCCGGTTGACTTCTGCATGGTGCAGCCCGGAGAGCCGGGCGATTTGCGAGATGAGCCCGGAGAGTCTTCTGGCCGGGGACAGCTCCTTCGCGCTCATCTTTGCCTTCGGTGCAGGACTGGCGAACAGGGCGATCTGGTCGTCGGTGTCCTTCGGGGCTTCCTCGTTGCCTCGGCGTGGTGGCTTGCGGCTCACCAGGTCTCCTTTCCACAAGACGCGTAAGCGCAGCGTACCGGTGACGCTACAGAGAGTGACAAAGTGGCGGAATCGAGTGGGCTCAACAGAGGAGAACTGGATGACCGACGACGACGCGACAGCGGAGCCCGCCCCGTTTCCTCCGCTGCACGAGTACGCCTTGGCGCAACCGTGCCCAACGTGTGCAGCACTAGCGGCTGTCGAGTGCGTCGCGCCACGGAAGAAGGCACGCCAAGCACGCATCGACGATCTCCGGCAACGGTACGCCGTCGATTTTCGTAAGCCCGATCCGCTGCACCAGATGCACGCCCGCCGAATCGACGCCGGCCGACGCCACCTCCAGCGAGACATCAGCCGAGCTCCCTGGCCTGATGAACGGGTTCCCGGGCGCAGCTACAGCACCCTGCACGCCGCACCGGTCCCCAAGGTCAGGCCAGCCTCTTCCCCTGCTGGGAGAACTCTGCAGGAACGAGGCGCTGCCGTCTTTGGCAGGACCACGGAAGGTATCGGGTGGCCCTACGGGCTCTCCACACCCTCCCAACGCAACTACCGAAACAGCGCGGTGCGCTACGAGAATGCCGTGCGAGACCGACGCCAGGCGCAGGAGACCATCACCGCCTGGGCCGAGATGTATGGTCTCCGCCGCAGCGAGGCGGGCTGCTGTCCCCGCTGGCTCCAGCGGCGGCGCAGTAGGCAGTGCACGATGGGAAACTGCAGCCGCTACGACGCTCCCACTGCAGACGCCCCATGGCTCGACCACACCGTCGCGTGGCTCCGCGACGGTGGCCCGGCAGCGCTGACCTCTGCCCCCTACGGCCTCTCCCCCATGGACGTGGCCCGGCTCGAGTGGTGGCCGCAGCAGGACCCGCGCCTGCACGTCGCTCGAGGCACGGGCTGGTACGGATTCACCACCACACAGGTCGTGGTCTGGCGATACGACATCCTCGGCGACGTGGAGCCAGCGCGCCGCGACGCTCCAGCCTTCCTCCAAGCCGACGTGTAAGACGGTCAGAACGCGGGGCCCGGGTCCGGTGCCGGCGGTTCGGCTCGTTGCCCTTCAACCCCTGTGCGCGAGCCTCCCCCCAGCCGGACAACACCGTTTACCCGGGGCGCTTCGTTCGTTCGGCCACGTGGTCTCCGTTCCTGCGCGAGGGGGCGGTCTTGGTGTCGCCGACGGTGCGCCTGGATGCGAGGGCATCGTCGCTGAGTTTGATTGCAGACCATGTGGAGACGCCTTGTTCGAGCCCTGTCCCTGGTTGTGCTTGTCCTGGCCACCACAGTCGCAGCGGTGCCAGCCGATACCGTCGCACAGCAAGCGTGCAAGGCGGCCGACGGTCACCGGCTGGCGGGTTCTCTGGACCGGGCGAAGAAGCTGTACGAGTCGGTGAAGGCAAGCGACGGCGACCAGCAGTGCGCCGTCGACGGCCTCCGGCTGGTGGCCGAGGCCCGCCAGGACGCAGCCGAGCTCGTTACGGCCGGGCAACTCATGATCCGCTCCGGGGGCCTGGCGGCGGCCGAAGACAAGTTCGCTGCCGCGCTTCGGCTTGATGCCGCAAGCGCTGCCGCTGCCGCCGGCATCGCGCGCGTCTCCGACCTGAAGAGTCGCCCCTTGCCCACGGCAGTTTCGAACAGTGATCGCTTCTACCGAGACTGGGCGCTCCCCCTTGGGCGTCTCGTTGTGGTTGCCGCGGTCGGAATGCTCGTCCTCTACGCTCTTGCCGGCGTGTGCTCGCGGTGGCTGGTGAAGGTCGATGCCGTCGCGTGGCCGGCGTGGGTGCGGCGCACCATGGGCAGCGTCGGTGCGTTCCTGTTGTTCGCAGCAGCGGTCATGGCGCCGTTGTTCGCCATGTTCAGCCCGTTTGCACCGACGTGGACGCAGTGCTGGGTCGGTGCCCTGGTAATCGGACTGGTGGGTGTCGGGGCAGCAGCCCTGGTGCTCTGGGCCGCTCGCGGCGATGAATGGCGGCGGTGGCGTGCCCTGCTCCTGTCCCTGGACATCATCATGCTGGCGGGGATTCTTGCGGTGCTGCTGAGCTCCGCGCTCAGCTACGACGTGCGGCTGATGTTCGTGTACATCACCCTCACCGTGATCGGCGTGCTGCTGACGGCTGCGGCGCTCGGCCAGAACCTGCGTCTGCAGGTCGAGGTGCAGCAGTCCGACGGAAGCGTGAACGCCTCTTCCTCCGACTACCTGCTCGCCAGGATGAAGGGCCTCGGCACTGAAACCCCGCAGTCCTTGCGCAAGAGCACGTCCACACCGGGGACCACACCACTAAGTCAGATCCCCGTCGAGGAGCTCAGCGCCCTGCCTGCGGGAAAGATCGTGGGAACCCTGACCCGCCTGTTCTTCGCACTCAGGCCCGATCTGACCTGGCGCGCCAGGGTCACCCTCGTGGACGACAACCGCATCGCGATCAGCCTTTCGCGCAACGGACAGCAGGCAGCCAGCACCGTGTTTAGCCGGCCGGACCTGCACCTCCCGAAGGAGGACCAGGAGCGCGCCAAGGCGCAGATGCTCACCGGCGCCGCCGCATTCATCCTGGTGCAACTGAGCGCGGTGCACGAAGAGCTCCAGGACGGCCTGTACGGCGCCAGTCAGTGGAGGAGCGTCGCCCTACAGGTGATCGCCAGCAGCAAGTCGCTGCTCGCCGACAACGAAGCCCGGGACGCCACCAAGGTGCAACTTCTCGCCAAAGCGGTCGACGAGGACCCGCAGAACGAACTGGCGCTGTTCGAGTATCTATGGGCCTCCTACGGGCTACAGCCCCACGAGGAAACGGATTTCGGCGGCTTCGCCCGGGCCATCGATGCTCAGTACCACCGTTGCGAGATCTCGAAGGTTTCCGACGACCGCGAGGGATGGATGCCGCTCAAGATCCGAATCCTCTACAGCAGTGCCACCCAGTGGGTCAACGGATACATCGACGCTGGAGGCACGGACGAGGGCCGTGCCACCATGCTGGTCAGCGCCCGCGAGTCCGCCGACGAGCTCAACCGCCTATGCGACCCCAGCAAGGTCGCATGGAAGGGGAAGGAGTTGTGCCACCAGCAAGCGGCGATGCGCCCGCACGCCCGCAACCTCGTGGAATGCTTCAACGCACTGCAGGAGACCACCGAGGCCGGGCAGGTCACGGCACAGCACTCTCACGAGGAGCCGCACACCTCACCTCGGCTGGCCTACGACCACGCATGCACGCACATGCTCATCGCGCGACGAAGAAACCTCAGCGAAGAGGCTCGACGACAGCAGATGGAGTACACCATCCAGGACCTCCAATACGCCATCGTCACTGAACGCGACAAGAAAGAGGCTCAAGGCGACCCCTGTTTCACGGAACTCCGGTCAGACCCTCGTTTCCAAAGGCTCGTCAGCACGCCACAGGCCCGGCGGCGGAAACGCCTCCGGACGGGGACGCTGTGATTCTGGCTGGCGGAGTCTCATCCCTGGCGTCGTCGGTGGGGGAGACGATCAGCTGGAACCGGGCAGTGCCCGGGTCGTCGCCGGGTGCGGGGACGGTGTCCAGGTAGCCGTCGATGGCGAGGTGTTGGGTGTCCTTAGCTCGCCTCCGCCAGGGTGGTGGTGCGGTGGGCAGCGTCGTACGCGTCCAGGAGCGTCTTTGCCGGGAGGCCGCGGTCGGCGACCTGGTGGCCGTTGGCGCGCCCACGTCCGGATCGCGGCCAGCTGCTCCTTGCTGCGCTTGGTGGCAGTCGGCGCGGAAGCTGCGGCGGTCGCTGCGGGACGGCCGCCGGCCTTCACGGTGCGCAGGGTTTCCTGTGCCTGCTCCAGTTCAGCCTTCAGCTTGGCGACGCGCACTTCGGCCTCCCGCTGGGCATCGTCGGCCTCGCGCCGCGCGGTCAGCTCGTGGAGGTCGCTGCGGACGCGCGCGGCCTTGTTGCGGATGACGGCGGCCGGGTGATCCTTCGCCCAGGAGAGCAACGCCTCGATCCCGTCGCTGTCCACCGCACCATCGGACGCGGGGCCAGCCGCCTGCGGGGCGTCGGTGTCCGGGGTGGGGACGTCTTGGTCGGTGTACTAGAGGGCTTCGGCCAGTTCGCTCTCCGACAACCCGAGGGTCTCGCGGACGTGTTCGGGGCTGTCGCCGTTGTTCAGCATGGAGGCGGCGGTGGCGGTAAAGGCGTTGGCGGGCATCGTGTCTCCGGTCGTCGGGTTGTCGGACGTGTTCATGTGGGGGAGCAGACGTACGAGGTCGTCCTCGCCGCAGGGCAGACCCAGTGCGCCCAGCAGGTCGGCAAGGTCGTCCTTGTCGCGGGCCTGGTGGGCGACCACCAGGGAGGCGGCGGCGCTCTGGCCGCTGCCGATCGGGGTGAGTTCGAGGGCCTCTGCTTCGAGGGCCTCGTTCATGTCGGTGAACACGGTCGGCTCCTCTACGCGGCGGTGGTGCGGGGCTTGCGCTGGGCGAGCCCCAGGAGTTCGCGGTTGCGCTGCTGCTGGTCGGGGGTGAGCGGCCGGGGCTTCTGTGCACCGTGGCGGTGCCAGAGCGGGGAAGCGGGCGGCTCGGGGTAGACGAGGGCGTGGTTGACGTCTTGCTCGGTGCTGTTCATAGGGGCCTCCGTCGGGAGGGATCAGGCGTGGTCGTCGTCGCGCCGGCACCTGGACTGGACGTCGGAGGCGAACCTGCCGAGGCGGGCCTCAACCGGGTTCGCGGCGATCCAGTCCTCAGCGCACCTTGTGCACGGGCTCCCCGTAGTGGGAGCGCATCGGCGTGGGCTTCTCGCACAGCACGCAGGGGCGGTCCTGCCAGCGGTCGAAGTGCTGGCTGTCACGCCATTCGAGGAGCGCGCCGGGAGCCGGGATTAGGCCCGGCTCCCACAGCGGCGTTTTGCGGTGGCGGCTGGTCACGGCCGGAAGCCGGGCAGCTGCTGGAACACCTGCTCCACCAGGTCCGGGGCCGGTTTCCAGGGCACGACCTGCCCGCGTGCTGGGATGAGCAGGGCGAGCTCTTGGACGTCCGCGAGCACCAAGTGCCACGCGCCGAGGTGCGCCCATTCCGAGCAGGGTGGCAACCCCTCGGGGTCTTGGTGGCAGTCGGTGATCCGGGCGACGCCGACCACTGCGCCTGTGACCAGCTGTCGGCTGCGAATCGTGCGGCCGATCAGCAGGATGCGCAGGGCGGGCTGGTCCATCGTCTTGCTCGTGTGCAGCAGCACCCAGCCCGGCCGCCATCGGTTCGGACGGTTCTCCACCGTCTTGGCACCGGCGAGGATGCAGCCCGCGTACGGCTGCCGAATGGTGATGCCGCGGATCCAGTCGCGCTTGGGAAGGGTCGCGGTGCTCATGCGGCTCGCCCCCACACGGCCGTTCCCGGGCGCCCGGCGCGGCGGCCGTTGATGGACGGCACCGCGGCGTGCTGCTGGGTGGCGAGGTGGGCCCGTCCGGTGTGCTTGCCGTCGTACAGCGCGGCGTCAGCGGCCCGCTGCAGCACGGTCAGATCGCGGGAGCCGACCATGTCCGGGGTCGCGGCGCCGACCGAGGCGGCGATGTCGAGGGTGCGGCCGTCGTCCAGGACGACCGGTGTGTGGAGCATGCGGACCAGCTGCGCGAGGCGCTGCTCCAGGCCAGCGGCGGGTACCTGGACGACGACGGCGAACTCATCGCCGCCGAGACGGCCGACGGACGCGCGCGGGCCCGCCCACGCGGTGAGCCGGGTGGCGGTGGCGGCCAGGACGGCGTCTCCGGCCGGGTGGCCGAAGTCGTCGTTCACGGCCTTGAAGTGGTCCTGGTCGACCAAGACCACCGCCGTGTCGTCGTCGTGCCGGGCCAGGAGCCGGCGGGCGCGGGCGGTGTAGGCGTCGCGGCGCAGCAGCCCGGTCAGCGGATCTTTCCGGGTGGCAGCCAGTCGCTTGTGCAGGGCGACGGCGTGGACGGCCCAGCCGGTCAACGGCAGGGCGGCGGTGGTCAGTAAGAGGGCGCGCTGCCCGATTCGGGCCCGGGTGTGCAGGACGGAGTCCATACTGGGGATCTCCCTCTCTCGTCTCGTACGGGGTGGGTAGGCCCGGGACAGGCGGCAGGTTTGGACGCCAAGGGCGCCTGTCCCGGGGCGGAGCTACAGCGTGAAGTCGCTGCGAGTGGTCCAGCTGAGGGGGTTGTGCCAGGGGCCGGCCTTCGCGGCGGGCCACTCCATCTGCCGGCCGGGCTTCAGCCCGCGCGCTCCCCACTGGTCCGGCTGTTTGCCGGGGATCTTGAGTCCGGCCGTGTGTGCGGCGAGCGCGGCGTCGTAGACCTCGTGGGCGCGGCGCAGGGCTGTGGCGGGGGAGTCGGCGACGCCGGCTCTGAGAGGGCCGGGGATCAGTAATGGTCTCCGGCTACCCGACCACAACGCCCTTGCGGGCCGGGTTGGTGGTGTCGTGTATCGGGACGTCAACCTAGAACTCGGTGCGCGGCATGACGCCCATCTCCTCTCCGTGCCAGTGCTTGAGGGGCCACCGCGACCGCCCCGGCCCTGCGTGGTGCGAGGAGGCCGGGGCGGCACGGAGAGCCCGTCAGGTAGCGACGGCGGCGGGGGAGTCCAGGCCGGTGCCGCGGAGCGCGTCCAGGACGTAGGCGTCGAAGCGGGCCTGGTGCTGGGCGGCGACCGCGTGGCCGGCGGCGCGGGCGTAGGCATAGCTGTACGCGTGCATGCTGGCGTTGGTGTCGGCGAGGGCCTGGTCGACGGCGCGGCGTGCGAGGTGCTCGGTCCAGGTCTGGGCGGCCGACTCGCGGCGGGCGTGCGACGTCGCGTGGGCCACCGACTGCGCCCACTGTCCGCTGCCGCAGGTGGAGCCGCCGCACTGCTCCCAGTTCCACTGCCGCTGGCGCATGCCCTCGGGGTTGGCGTCCCAGTTCGCAGCCCAGCGGACGGCCCGCTCGGGGATCTGCTGCTGGACGACGTCCAGGACGTCGCGACCGCAGGGGCCGAGCGCGCGGTGGGCGTCGGTCTCCTCGAGGACGCGGATCTGGTGGGAGAGCAGCCGGTAGGGGGAGTAGTGCTGGCTCCAGTTGCCGGTCTGGCCGAGCGGCTGGACTATCCACAGCCGAACGGGCCAGGTGATGGGCCAGATGCCGGTGTCCTCCAGCGCCTCACCGACGCACTTGACCATGCGGAAGTACGAGAAGGGGCTCTCGTCGAACCACAGGTTGGTGCAGGGCTTGGGGTGGTCGAGGACCTGGCCGACGTTGGCGGCGAGGTTCACCGGGGTTCCGGCGTGCCGGGACGTCTCGATGATGCCGTCGGCGGGGGTGGCGATGTACCAGGTGACGGGCTTGCGGGCCATGCGGGCCTCCGTGAGAGGGGCAGGAGCGGGCGGGCCGCTCATAACTGGACGGTGCGGCGGTGCGCGGCGAGGCCGGCGGTGCCGCCCTGGATCGGGAGGTGACAGGTCGGGCAGCCGTGGGCCCATTCATCCCCGGCCGGGAGGTCGGCCGGGGTGAGCGGGTGCGGGCCGTCGGTGGCGCGGCTCATGCGACCGCGTCCGCGTACTGCGCCTGAAGGCCGGCGCGGCCCTCGGGGTCATCGTCGTGGTCGTGGTCGTCGGTGCCGTCGCCGTGGACGGTGCAGACGATGTCCGGGTCGCTGTCCATGGCGCCGGTCAGCGCCTTGTGCAGGTCGGTGACCGAGTAGGCCGGCGCCCACGCCTGCCCGGTGCACTCCGGGTCGAAGGGGCAGGGCAGCGCCACGTCGAAGCCGAAGTCGCCTTCTCCGTCGACGTCGTCGCGGAACGCCAGGGTGAGGGACTGCGGCCCGAGGCGGATCTCCGCGGCGCGGTCCCGGCCGGTCACCAGGTCCGAGCCGGGCCGCCACCGCCACAGCGGCAGGATCTCCGGGCCGAAGAAGCGGCGGACCAGCCACAGGTCGCCCAGGCCGTCGCTGCCGTCGCGCCCGAGGTCGGCCTCCCGGACTTGCGAGAGCTGCTTCAGGAACGGCTCCAGGCGGTACAAGGTGTCGGCGAACACGATGGTGTTGAAGCCTTCGGCCGCGAGTCGCTGGTGGGAGTGGACCATGGCCCGGTGCTGGGCGCGGACGACGTCCTCAGGCACGCGCCGGATAGTCGGCCGCGGGCTCTGCCGCTCCAGGCAGACCCGCAGCGGCGTGGCGACGATGACCGCGACGGTCGGCATCCCGTGCCGCTTGGCGGCCATCACCAGCTCCACCCGCACGGACTGTTCGATGTTGCGCGCGTCGATGACCGTGTTGAGCTTGCGGGCCATCCGGCGCTCCAGGATCAGCTTGAGGACGTCGGCGGCATCGGCCGTGGCGTCCTGGTCGCCGGGGTCGTCGCTGACCGTGTCGCGCAGGGCGTCGAGGGAGAGGACCTGGGAGGCCGGCCAGGTGCGGGCCAGGGTCGACTTGCCTGCGCCCGAAGCGCCGATCAGCACGATCAGTCCGCTTTCGGGCAGGTTCGGGTACAGCACCGAGGTCATTCGGGAGCTCCTTGCGGGTCGAGGGAGCGGGCGGCCCAGTTCAGGCGCTGCCCGGCGTTGTCGGTGAGCAGGGCGGCGGCCTCGTGCAGGGGGCAGGAGGCGTCGCCGTCGCGGTCGGGCTCGATCTGCTCCGCCCGGCGGGCGGCGGCGGTGACCAGCTGCGCGAGGGCGGGGAAGAGGCCGCCGGGGACGTCGATGTCCTCCTGGAGCTCGCGCAGGATCGAGGCGAGCTCGCGGGCGTCGACGTCGTCGGTGCTCAGGTCGTCGGCGATCTGCTGGAGGGCGAGCTGGGCGATGCCGACGGAGGCGCGCACCTGGTCCAGGCGCGTGCGGGAACGGCCGGTCATCGGGGGGTCGCCTTGGTGGTGGCGACCACGGCCGCGAGGGTTTCCCAGCCGTGGTGCCAGGCGGAGTCGAGGTGGAACGCGCCATTCATTCCGTGCGAGGCCAGCTTGTAGAAGTCGCCCTTGCCGGTCTTGGTGGCGATCTTCTCCAGGAAAGCCTTGCCCGGGACGCGTCGGTCCGCGGCGTAGTGAGTGGCGAAGGAGAGGGCGAGCGCGACCGCGGCGGCGGCCGGGTGGACCCGGATGCCGAGGGCGCGGGCGCCAGCCCCGGCGATGATCGCCTGCGTGGTCGTGTAGGTCAGGCAGTGCTGAAGGCACGCCGAACGGCCGTCAGCCGTGCCGTGGGTCGTCTCTTCCCCGGTGACCGGGTCCTGGTAGGTGACCGGGTGGTCGTCGGAAGCGCCCTTCACACGGGCACAGAAATCGCTCTGCACCCAGAAATCGCCGATCGCGCTACCGGCGCGGGTCAGTCCGAGAAGGGCCGCGAAAACGGCGGGACGATGCTGCATGCTGGATCTCTCCTGAACTCGAAACGGTGAGGGAGCGGGCGGTCGACCCTTTGCCGATGCGCGGCCGCCCGGATGTGCGGGCCCCGTCCCGGCCTGGACGGTCGGGACGGGGCCTGGCTCACGCGGCCTTACCCAGTTGGCCATCAGGTGCCAGCCGAGCTCCGGCGCCTGGGGCAGGTCCTCCCACATTTCGTGGAGCACGCCGTCTTTGGCCCAGGCTTCGTCCCACCAGGCGCGCAGTTCCGCGAGGCGGGATGTGGTGGGCTGGTGGCCGTGTCGGCGGGCTGGTTCTGCGGGGTCTGGTCGTTGCTGTGCACGGTCGGACTGCTTTGGCTTGTTCGCGGGTGCGTCGGTGGGCGGCGGCCCGTCGGTAAGGCGGTGCGTTGGAGCGGGGCTGTTCCGGCTCCCTGCCCGCGCCCGGGCCCCGGGTGGGGGTGCGGGAGGGGACAGGCAGACGTCAGTGCGTCAGCTGTTGTCGGGCGGGAGCTGGTTGGTGGTGCGGCCGAACCAGCGGGTGTCGGTGTGCAGCTCGTTGTGCTGCAGGTAGGTCGGCCCTTGGTGCTGGTGAATGGTGGTGCTGGGCAGCGCGGAGGCGCCGTCCCGTACGGCGCGTCCGATCATCCGGGCGGCGATGCCGATCGTGCCGACGAGCCCGGCCGGGGCGGCCGCGGCGATGGCGAGGGTGGTGGCGTCGACGCTCGACAGCGACCACAGCACCAGGGAGATGGCCGCTCCGACGGGCAGGGAGCCGAGGGAGTAGACCAGGACGAGGGAGGCGTGGTCGGTGGCCTTTTGGGACATCGGCGGCCGTCCGGGCTGGGCGTACGGCATGGCGTCCCCTTGCGTCGGGGCGGGCACGATGTCGCGGTAGTGGGTGGCGGTGGGGGCGTTGCTGCTGTACCCCTCGGCGAGCAGCCGGGCCGCCTCGAACGCTTCCTGGGCCGTCACCGGGGTGTGTTCCGCGCTGTCGCGGTGGTCGGCCATGACGTGGGTTCCTTCCTGCATGGGGCCGTGAGCGCGGCGGAGGCGGCCCGCGGTTCGGCGGGCCGCCTTCGGCGTGGGCTGGGGCTACTTGTTGGAGACGGAGTTGACGGTGTCGCTGGCGGTCTTGGCGCCGGTGCCGATGACGTCCTGGACCTTGGCGACGGCGGTGGCGCCCCAGGGGGTGGCGACGACGAGGATCCAGAACACGGAGACGGCGATGAACTCCCGCTTGCGGAAGCTGGAGTCCTTCTTGAACCAGATGCCGAGGCCGATGGCGACGATGGTGAACAGGCCGGTGACGGTGAGCGTCATGGGTCTACTCCCGGAGTAAAGGGGTGGTGGGGCTGCAGGTCAGGCGTCGAGGCGTTCGGCGGTGTGCCAGTCGCGCTCGATCTTGTGGAGCTTGCCGTGGCGCTCCAGGCGCTTGGTGGCGCCTGCGACGTTGGTCGGCTTGAGCTCGGTGACCTCGGCGATCTGCTTGTTGCGGCGGGCGCCGCTGTCGACCGCGTCCCACACGAGCTGGGAGCGGGTCGGCGGGACGAGCTCGTCCAGGTCCTCGTCGTCGACATCCGCGTCGGCCGGGCCGACCTGGGGCCTGATGTCGATGACGGTGGGCCTGCGATTCGGCTTGGCCTGCTCTTCCTTGAACACCTCGCGCAGGAACTGCTCCTCGTCGGCGGCGTCCAAGTGCCGGTATTCCTCCCGGCGCAGGTAGGCCGCGCCGGCGACCTCGGCTTCCCGGTCGGTGAGCGTGGGCAGCGGAAACTGGCGGCTCACGCGGGCGGGGTTGGTGTGGAACATGGCCCGGGACTGGGTGTACTGGGCTTTGCCGTCGGCGATGTAGAACAGGCCGCCGGTCTCCGAGCCGTCCGGGAACCGCTCCGGGAGCGGGGAGAGCCGGAACTCGGGGGTGCGCGAGCCGAGCGACATGACGTCCACGTCCGACCTCGCGGTGCGGAAGAGGGCGATGTTGCCGGACTGGAGCATGTCGCGGATTGCGTTCGCGCTGGCGTCCGAGCCGATCGAGTCCAGGTTCGGGATCTGGACCCAGACCCGGGCGGCCATCCCGGCTGCGCGGGAGAGCCGGCCGACGCTGGACACACTGCGCAGCAGCGGCTTGACGTGGTCTGCGGTGGGGTCCTTGAGGATCATCTCGTTGAACTCGTCCCAGGTGATGACCACCGGTGCGAACGGCTCGAACGGCACGAAGAAGCTCCGGCCGTTCTCGGTGTAGCCCTCCGCGTCGAGCCACTGCATGGTCATCTGCTCCGCGTAGCGGGACTCGGAGACCGCGTTGGCGGCCTGCCCCATGAGCATCGCCCCGTAGAACGACTTGACGATCCAGTCCAGGTCGTTCATCCAGGGGGCGTAGCCGGCGCCGCCCTTGCCGTCGGCGAGCCAGGAGACGAACCCGTTCATCCGCTGGGCGATCTGCAGGTCCTCCTCCAGGGAGGTCTTGCCGGCGCCGGTGGTGCCCGAGCCGAAGGAGTGGACTGCGGACGCCGACGCCCCGCCGCTGAGGCCGCGGCGCTTGGGGTCGAACTTCAGCAGCCGCCACTTCGCCGGAGCTCCGTACAGGTCGCGGCCGACGGTGACGTAGCCCTGGTCGTCCATGCGCAGGGCGTTAAGGTCCAGCGGGATCCCGCCGGCCAGCGGGTTGATCGACATGTCGTTGACCTCGATCCGGCGGGCGTCGAGTACCCGCAGGTGAAGCCGGGCCGCGCTGTCCTCTCCTTCCATGTCGAGGGCCTGGGCGATGCTGCGCGGCTGGACCTCGGAGACACCGGCGCCGCGCCGGGGAAGGAGGATCTTGAACTTCCGGCCGAACGGTGTGTCCTCCACGTCGTACAGCTGGCTGCCCGGATAGGGGCTGAACCCCTTCCACACCGCGGGCAGGTCGTCCTCGTCGAGCTCGGTGACCTTGGCGCGCAGGCGCACGGTGAGCTTGGCGCGGGAGGCCGGCATGTCGTCGGGCCGGTAGATGTTGACCGCGCGCGGCGGGACGTCGAACGCGATCGACACCGAGTCCTGCGCGAGCGACGTGGCGGGCCTGGCGGTGGTGGAGACGATGACGGCGGTCAGCTTGTCGTCGTCCAGGTGGACGCTGGCGAGCTTGGAGGCGGGCAGCGGGCCCCGGTCGCAGGCGATCCATTCCACCCAGCGGGCCAGGTACCAGTCCTCGCCCGCCGCCTCCTGCTCCGTCTCGGGGTTGGCGGGGTCGGGCTTCGCCCACACCCTCGCGCCCCACGACGCGGCGATCGAGCCGACGACCAGGTGCGCCCACCAGGGCATGTCCACGAACCCGGTGGCGGGGATCGCCGCGAGGGGACCGGCCCGCAGGGCCATCTCCACCGGGCTGTATCTGCGCCACCAGCCCGTCTGCCAGTCGGGCAGCAGCCGCGCCCACGCCGTGCGCAGCAGCTCGCAACGGGCCCGGCGGGCATCGGCGGTGACCTCGCGGACCAGGGCCGGCCGCTTCGGGTGCGCGTACCAGCCGTCGGCGACACCAAGGGTGTCGACGAGCCGACCGTCCGCGCCGAGGGTCGGCGGAAGGGAGTGGCCCTGGGCGAGACGGGCGCGCATGCGGCGCAGGGTGCGCCGGTAGCCGCGGCGGCTGGAGCGGCACATCCACTCCCACGGCTCGCCATTGCCCGGCAGCCACCGCCACGGGCCGGGCAGCATGCCCAGCGCCGCCCACCCGGCCGCCACCCCGGTCGCGCCGAAGGTGGTGACGAGCAGCTGCCCGTCGGTCATCAGCGTGGGCGCGAGACCGAGCGCGGCACCGGCGTACAGGCCGGGGGAGCGCTGCAGCTCGGCGACCCGCGCCCGGATGCCGGTCAGCTCCTGGGTGGTGTCGTCGTCCTTGTCGTCTGTCTGGGGCGCGGTCGTGGTCGCCATCGGCCTTCTCCCTTGGCGCGAAGGCAGCGGCCGGGACCGCCCGCGGCGGCCCCGGCCGCTGCGGGCGGGGTGGGGTGCGCCTAGCGGCGCTGGATGAACTCGCGGTCGGCCATCTGCACGTTGTGCGTGCGGTTGGCCTCCGCCATGCGGCCGTGCTGGGCACGGGTCTCGCCGTCCAGGCCCTGCGCGGCGGTGGACAGGGAGTCGGAAGCGGAGACGATCTGCCCGACGTTGCCCGCCATGGCGTTCGACAGGGTCGCGATCTCCATGTAGGCGGTGGTGGTGGGCTCGTCGACGTTGAGGACGGTCATCGCCTCGGACAGGTAGCGGGCGGAGTCGGCCCGCTCGCTGAACCGGGCCTCGAGCCGCTCGACCGCCGCCCTGGTGCGTGCGGCGCGCACACCGTAGGCGGTCGCGCGGGCGAGGACGGCGACGTAGGCGACGGCCGCGCCGGCCTTCTGGGTGGCGCTCATGCGTGGGCTCCTCGGGTCTCGTAGGTCTCGGTCTCTGCGCTGGTGTCCTCGCCGTCGACCTGGTCGGAGATGTAGAAGTCGCGGTCGGCGACGGACTCCATGTCGGCCGCGATGTCGGCGTAGTAGCCCTGGCCGGCCTCCAGCAGCGCCTTGGCCTTCACGACGGCCTCGCCCTGGGAGATCGTGTTCTTCTCCAGCTCGTCCAGCTGGGCGAGCAGCACCTGGTACTGCTCGCTACAGCGGGTGACCCAGCCGATGACGGTGGGCCCGGCGCCGACGTCCTCCAGCTGCGCGACGAGCTGGTCGGCGCGGCCGATCTCGCGCTCGCAGCGCTGCCGGATCCGGCCGTAGACCTGCACGTCGTCCTCGCACATGAGGGAGAGTTCGTCGCTCTCCTCCATGACGGAGTCGTAGCTCACCTCGGATGCCATCCGGCCAACTCCTCCACGGTCGTCGATGGTTGTTTTTGAGACACCGCCGTCGCCGGGGTCCGGCGTCGGATCCGGCGCGTTGGCGGCGGGTTGCGGAGCCTCGTCAGCCGGACTGCGGGGCCCGGGCACCGGGGCGTGGCCTTCTGCGGGGCCCCTGGGGGCGTTGCGGGCGTTGGTGAACCAGTCACCGCCGTCGTCCTCTGCAGGCGGCTCTGAGGCCCACTCAGGCGGCTTCTCGGCTTCCTCCGGCTCCCAGCCGTCCTCCGCCCACACGGTGGGCGGCTCGGCCGGCATCGGCGGGATGGGCGCGGCGACCGGGGCCGGGTCAGGCTCACCGGCGGCCTGGCGGCGCTTGCGGTACTCCCGCAGGGCGCCCCGGCCCGTGTCCTTGCCCCAGGCGACGCCGCGGGCGGCCCAGCTGCCGACGCGGCGGCCCATCGGGGTCGCGACACGGGCGACCGCGGTGTGGCCGCGATAGCCGGCCCGAAACGCCTCCGGAACCGTCAGCGAACCCTCGCCCGACGCCGCCGGCTCCTTCCACGGCGAGACCCCGGCGTGGTTCGTCGCCGGCGGGGTGGCTCCGTGCTTCTCGGCGATCTTCCGGACGGTCTTGTCGTGGCGGACCTGTTCCTTGATCAGTTCGCGCTGCGCCGGGCTGATGCCGAGCGCGGCGCGCTCGCTTTGCGCTCCTGCCGCCCATGCCAGCAGGCAGGCGGCGAGCAGAATCTCCATCGCGTTCCCTTCACGGTCTGCGACCGGGGAGGGTGAACGCGGCCCTCGTACGCGTACGTACGCGTGTAGGGGCCGGGAACGTTCACCTTCCCCGCGAGTGAACGAATGAGTGAACGATCACCGTGTGTAGCGTTCGGTGATCTTCTGGACGGCGTCGCCGACCTCGCGCCAGGCGCGGTTGGCGACCGCCGGGTCGACGCCGCGCAGCACGCCGCGCAGCCGGTCCAGGCGCTTGGTCGCGCCCTCCTTCGGGGACCGCTGGTCGGCCTTTCGGATCTCCCGGTTCCAGTACGCGGAGCCGCTCATCGGGCCGCGCCTCCTTCCCTCAGCGGACGGGTGGTTCGGTGGTGCGGTTGTGCGGTGGCGGTGCTCGCCGTGGCGCTCGCCGGGTCTGCTTCTCGGGTCTGCGGCCAGGGGGTCGCTCGCCGTGGCGCTCGCCGGGTCTGCGCCGGAGGGGTCTGCTGCTGCCTCGTCGACTGCGTGGTTTCTCTGGCAGTCGCAGCACGCGCCCGTCCGGCCGGGGCCGGGCGGGCGCGCACTGGTGGTGCCGGAGGGGTGGGATTCAGGACCGGGGACCGGCCTCTTCCTCGTCCTCTTCGTCCGCATTTGCATCGTCGTTGGTGTGGCTGGTTTCCGAATCCTCGGCCGCCTTCTCGGCCTCGGTGGCGTCGTCGCGCGACATCAGCTCGCCCCAGGTGCGGCGGATGCGCTCCTCGCCGCCGACGAAGCCGGCCTCGCGGAAGGCGGCGACGGCCTGGCGGTAGGACAGCGGCGGGTCCTCGCGGTAGCGCAGATGCCGCAGCACGACCACGAGCTGCTCGTCGCTCAGGCGCTCACCGGTCTCGGGGACCGGCACACCGGCGACGGCCGCGACTTCCGCGAGCGTGACGGTCGCCTGTGACGCCTTGCCGGCCGTGGCCGTCACCGGTCCGCGCTCGGTGAGCAAGCGCGGACCGGTGGCGACTATGAGCGGCAGGACGTCGTGCGGGCTGTCCGGTCAGCGGACCGTGTGCTGCTTGAGGGCGACAGCGATCTGTCCGGCGCGGTCCGTGGCGATGGAGCCACCCTCGGCCCGGACCGCCTTGGCGATGTTGGTCCGGTTCAGCGGCTCGTTCGCGGTCCGGAGCCGGTCCAGCGCGGTCCGCTCCAGGTCCGTGAGCGTGATGACCGTGCGGTCCGGACCGTCTTCCTCGCCTCGGCCCGGACCGCTTGCGCGGGCCGGTGCCTCCTGGCCGGCCGGTCCGGTGCGGTCCGGCTCCTGTGGCCTCGGAGCGGCGTCGGCGGTCCGGACCGTCACCCCGCGCGTGGCCGCCGCACTCTGGGTGGCGGGCACGGTCCGAGGTCCCCGGTCCGGACCGGGACCGGTCGGCAGGTCAGCGCTCTGCGGTCCGGCCGGACCGGCCTCCAGGGCGAGCGCCGGTCCGCCGGTCCGGTCCGTGGCTCCTGCGGTCCGGACCGGGCCGTGGACCGCCTTCCGGTCGGCCGGACCGGACCGGACCGCGTACCCGCCGTGCTGGACCGGGCGGACCGGAGCAGGGCTTTCTAGCGTTCCGGTCCGGTCCGTGCGGGTCAGGGTGAGCACGGTGGGGATGGCGGCCGGTCCATGGTCGTCGGCTCCAATGCGGGGGACGACAACCCGGTGCAGGGCCAGACCGGTCCGGACCGCCTTGCGGTCCGCGAGCTGCGCACCGGCTGCGGTCCAGGCCCGGTCCAGCGTGGTCAGGCGCGGGTCGGTGATCGCGAGAGACCAGGCGGTGAAGCTGTGGACCGGGTAGCGGAACCAGCGGACCGCCCCGATGGAGGGCCGCGCCTTGGCGACCTTGCCGTCCTCACGGAGCTTGCGGCGGTGGATCAGCGAGGCGTACAGCTCCCACAGCACCATGCCGACGATGCTCATGGCGGCGAACGCCACCGCCTTCGGGGTGAAGTGCCAGTAGGTGATCTGCTCTGTCCAGATCTCCTCCTTCGCGTCCCAGACCCGGCTGCCGGCCACCGGCTGCCCGGAGGCATGCCAGAAGTTCATGACCGCCGCCCCGAGGGCGAAGATCCAAGTGGAGACCCGGTAGAGGGTTCCGGCGTCGCCGCTCTGGCGGGCCTGGTGGTACATCCAGCCGACGAACGCCGTCGACAGCTCCCAGGCTGCGGCGAACAGGATCGTGAACGGGACGACCCAGCCGAGGATGTCCTCGGCGAACCCGGCCTGGCCCGTCCACGCCACGGCCATCGGGGCGGTGATCGGGCCGATCACCATCAGACGTTCCGCGTTGACCTTCACAAACTGCTTCACGCGGTCGGTCACGGTCGGCTTCCCGGCGCGGGACGAGGCCCGCAGCTCACGGGCCTTGGCCTTGCGGGCCTCCTGCGCGTCCCTGCGTTCCCCTTTGGCCTGGAGCTTGAGGCGCTTGCGTTCCAGTGCCCGCTCGGTGCGGTCGGTGGCGCGCTTCATCTGGGCGGCGGCTTCGGCCGCCATGTCGTCGGCCGCCTTCAGCGTGACGTCCGCGTCCGCTTCCCGCAGCCGGGCCTGCGCCAGGGCATGCTCGGCTTCCTTGAGCTCCGCGTCCCGTTTGGTGCGGGCCGCGGCCAGGATGCGGTCGGCTTCCTCGCGGGCGGTGCGGGTCAGCCGCTCGGCGTCCTCGGTCGCCGTCGCCCGCAGCCGGCCGATGTCCTCCTTGGCGAGCGCGCGTGTGCGAGTCGCATCCGCACGGGACGCCTCCCGCTCGCGGGCGGCGTCCTCACACACCTCGGCGGCCGCCTTCTCCGCTTCGGTGCGCACCTGCACGGCCTGGGCGTCCGCGCTCTCGCGCAGCCGGGCGGCCTCGCCTCGCGCCCGCTCCAGGAGCTGTTCAGCGTCGGTGGTGGCGCGGGTGCGGGTCTCCGTCGCGGTGCGCTCCGCGCCGGAGAGCAGCTCGGCGCGCTGTGTCTCCGCGTCGGCGAGGGCCTTCGCGGCGGCCTGCGCCGCCTCGGTCTTCACCTGCTCCGCCTGTGCGGTCGCCGTGATGGTGACCTCTTCCGCCTGGCGGCGGGCGTCGGCGAGCAGCTGCTCGGCAGCCGCCTTGGCGTCGGCGAGGACCTGGTCGGCTTCGCCGGACGCCTTCGTCGTGACGGTGTCGGCGTCGCGGTGCGCGTCGGCGAGCAGCTGCTCCGCGGTGGCGGCCGCCGTGGTAGCGGCCTCCGTGCGGACCCGGTCGGCGTCCGTCGCGGCGACGGCCAGGAGGCGGGACTGCTCCGCGGTGGCGGCCTCGGTGATCGAGGCCGCCTCGGTACGCGCGCCGTCCAGCAGCTCGGTGGCGCGCGCCTCGCTGTCGGCGAGGATCCGCGCGACGTCGTCGGCGGCCAGGTCCCGAAGGTCGGCGGCACGGTCCGCGGCGTCGGCAACGACCGGGTCGACCTCCTCGAATACCAGCGGCACGGTGTCCTCGAAGGCGGCGGCCTGTGCGGGAACGGTGGCCGGCGCCTGTGCCTTGGCCCGCCCATTGACGCGGGGCTTCGCGGCCGCGGCGTTCCGGCGCCTGTGGCGGGTGGCGGTCTTGGGAGCCACAGTGGGGTCCTCTCTTACGCTCCGGCGCCTCCTGCAAGAGGTCACCGCAGTCGGCATCGGGTCGGTAGGGTCGTGAGCAGGCCCTCCGGGGCCCCGGCAGCTCAAATGCCGGGGACTCGGAGGGCCGTTGTGCTGGTGCGGTCAGCCCCGGGCGGGTCAGACGGCCGCCGTTTCCTGGCCGGGCCCGTAGGTACGGGCGAACCGGGCACCCGCGGTCAGCAGGGCAGTGACGTCCGCGTGGGTGCGGTGCTGCCGCTCCGACCACGGTGTGGCGCGGGCGGAGTCGGACCCGGTGTGGGCCTGGATCACCAGGTCCAGGACGTCGGACCCGATGGAGGCCGTGTCCGTGTCTCCGTGCCCGCCGTCCTCACCAACGTGGCGCAGGGCGGTGGACAAAGTCCGCTGCGGGCCGGTGCCGCTCTCGTCGCGGACGAACCGCAGAAGCACCCGGACCATCGCCTTGACCGTCATGGAGTCGTCGTCGGCGAGGTCCGCGCCGGCCGACCAGCCCTTGCCGTAGTGGTAGGCGCGGATCCAGCCGTCCTTGTCGAGCAGGGCGATGGTGGCCTCCAAGTGGCGAGCCACGGCCTCGCCGGAGGACTCCTCGCCGGAGGGGCCGATCCACACCGGCCGGTAGAAGTCGGCGGCTAGTTCCGCCGCCTTCCTCAGCGTGGCACCGCTGAACACCGCCGCGGCGGGGGCGTTTGTCGTCTTGGGCATGCGAGCCTCATCTCAGGGTTTGTCGGGTCCGGACTGTCCGGCTCCCCATCACCGCCCGCCCCGGCCACCAGAAGTCGGCGGTCGGTGCGGGCGGATCAGACATCAGCCGTCAGGCCGCGGCCAGGGGCCGGTGCGGGGCGATGACCTGGCCGTCGGGGAGCAGCTCACCGGTGTCGAAGACCAGGACGCCGTTGCACAGCAGGCAGACCAGCCCTGCTCCGGATGGCTCGCGACGGTGTGCGCGGCCTCCCGGTCCGTGCTGTCGGCGGTCGGGCACTTCGGCGTGCGCGTGCACAGCGAGTCGGGCGGTCGGATGGTGCCGATCGCGGTGGTCCTCCAGGACACGAAGGGGTGGAGTGACCTCGGCAGGAAGAAGGGCCAGCCGAGGAAGCAGTGGGAGCTCCCAGCGCTCTCCACCGCCACCGGACCGCGCAAGGACGCGGGCCGGTGACGCATGGGCAACGGTGGGCTGCGGGAGAGCAGTTGCTCAGGCCCCAGGTTCAGGAACCGGCGGGGCGGCGGTGCGTTCGCCGGTGGACCGGCCACCACAGAGCGAGGCCGGAACAGGTACTCCGCACAGCGGCGCGCACAGCGCGGCGCGCCGAGCGCGGCGAGCGGGCCCGGGTGACACGGGCCGCCGGGCGGCGGGCGCCGAGGGCGACCAGGACCTCGAAGGAGTCGTAGTCGGCGGCGGTCCAGTCGGGGCGGGGACCGACGTGGCGGGAGCGCGGGATGGTCATGACGCGGCCTCCTGCTTCCGCTGCCGGGCGCGGCCGCGGGCGTCGCGGCGCAGCATGGCGCGACGCTCGTCCTCGGACAGGCCGCCCCACACCCCAGAGTCCTGCCGGGACTCCAACGCCCACCGCCCGCAGGTCTCCATCACCGGACACCTGCGGCACACGGCCTTGGCCTCCTCGATCTGCAGCAGCGCCGGACCGGTGTTCCCCAGCGGGAAAAACAGCTCCGGGTCCTCCTCGCGGCACAGAGCGTTGTGACGCCAATCCATCAGGGTCTCCATTCATCTCGTACGTTGGGTGAGTCGCGTCGTCGGCCAAATACGGGCGGGCAGCAAGGTGAAGCGGGGCCCAATGGGGCCGGCCTTCCTCGCGCCCGCACCGCTGTTCGGCAATGTGCGAGTGCTACTCGGCGGCCAGCAGGTGACAGCGGACCTGCTTGCCGACCCGTGAGGGGGCGACGTCCCAGCCTGGTGCCAGCAGGTCCAGCAGGCCCAGGCCGCGCCCGGACTCCGCGTTGTCGCTGTCCATCGCCACCGCGGTGCGGCGCGGCAGCAGATCGGCGGCGGGATCGTGCACGTTCACCTGGATTCCGCGCCCGGTGACGTACACCTCGATGACCAGCGGCACGTGATCACCGCAGGCCCGCTTGGCGTTACCGAGCAGTTCCGAGACGACCCACTGCGCGGAGCCCGCGGTGTCCTGGCCCGCCCCGTACGCCATCGGCACCGAGACGGTCAGGCCGCGAATCGTGCTGAAGGTGGACTCGGAGGCCGTGATGTGGGCGACGAAGCCGCCCTCGCGGTGCTGGACGTACAGGCCGGGGACGACATCCGGGAATGTCGGACGCTCCACCGAACGGCGCTGGTCGGCCAGACGAGCCCGGCGCAGCATCTCGCGCATGTCCGGACTGCTGTCTCCTGGTACACCAGGGGGAGCTGGAGATGTCATGATGGTGGTCAACCTGGTTCCTTTCCCAGACGGGACGGGGACGTTGAACGGCCCCGGGGCGCTATCCCGAGGCCGCTCGTTCAGGCTGTTCGTACGAGCAGCCACGGCCCCGGCCATACCGATCGCTCGGGATGGCCGGGGCCGTGGTTGTTCGTGCGGGGTTCAGCGCGCGGGGCACTGAGGGTGGAGCGTCTTGAGCGGGACCGGCGGCGCGCCCAGCGGCGCGCCACCGTCGGGCAGTTGTGCGCGGCGGGTGTCCGTGTCGCGAGCCGCCGACTCGGTCGACGCCCACTGCTCCTTGCGCAACAGCCACTCGGGCTGGCCGTCACCGGGCTGGTCAACCGTGGTCGTCTGCTTCTGTGCGGCGATCTGGCTGACGGCCGGGGCGACTGCGGTCTTCGGCTTGCGCCGCACGGTGGTCCGGCGGCGGTGGCCGGTTTCCGCGTGACCGTCCTCCAGGCGCTCCTGCCACTTCCGGACCGTGATGTCGACGAGGACCAGGCGGTTGCTTCCCAGGCGGCAGCGGACGGCGGCGTCCTTGCTCGCGCGGCCGGTGTCGTGCGGCACGAGCTTGGGCTGCTTGGTCTGGAGGCCGGTGATCGGCACCCACGTCTCACAGTCGGGGCAGACCAGCGACGCGCAGGCAGGGCGCAGGTCGTACTGGTTGGGCTTGAGAGTGGAGAGGGCCAGCGCCGGGCGGGCGTTAACGGTGCGGGAGCGGGTCCGGCTCCGGCGGGGGCGGGCGGTGCGCTCAAGGGTCGAAGCAGACATCGGGGCTCCTCACGGACGGAGTGGCGGGGCGCGGATCGCGATGCTCTCTCCGCCCTCCGGGCCGCACGGCACAAGGCCGGCGTCCCGCAGGACAGACAGCGCACAGCGCTGCGACGTGCACACAAGTCGTCGCGGCCGTCAGGCTCCGGGGGAGTTCGATGGTGCTCTCGCGCCCTGGGTGACCCCTAGGACTACCCCGGCCGCCCCAGAGGGCGGACGACTATTGCGATGGTGCTAGCGCGTAGGGCGCTCAGCGTTGTCCGCAGCCACTACAATGCTGGTCTTCTAGAAGACTGTCAAGGTCTTCTAGAATGTGCTTGACTGATGGAGACCACACAAGCTGAGAGGAGTCGCCATGCCAGCACCGGCTTCTAAGCCGCCTAAGTGGCGACAGATCGCCGATGAGATCGCGACGAAGATTGTGAACGGCGCTTATCGGCCCGGAGATCGGCTTCCGTCGGTCCAGGCCCTCGTCAACGAGGGCAAGGGCGCCGTTGCGACCGTTCATCGCGCCTACCAGGCATTGGAAGCTGAAGGGCTGGTCCGTACGACCCAGGGCATCGGAACCACTGTTCTCGGGCCCAACGACATGCCTCCAGCAGTCCTGACTGGTGCCGCTCGTTTGGAGCGGCTTCGCCGTACTGGCAGGCCGCTCGCTCCACGGGAGCGCTATGTGAACTCCCGCTCCGTACTCCGCTCGTGCGCAGATCCCGAGATCGCGAATCTTCTCGGAATCGACTTGTACGACGAGATCGTGTTGAGAAGCCGGACCTTTGTGCAGGACGACAAGCCCACGGTCTTGGCTCTGAACATGATCCACATGCGAGCCCTGATCCCACTGCCGGAGCTGCTTGATGAGGGACCGATGCCGAAGTTTCGGCACGATCTGTACGCCGAGCGCACCGGTAAGACGATCACGGCAGGCCCTGAACGGAGTACAGCACGCCTTGCCTCCAACAACGAACTCAGTGAGTTCGGCATTGATGTGCCGACGGACGTGCCGGTCCCGGTCCTGGTCCTGCGAACCCTCTACTCTGACGAAGACGGCCCACTGGAGGTGTGGGAGGACATCCTCCGGCCTGGCGTGTGGCATGGAGGCCATTCCTGACCTGGTGTGAATGACCACTGGTCTGCCCCCTTCAATCGCATCGCTATGTGAGGGCCATCACACTGGTCGCGGCTGCCATGCAACATCACAGCGCTTTGTCGAAGCTCGTGCGCACCGGCATTCACGGACTTTCAACATCCACGTACACATGGGAATTGGCCGCTGCGGCCTAGGCTCACGGCCATGACGACGACCAGGGGGATGAGGGTGGGGAAGCATCGAGCAGGGTGGCTGCCGGACCGCCTGCGGGAGCAGCGGGACGCCCACGGTCTGACCCTGGAGAAGGCCGGCGAGCGCCTCCGCGAGGTGGCTGAAAGGACCAAGCTGAAAGGCATCCCGGCTGCGAATCCCCAGCCGCAGCGGGTGGCCGCGAGCTCGAAGAGCTGCGCATCGGGCTCGCGGGCCTCGATGTCGCCAGAGGCTGCTATTCCGTCGACCAGCTTGGTGATGCCGGTCGCGGCGATCTTGGCGCGCTGGATGTCGGAGGCGCCGTTCGTGGCGATGCCGATAGTCCAGACCGCGGCACGGAGTTGGCCCATGCCTCGAGAAAGGCAGGGCGACAGATGACGGCGGCCGCCATCCGATCGACGTACGCCTCCCAGAGCTGCGCTACGGATTCATCCAGTTCGAAGACCTCTCGGAGTCGGGCGAAGTCCGCAGCATTGGCGCGGTCGGCCAGTTCCGTGAGCATCCACTGCTCGACTTCGGCACTGAAGCTATGAATGCCGCACAGGCCAGCGACGGCCTCGCTGACCGCCGACTGCCGGTCGACCAGCGTGCCATCCAGGTCGAAGAGGGCGAGGCGCTGATGCACGTCGAGGACTCTATCCGTGCTGGTGGGGCCATCCGCATGCTGGAGCAAAGGCGGAGGGGCGCTCAGCGTGGTGCCGATGCCAGCTCCACAGGCACTGTCTCAGCGAGGGGGTGCAGCGACAAAGGGACGAGCGAGGTGGTTGGGGGCATCGACGCGTTGCTTCTCCGAGGCCTCCGCCCTCGCCGGGTCGAGGGCGTTGAGTGCGGCCTTGAGTGTCGCGGAATCCCGCTGCCATCTCTTCGGTGCGATGAGCTTCAGCCGCGGTGCGTCTTCCGGGCCAAGGACCTGGCTCTTGCAGTCGATAACCGGGATGAGCCCGAGATTGTGGGTGTAGATCAGCACGGGCTTCTGCGCGACGAGCGAGCGCAGTTCAAGGCGGGCCAAGGGGCCGAGAACGAAGACGCGACTGCCAGGTCGCTTCTGTCGTCCCAGGATGACGAGGCCGTCGAGGTCTCCGACAACCGTGTCCCAGTCGTATGGGTGGTCACTGCTGAAGGTGTTGCGGAAGTGGAGCACCTCGACTCCGTCGGGGAGCCTCTCCGTGATCCGGGCAAGCATCCGGTCCCATTTCGAACTGTTCAGCATTTGTGGTCCGGTGCTGACGTACACACGGACCGGTGTGCCGGTGGCCCGGTTGACGGCGATGCGCTCCATCGCTGCGACGAAGCGGCGCTGCTGCACCGGATTGGCGAAGGTCTCCACGTCCAGGAGGTCGGTCGTCGCGTGCATGCTGCTCATCATGCCGGTCCGGGCTCCCAGGAGTTAACAAGGGGGCGGGGCGCCGTCGGACTGGTGGTACGTCAGAAGGTTGCTGTGCAAGGGCGACACGGCATGTGGCGGGGTGTCGTTACACGATGTGAGGGGGGTACTGTGTCCGTGGATAAGATCCACACAGACATGGCTTGCCCCCCGCGAGTTCCAGCTCCGGGGGGCGACGGCCGCAGACCAGCTAAGGATGGTCTCGACATGATGCAGGATACCCGTACCCTCCGACAGACACACAAGGCACCCACCTCCGTAGTAGCGATGAACTACATGTCGCTCCGGAGGCCGGGTGCCTTTTCTCTGCTTCTGTGCCGGTCCGGGCACGGGCACACCCCTCCCCTGGAGGGGGTCGAGATGGCCTAGGCCTGGGGGCGGCACCTGCACTGCAGGGCTTCTAGCCGCCCGGGGCTCGCCAGGTGATTGCAGTCACCTCGGCGTAGCGCCCATCTGATCTCCGGTCCGGCCTTGCAGGGCCCTCCCGGAGGAGTTGTTCGACCGGTTGCAGCCGCATCGAACAGTTCGATCTTGGTTCTGCCTAGGAACCCGAAGCGCCACGAGGGGCTTCGTTATGCCCTCAGGTTGAGAAGAGGAGCGCTGTCATTGTGCAGCACGATTTTGCCTTTCGCCAGTCCACGCACGCCCATTTCATCCCTGTTTGTGTATGTGAGTTCTCCCGCTCTGCCCAACCCCACTGTCACCTTTGCCTCATTTGCACAAGCTTCGGTGCTGCTGGTTTCCGGGCTCCGAGGAATCGGACGGCGCCGCTGCAGGTGGGCTGGTGAGTGCCGTGGCGGCCGAGGCCGCTGTGGTGATCCCGTCGCAGCACCGCCCGGTGTCGGAGTTCGTGGACACAGCTGTCGACGAGGGTCCGCGCCGTCGGCTGCGGTCCGTTCCGACGGCTGCTGGGACGGTCTCGGAGCGGGCTGGGGTCAACCCGCTGTCGCTGGGTCGGGATGCCCGTGCCCGGCTGGGTGGTGCGGTGGGCGCGTTGCTGAACATGGCTGGCCTGGACGGTGCGTCGGACGCGGTGCGGCTCGCCGTGGTGGTGCTGGCATCGCGGACGCCGTCCGTGTCGGGGGTGGTGAAGATCCGTACGGGTGAGCTGGGCCGGTGGCTGGGGCTGTCGAAGTCCAACGTCGCATCCGAGGTGATCCCGGGTCTGCGGCGTTCGGGTGTGGTCACAGTCGACACGGCGGAGGGAGAGTACGGCCAGGACGACGGGCTGGAGTGCCGGGTGCTGCCGCTGTGGGAGGCCCGAAGGGCCGTCGGGCATCCGCTGGGGCTGTCACGCAAGGAGTTCGCGACGCTGCTGCGGCTGTTGGAGGCCGTGATGGCGCCGGGCTGGGTGCACCGGGATGGCCGGGTGACTCCGGCCGGGTTGCTCGGGTCGCGTACGGGCCGCGGCGCGGCGACGGATCGGCTGGCGCTGCTGTTGCTGGTGCTGGAGGCGCGGGAGACCGGGCGGGTCCGGCAGTGCGGCGGGGCGGTGGACACCAAGCGCGGCCGGGCCGCGGCGACGGTGGCCCGGCTGCTGGGCTGCTCGGCGTCGGCGGGGGAGCGGGTGCTGGAGCGCCTTGAGAGCCGGGAGCTGGTGCTGCGGGTGCGTCTGAAGACGGGCTCGGGCATGCCGAACCGGTCGCGGCTGATGGTGCCAGCGGTCGCCGCCGCGCACGGCCGCACGGTCACCGACGACGTCCAGGAGGACCGTACGGAGGCCCTGGAGCCCGAGTTTTCAGACCCCGACGATGCGGCAGGGCCTGTTCAGGCGCCGGAGCCGGAGACGGAATCGCAGGTCAGCGGCGTGCTGGTGACGGATGAGGCGGATGTTGCAGAGCCCGACGTTGCGGCAACCCTTCACACTGACCACCCTCACCTGGTTACTCCCGTCATTCCTCCGCAGCTCTCTTGTGGCTTTTCCGGCGAAGGCCGTGGAGCTGACGACCGTCGGCCGGAGCGCGCGTACGCGGGCGAGGGCCAGGCCGCCAACGGCGAGGACGCCGCTGCCGGTTCGGCGTCGCCGGTGGCGGAGGGCGGCCCGCTTCGCGGGGAACAGCCGAAGAAGCCTCCGGTCGATGAGCGGGGTGGGCAGCGTGCTGCCAGGGCTGGTGCCGGTGGCCGGCCAAAGGCAGTGGGCTGGGACAAGGCGCAGCAGCAGCGGAGGGCGGGCCTTCCGGCTCCTCCTGCTTTGCAGGTGGCGCTGGGGCCGGTCGCGGGGCTGTGGGCGCGGCTTTCCGGCTGGCAGCAGGACCAGGTCCAGGCGGCCGCGGAGGCGGAGATCAAGCGGCTGGAGGGTCTGCTGGAGCACCAGGGCGGCGGGCCGCGGCTGCTGGCCGGCCGGCTCACCGACCGGCTGAAGGAGACCGGCGGCGAGGCCCTGGTCGATAAGCCGTACGGGTGGCTGATCCGCAAGGGCATGGTGCAGCGCCAGGCGTGCACGGACCCGCGCTGCGACGACGGGATCCGGCTGGACACCGGCGCTGACTGCCAGGTGTGCGGCAACGTGATCCACATCCGCCGCGCCCGCCGCGCTAAGACCGCTGCTGAGCTCGACCGGGGGCTCCCCCGCCTGAGTGACGACGAGCGCCGCCGGGTCCTTGAGGACCGGCTACGCCAACAGGCCGCCCTCGATGCGGAAGACTTCGTCTGGCGGCGGGAGCAGGCCCGCCAGGAGGCGGCCCGTGCGGTGGCCCGGGAACAGGCCGAGCGCGAACGTGCGGCCGCGGCCGCCGCCGAGGCGGTCCGTCAGGCTCTGCCGTGCGAGGACTGCGGGCTCCAGCGGTTGGCCGGGCTGTGCGAGGCGTGCGGCTACCGGCGCCGGGCCGAGGCGGCGATCGTGGAGGCCGGGCTGGTCGTGGCCGCCGGGGCGGCCGACCTGACCGACCCGGGCGACGTCTCCGCTGTCACCGCCGAGGTGCGGTCGACGATGGAACGTGACATCGCGGCCACCCACGCCGAGTACCTGCGCGCCATCGACCCGGCCGACCAGGAGGCCGAACCGGAGACCGCCGCATCCGTGCTCGCCTACGGCGCCCTCCACACCGCCCAGCAGACACTCGCCGAGTACCGGCGCAACGCCCTGGCGATGCTGGGCCGGACCGAGAAGGCCGAAGCCGAGGCCCGGCGGGCGTACAAGACCGAGCAGGGCCGGCACTGGTTCCGGCACAACCCGAACGGCGCGGACGCCGTCGCCGCCGCCACAGAGAAGGCCGAGGCCGCCCGGGAGCGCACCGCCGAGCACCTGCTCGCGGTGCGGCTGAAGCAGCTGCGCGAACAGCTGGCGGCGCGCCCCGAGCAGGCCGCGGCCGCGCCGTGGACGGACCGGCTGCCCGAGCTCGCCGCGCGCCCGCTGGACGACGAGGCGGCCGAGGCGGTGATCGCGTGAGCCCCGAGCTGAGCGGGGTCGACCTCGCGCGCCAAGCCCTGGTCGCCGCGTCGGAGGCGCGGTGGTGTCGGTGCTGAAGACCGTGTCCGCCAGCTGCCATCCCAGGCCCCGCAGGGCGTTCACGGCTTCGCGGTCGTCGCCCAGCCGAAGTGAGGCGAGATCCTGGCCGGTGATGTTGCCGACGCCGCCGCGCGCTGCCCGGATGGCCACCAGCGCCGCCAGGAGCTGCGCATCGGGACCGGGCAGGGCCAGCGTCGCAACATAGTCGAGCAGGGCGCGGGCTGCTTCTCCCTGCTTTGGACTCAGGAGGAAGGGGAGCTGCTGGGGCGTTCCGCTCGGGACTGTACTGGCGCAGGACGTGTTCGACGCTGATGCTGGCATGCCTCACCCAACGGGCGCAGGCAGCCGGGGTTACGTGAACAAACCCCCTGCCTATAGAGCACCCGAAGACGTCCGGGACGAGGACGCCGCGCGCCTCTCTCCGTTCGTCCGGCACCACGTCAACGTGCTCGGCCGGTACTCCTTCCAGCTCCCCGACCTGCCTGGCGGGCTGCGGCCCCTGCGGGACAAGAATGCTGCCGCCGACGACGAGTAGGCGCCGGCGCGGGGCGATCCGGCGGAAAGTCGGACCGGGCCGTGCGTGGTCCTGGATCGTTGATCCGTGCAGACGGCGCCCACCCGTGGACGCCGGTAGGGATGAAGGAGACGGAGATGACCGGAGCCGTCGCCCCGGAGGTACGGGCCGCGCAGCGGCGGATCGTCAGCACCATCAACGCGTCCAGCAAGCTGAACGGCGACGGGCTCGCCATGTGGCGGGAGGTCAACTGCGGCGAGTGGAAGGCCACCGCCGCCGACATCGGCCGCGACCTGGTCCTGCTCCAGGTCCCGCATACGATCGTCACCGCCTTCCGCTTCCCGCTCGCCTCCTCCTACAGCAAGGCCATGCGCGAAGGCGAGGAGGTCCGCGTCCTGCGAAAGGAGCGGCGGCTGGTGTGCGGACAGTGCTGCAACGACGGCGTGGACGAGATGGAGCGTCTGGCCGCGGTCGCCCGCGCGTCCTCGTGACCCGTGCCACCACGGGGCTGAGGGGGTGAGCCAGGTCACCGCTTCGGAACCGGCCCCCACCGCCGAGCGGACGATCCGCCCCGGCCGCGCTCGGGTTCGGTCTTCCGCTCGGGAGCCGCAACATCGACCGATCCGGGAACGTTGAATCCAGGGGGAGGGGCGACCTGCGCGCCTCCCGGGAGAGCCCCAGAGAGGTGATCGTGCACGATCAGTGGAACCCCGACGCAGATCACCCCGTCCCTGAAGACGGAGTACGCTTACGACACCGCAGGCCGCGTCACCCAGATGACGCCGCCAGGTCAGCTGCCGTGGGCCTTCGCCTACGGCAAGGTCGGCACCGATCCGGTGTCCGGTGACGGCATGTTGCTGAAGGTGTCACGCCCGACACTGAAGGCCGGATCCGCCGACGAACTCGACGGGAACACCGCCGAGACCTCTGTCGTCTACGGTGTCCCGCTCACCGGCACGAACGCGCCCCGCGCCATGGGCGCGAGCGATGTGCAGGCGTGGGGCCAGCTGGACGCGCCCACGGACGCCACCGCCGTCTTCCCGGTGGGCTCCACCCCGGTGTCGCACGACGGCGGCAGCCTGGCGTCCGACGCCTACGGGCGTGCCATGGTGCACTACCTGAACGCTTCCGGGCGCGAGGTCAACACCCTGGACCCGGCCGAGAACATCACCACCACGGAGTACGACGCGTCCGGCAACGCGGTGCGAGAGCTGTCCGCAGCCAACCGCGTCCTGGCGCTGGGTGCGTCCGACGCCGACAAGGACCAACTGGCCGACCTCGGCATCGCCGCCCTGCCCGCGCCCGAGCGCGCCGAACTGCTGTCCAACCGCAGCGTCTACAACGCCGACGGCTCGCGCGAGCTGGAGACCCTCGGTCCCCTGCACCGCGTCGTACTGGAGGGCGACCTGAAGGACGGCACCACCACGGTGGCCGCCGCCGGCGACCAGGCCGTCGTCCGCCACCGCACGGTGAACGAGTACGACAACGGCCGCCCCACCGACGGTACGGCCTCCGTCTCCGACAAGGTCACCCAGCGCACCGAGGGCGGACAGCCCCGCAACTGGCCGACACTCACAGCCGATGCCAGGGTCACTCAGACCATCTACGACTGGGAAGTCGGCAAGCCCACCAGCACGATCCAGGACCCCGGCGGCCTGGCACTCACCGAGAAGGCCACCTACGACAGCGCTGGACGCCAGATCAGCCGGAGCCTGCCCGCATCCAGCGGCACCGACGCCGGCACGATGATCACCGACTACTACACGGGCGACGGCACTGGCGTCTGCGGCGGCCGACCCGAGTGGGCCGACGAGGTGTGCCGCACCCGCCCGGCCGCAGCGATCACCAGCGGTGGATCGAACCCGTCGGAGCTGGTGACCACCACGGCTGAGTACGACCGCTGGGGCCAGACCGCCAAGCTCACGGAGACCGCGAACGGCAGCACCCGCATCAAGACGACCGAGTACGACACCGCCGGCCGCGCGAAGACCGTGACGATCACCGGCGGCATCGGCACGGCCGTCCCCGCCCTCACCACGACGTACAACTCCACCAGCGGCAAGGTCGCCACCATCACCTCCACCGACGGCGGCACGATCCAGAAGGTCTACGACAAGCTCGGCCGTCTCATCTCCTACACGGACGCCGACGGCGGCGTGACCACCAGCCAATACGACGCGCAGGGCCGCCCGGTCCAGGTCAGCGACAACGTGCCGTCGACCACGTCGTACGCCTACGACACCGCGGTCGACCCGCGTGACCTGCCCACCTCGATCACGGACTCGGTGGCCGGCACCTTCTCCGTCACCTACGACGCCGACGGGCAGATGCAGACGCAGAAGCTGCCCGGCGGCTACACCCTGCGCCAGAGCACCAACCCCGCCGGCATAGCCACGCAGCGCACCTACACCCGGGACAGCGACGGCGAGGTCCTCTTCTCCGAGACCCTCGTGCCCACCGCCCACGGGCAGCGGTCGCTGTACACCGGCTCGCTGGGACAGACCTCCAACCAGACCTACCGGTACGACAAGGTCGGCCGACTGGTGAAGGCGCAGGACGACACCATCGACGCTGTCTGCGTCACCCGCAGCTACACCTTCGACAAGAACTCCAACCGCAAGACCCTGGCCACCTCGGCCGCGGCACCCGGTCTGGAGTGCACCACGAGCGGTGCGACGACGGTGAGCCACACCTACGACAGCGCGGACCGGCTGGTCGACTCCGGCTACGCCTACGATGCCTTCGGCCGCACCACCGCGGCCCCCGGCACCACGCTGACGTACTACACCAACGACCTGGTCCGTCGGCAGACCGCCGGCAGTCAGCGTCAGACCTGGACCCTCGACCCCCAGCTGCGTTTCCGCGGCTGGACTGTGGAGTCCAACTCCTCAGGCACCTGGACGCAGACCCAGTCCAGGCTCAACCACTACGGCTCCGACCTGGACGTCCCCCGCTGGATCGTGGAGGACACCGCCACCGGAGCCCTGACCCGCAACATCAACGGGTTCGACGGACAACTCGTCGCCACCACCGCCAAGACCGGGAACACCGTGCTTCACCTGGTGAACCTGCACAGCGACGTGGTGATGCAACTGCCCCTCACCGCGGGCCAGGCACCCACCGTCCTGAGCACTGACGAGTACGGCAACCGCACTGGCACCCAGACCGCGGTCCGCTACGGCTGGCATGGCGGAATGCACCGCTCCGGAGAAACCGTCTCGGGCCTCACGCTCATGGGCGTCCGCCTGTACAACCCGGCGACTGGCCGCTTCCTCTCCGCCGACCCCGTGCCGGGAGGCAGCTGCAACGCGTACGACTACGCCTGCGCCGACCCCGTCAATAACGAAGATGTCACCGGGTGCGCCACCTGTCGCATCCCCAAGCACGCCTGGACGGGCCGGAGTTTCAGCAAGGTCCTGCGCACCACACGGTGGTCGTACAGCGGCTGGCGGAACTACAACTACCACTGGTTCTGGGACGTGGTCAGCGGCGACTACGGCCCCATGCCGATCACCTCGTGGAAGCGGCAGTACCGCTACCGCAAGCAGTACATCTTCAAGTGCAAGGTCGTAGCCTGGTACGGATACGGCAAGCAGAAGATCCTGGCCACCTATGAGACGCACTACCAGAACTCCTACCGTGACCGCACCACCTACCGGATCGCGTTCACCGGCATCAAGTGGACCCGGACAGGAGGCTGGAGCTGGGCCTCGACATACAGGCGGTACGTGTCGAGCTACCGCATCGTCTACACACGCGGCTGACCTCCGCCCATACCGGAAGCCCATAGTGTGGTGTCCCCGCGGTACTACCGCGGGGACACCCCCTCCCCTCACTCACGGCACGGGCCGCCAGGTTCGATGAGCGGCCCCCTACAGAGACACACCTCCCTATGCTGATCGCAATCGCCGCCCTGGGCATCACGGTCTTCTGCCTCGCCCTCTGGTGCTCGGTCACCGTCGCCCGGATGCGGGACCTCCCCACGTGGCGCAGATACCTCCCCCTGTCCTTCTTCCTGTTCGCAGCCGCCGCGAGCCTGTTGCGAGCCTTCGACATTCCGCAGATAGCTGACGTTGCCGCTTTCCCCCTCAACCTTGCCGCCATCGTGCTGTCACTGCGCGAGATCCGCGCCCGACGCGGCACCCGCGCCAGCCTCCGCACCGACTGAAACTCAAACGGCGTTCAGCGATGTGGAAGCCCCAGCGGAGGACCTGCTCGCAGTGCCCGTACCAGCCGCTCTCGGCCTGGGTACGGTCGGCCACCACCGTGACCAGCGGGGGCAAGCTCGCTCCCAGTGACAGTGGTCCGTCGAAGGCACCGGGGTGTTCCCTTGCGGAGCCAGGGCGGCGAACCGCTCCGCAAGGCCCTCCAGCCAGCCACGCCATTCACGAAAGGCCTCGACGACCAGCGGAGCGGCCGCGTCCGGGGTGCTCCATGGAGTCGAACGAACAGCACCACGCCTGTACTACGCCCCCGTCGGCGTCACCCTCGCCGATCGACCAGTTCCATCTGCAGGCCCATCGACCGTAACAGTCCGCAAGCGGGTGATGGGTTCCAATGATCGCCAACGGCTACCGGCAGGGGCCTGCGGCTTCCCACTGGCCGAGCTGCCGCACTGTCCGAGCCGGAACGTAGATTCACCGCATGGGAATCTACGTATGCAGCGTCGACGCGGACGACTGGTCGGACGAGGACATTCTCCGGCCCACTGCCCAGGCCCTCGACGCCGAACTCTCCAAGCGCGGCCTCGCGTCCTGCACCCCACCGGCCGCCGTGGAGTTCGTCCCACAGTCCGGAATGTCATTCGAAGAGAAGATGTACCGGCCGATACAGACCTTCGAGGATCTTTGCCGCGCTCAGCCAGACGGGCAGGACTCCTACGACGCACTGCTCGGATGGGACCTGCTGGTACCCGTCGACTTCAAGGACTCCCTGACCCTTCCCGTGCCGGCTCCCTACAGCGAGAACACGACCGTCCTCAGCGCCCATCGCACGCTCAAGGCGGCGAAGCGTCTCGCCGTCCAGCTCGCTCTGCCACCGCACGTTCCTCACCGTTGCGACAACCTCGACCTCGGCAACTGGTTCGACAGTCCGGCCACGGCCGAGGCCGCCGCCAGCCACCCCGGCCCCTGGGCCGAGGACCTGGACGCCGCGTACTACACGGCGCTGTACCTTCGTGCTGCCGAGCACTCGCTCCAGCGGCAATGTCCTATTAGCTACGTGTGATCGGTCATTTCGGGCAAGGTGCCCACCTGCCGGGAAGCGATCTACGGCCAGCCGGGAAACGATCTCCAGGGGCTATGGCTCCTCGCTGGCCAGGCGCACTTGTGAACACCCCTGAAGGGTGCCCGGAGAACTCAGTTGAGCCGGACGGTTCAGCCCGGCACACTCGCCCGATGAGCCACAGCACACAACCGGGCCGCTGGGACGGGCCCTGGTACCGGTTCGCACTGAGCACTTCGAAGCCGCTTTCCTGCCGAACTCCGGCGAGGATCTGGAATCTGTGGACAATACCGACGTCTTCGTGGAACTGAAGGAAGGATCCCGCTGGAGCGCGACCATCATCACCCCCGGACAAGTTGAGGCCATCATGGCTAGATGGGCCGAAAGCGGGGAAGCCCTGGGAGGCCGCTACTTCTGGTGCCCGGACGGCCTGATCGTCCGCGATCCCGGCATCAGCAACATGGCCCAGGTACTCACCGGTCTGATCGAGTCCGACGAGTTCACGCAGATCCTTCACCGCCTAGACGGCTGACCCGGCACGATGTACCGCGTCCTTGAACGCCGCCAGGCCCCAGCCGCAGCGCCTTCAACCTCCGGCGGGCAGTGACGTGCTGCCATACGTCTATCAGGTCACCAAGTACGACCCTGCCGACCGCGACCAGCACGGCCACTACGCCGGCGTCGAGCCTGCGACCAGTGACCACGGACCGGTCGAAACCGCATACCTGCAGGCCATCGCTGCCTTCGCCGAAGAGACTGATGTCGACCAGTTGGCCATCCGCGAGCCGCAGATCGGCGGGTTTGCCCACTTCGGCCTGGAGCCGCCGGTCGACGGCTACGGCCTGGCCGACCTTTTCCCAGCTGGCCTCACCGGGTTCCACGACGGTGCCCTGGTACCGATGGCCGCCGGCCTGGAACTCGTCCGGGCCATGCTCCGCGACAATGGCACCTGGTGCCGTCTGGAGGCGGAGGGGGCATTCACTGTGCACGTCGGCTGGGACCAGTACCTCTACATCGGCAGCAGCCGCCCTTGCGAAGCGGCGCTGGCCCGCACCCGCTCGCTCGGACTCTTCCCGGAACGCCTGCACGCATGAAGTTTCCCCGTGATCTCGGACACGTGATCGTTATGCCGCGAGGGCGTGCTGATGCCGCTGCCTGGTCTCGGCCGGGGTGAGATAGCCGAAAGTCTTGTGCTTGCGCAGGCGACGGCGGTTGTAGAAGGTCTCGATGAAAGTGAAGACCTCCCCGCGGGCGG
>NZ_JARWBG010000054.1:0-44077 GCF_029846775.1 Streptomyces chengmaiensis
CCCTCCGTGCCGCCCGAACGACCCGAGGTCCGCTTGATGCCCTCCCCCGTCCGGACGATCTCGTCATGGGCCTTGGAACCGGGCACCCGCGCAAGACCGAAGCCATCGCCGACCTCCACACCCTTGATGGCCTGGATGCCCATCAAAGCCGCCGCAAGCCGGGCGTCCAGACGACGATCCCAGTGCACATGCGACCCAAGCCCCACCGGCACCCCGTACGCCAGCACCTCCACCACACCGCCGAGCGTGTCACCGTCCTTGTGCGCCTGATCGATCTCCGCGACCATCGCCTTCGAGGCGTCCGCATCCAGACAGCGCACCGGATCCGCATCCAGCCTCTCCACATCCCCCGGCGTCGGATAGACCCCGTACGGCGCCTTCGCCGCCGCCAGCTCCACCACATGGGAGACGACCTCCACCCCCGCCGTCTCCTTCAGATACGAACGGGCCACCGCACCCAGCGCCACCCGCGCCGCGGTCTCCCGGGCACTCGCACGCTCCAGAATGGGCCGCGCCTCATCGAACCCGTACTTCTGCATCCCCGCCANCCCGCCGTCTCCTTCAGATACGAACGGGCCACCGCACCCAGCGCCACCCGCGCCGCGGTCTCCCGGGCACTCGCACGCTCCAGAATGGGCCGCGCCTCATCGAACCCGTACTTCTGCATCCCCGCCAGATCCGCATGGCCGGGACGCGGACGGGTCAACGGCGCGTTACGCGCCAAAGCCGCCAGCTCCTGGGCGTCCACCGGATCCGCGGCCATGACCTGCTCCCACTTCGGCCACTCCGTGTTCCCCACCATCACGGCCACCGGAGAACCCAGCGTCAACCCGTGCCGGACACCACCCAGGAACGTCACCTCGTCCCGCTCGAACTTCATCCGCGCACCCCGGCCATAGCCGAGCCGCCGCCGGGCCAGCGCATCCGCCACCATCGCGGTGGTGATCGGCACACCGGCGGGAAGCCCCTCCAGCGTCGCTGCCAGTGCGGGTCCGTGCGACTCCCCCGCGGTCAGCCAGCGCAACCTGCTCAACGCGCCGCCCCGGCAGCACGGGCCCCGGCAGCACGGACCCCGGCACGGACCCCGGCGTCCGCGACGAAGTCGCAGTCGCCGTGCAGCCAGGCCACCTTGTCGTACATGTCCTGAGCCGACAGCGAGGACAGCATCGCGTTGCGCTCCCGCGCCGCCGCGCCCGCCGGGTGGTAGAGCCGGCGGCCCATCTCACGGGCGACGAGCTGCGTGCGCGCGGTGCGTTCGCGCCGCTCGGCGTTGAACTTCTCCAGCCGCTGCACCACCTCGTCCGCGCCGCTGCCGCCGAGCAGTTCGCCGAGGACGACGGCGTCCTCCAGGGCCTGGCAGGCCCCCTGCGCCGCGTACTGGAGCATCGGATGGGCGGCGTCGCCGAGGAGGGCGACCCGGCCGTCCGTCCAGCCGTCGACCGGGTCGCGGTCGCACAGCACCCAGGCCTTCCAGTCGCGGCCGAGCTCCAGCAGCCGCCGGGCCGTCTCGCCCAGCTCCGGGAACTCGTTCAGCACGTGGTCACGCGCCGCGGGCTTGCCGACGAGCGCCTCCGCGGCCGCGTCGTCGCGGGTGGCGGCCAGGTTGAAGTACGCGCCGCCGCCGATCGGATAGTGCACGAAGTGCCACTTGGGGCCCGCCCACAGGGTGACCGTGTTCCAGCGCAGCTCCTGCGGCACCTCCTCCATCGGGATCACCGAGCGGTAGATGGTGTGGCCGGACACGCGCGGGTCGCCGTCGCCGACGAGCTGCCGCCGCACGGTCGAGCGGATGCCGTCCGCGCCGATCAGCGCGGTGCCGGTGACCCGCTCGCCGCTCGCCAGGACGGCGGTGACCTCGCCCGCGGTCTGCTCGTACCGGGTCACCGCGCAGTCGACGCGCAGCTCGACGTCCGGGTGGCGGCGGCATGCCTCCAGCAGCGGCTCGTACAGGTCCATGCGCTGCACCACCGCGTACGGGTTGCCGAACCGCTCCCGGTAGGCGTCGGTCAGCGGCATGGAGGCCACCCGCCGCCCGGTGGTGCCGTCCATGAAGCGCAGCTCGTCGATGTAGACGGCGCGGGCGCGCACCTGGGCGCCGACGCCGAGGCGGTCCATCGCATGGAAGGCGTTGGGGCCGAGCTGGATGCCCGCGCCGAGCTCGGTGAAGGCGTCCCGGCGCTCCAGGACGGTGACGCGGTGGCCGTGCCGTGCGAGGGAGATGGCCGTGGCCAGTCCGCCTATGCCGCCGCCTGCGACGATCGTGTGAGCCATGGTGGTCTCGGGTCCTTTCTCAAACGGGTCTTGAACGGTTCTCAAACGCGGGTGGGAGCAGGTTGCTCGAGGAAGAGGCGGCCCAGTTCCGCGCGGAAGCCGGGGAACGTCTTGGCCACGCAGCGCGGGTCGTCGAGGGTGATCCCGGGGACCCGCAGCCCGAGCACCGAGAAGGCCATCGCGATCCGGTGGTCCCGGTGGCAGGCGATCCGCGCCCCGTGCGGACGCGCGGCGGGGTGGACGGTGATCCAGTCCCGGCCGACCTCGGTGGGCACCCCGCAGCCGGCGAGGTTCTGCGCGACCGCCGCGATCCGGTCGGACTCCTTCAGCCGGGCGTGTCCGATGCCGTGGACGGTGACGGGGGCGTCGGCGAGCGGGGCGATCGCGGCGAACGTCATAAAGGTGTCGGAGATGTCGCCCATGTCGACCTCGAAGCCGCCGCGCAGCCGTCCGTCCGGTGCGCCGGTGACGGTCGTGCCCTCCTCGCCCACCTCGACATGGGCGCCGGCCCGGGCCAGCACGTCGGTGAAGCGCACGTCTCCCTGGATGCTGTCCGTCCCCAGACCCGGCACGGTGACGCTCCGCCCGGTGACGGCCGCCGCGGCGAAGAGATACGAGGCGGCGGAGGCGTCCGGCTCCACCCGCAGCCCGGTGGCGCAGTAACCGTCGGCCGCGATCTCGACGGGGCCGTCGGGGCGTTCGACGATCTTGGCCCCGAACTCCCGCATCAGCGCGATGGTCATATCGACGTACGGCCGGCTGACGAGATCCCGGAACCGGACGGTCAGCGGGGACCGCAGCAGCGGGGCCGCCATCAGCAGACCGCTCAGATACTGGCTGCTGAGGCCGCCCTCCACGAACAGCTCGCCGCCCCAGGCCCCCGCGGCCGCCACTCGCAGCGGCAGCCCGCCGCACGGGTCGGTCCACACGCTCACGCCGAGCCGCGTCAGCGCGTCGGCCAGCGGCTGGAGCGGGCGGGCCCGCAGCTGGTCGGAGCCGTCGAAGAGGAAGTCCCCGCTGCCGGTCGCCGCGAACGGCGGCAGGAAGCGCGCGGCGGTGCCCGCGTCGGCGCACCACACACGGCCGCCGCCGACCGGGCCGTGGCCCTTGCCGGTCACCTCCCACCAGGCGTCGCCGGGGCCGCTGACGATGCGGTAGCCGAGGCCGGCCAGCGCCGTGCGGAAGGCGATCGTGTCCTCGCTGACGAGCGGCTCGTACAGCCGGCTGGCGCCGGACGCGGCGGCGGCCAGCAGCAGCGCGCGGTTGGTGATGCTCTTCGAACCGGGGACTCGGGCGACGACGGGCGCCGCGGCGGTGGTCATGCCAGCCCCCGGCGCAGCGGGTTCGCCAGCCGTCCGTCCCGGTCGGCGTCGCGCCGGCGGGCGTCCCGCTGCCGTGTCACGCTCGCGCGGGCGGCCGCGGCGACCCGCTCCGCCGTGAAGCCGTACTGCTCGTACAGCTGCCGGTACGAGGCCGACGCGCCGAACCGGTCCAGGCCGACCGTGTGCCCCGCGTCGCCGACCAGCGCGTGCCAGCCGATCACGGAGCCCGCCTCGACGGAGACGCGGGCGCGCAGCGCGGGCGGCAGCACCCGGTCCCGGTACTCCTGGCCCTGCTCGCCGAACCACTCCAGGCACGGCATCGACACCACCCGGGTGGGGACGCCGTCGCGCTGGAGGATGCGCCGGGCGTCCAGCGCGATGTGCACCTCGCTGCCGGTGGCGATCAGGATCGCCTCCGGGATGCCGCCGGACGCCTCGGCCAGGATGTAGCCGCCGCGCGCCGTGCCCTCCGCGGACTCCACGCCCGAGTCGGGGGACCGGTCCAGCACCGGCAGGCTCTGCCGGCTCAGGCACAGGCCGGCGGGGCGGTCGGCGTGCTCCAGCACGGTGCGCCAGGCGACCGCCGTCTCATTGGCGTCGGCGGGGCGCACGACGTCCAGACCGGGGATGGAGCGCAGCGACCACAGATGCTCGACGGGCTGGTGGGTCGGGCCGTCCTCGCCTAGGCCGATCGAGTCGTGCGTCCACACGTAGGTGACGGGCAGTCGCATCATGGCGGCGAGCCGCACCGCCGGGCGCATGTAGTCGGAGAAGACGAGGAACGTGCCGCCGTAGGGGCGGGTGCCGCCGTGCAGGGCGATGCCGTTGAGGATCGCGCCCATGGCGTGCTCGCGGATGCCGAAGTGCAGCGTGCGGCCGTAGCGGTGGCCGGGGAAGGCGGCGGTCGCCCGCTCCTCCGGCACAAAGGACGGCTCGCCCTTCATGGTGGTGTTGTTCGACTCGGCCAGATCGGCGGAGCCGCCCCACAGTTCGGGCAGTACGGAGGCGAGCGCGCCGAGGACCTCCCCGGACGCCTTGCGGGTCGCCACCTCGGTGCCCGGCTCGAAGACGGGGAGCGCCGCCGCCCAGCCCTCGGGCAGTTCGCGGGCGGAGATGCGGTCGAACTCCGCGGCCCGCTCCGGGCAGGCGGCACGCCAGTCCCGGTACCGCTTCTCCCACACGGCGCGGTCGTCGCGGGCCCGCTCGGCCACCTGGCGTGCGTGGGCGAGGACGTCGGCCGGCATCTGGAAGGCGGCCTCGGGGTCCAGCCCCATCGCCGCCTTGGTCGCCGCGGCTTCGGCCGCGCCGAGCGCCGCGCCATGGATCTTTCCGGTGTTCTGCTTGCCGGGCGACGGCCAGCCGATGACGGTGCGCAGGGCGACCAGCGAGGGCCGGCCGGTCTCCGCACGGGCGGCGGCGAGGGCCCCGTACAGGGCGGGCACGTCCTCCTCGTACGCCCCGTTCCCGGTCCAGTCGACCTGCTGTACGTGCCAGCCGTACGCCGCGAACCGCGCGAGCACGTCCTCGGACTGGGCGATCTGCGTGTCGTCCTCGATGGAGATGTGGTTGTCGTCGTAGAGCACGACCAGATTGCCGAGCCGCTGGTGCCCGGCGAGGGAGCCCGCCTCATGGCTGATGCCCTCCTCCAGGTCGCCGTCCGAGGCGAACACCCACACCGTGTGGTCGAAGGGGCTCGCGCCGGGCGCCGCGTCCGGGTCGAACAGGCCGCGCTCCCGGCGGGCCGCCATCGCCATGCCGACCGCGTTGCCGAAGCCCTGGCCGAGCGGTCCGGTGGTGGTCTCGACGCCCGGGGTGTGTCCGTACTCGGGGTGCGCGGGCGTCAGACTCCCCGCGGTGCGCAGCGCCTTGAGGTCGTCGAGCTCCAGGCCGTACCCGGAGAGGTACAGCTGGGTGTAGAGGGTCAGGCTGGAGTGGCCGCACGACAGCACGAAGCGGTCCCGGCCCGCCCACGCGGGGTCGGCCGGGTCATGCCGCAGCAGCCGCTGGAACAGCAGATACGCGGCCGGGGCCAGGCTCATCGCGGTGCCCGGGTGGCCGTGTCCGGCCGTCTCCACGGCGTCCACGGCCAGCGCACGCGCGACGTCCACGGCGCGCCGGTCCAGCTCGCTCCACTCGAAGCGGCCGCGGGGCGGGGTCTCCAGCGGGGTCTCCAATGAGGTACTCACCGTCTGCTCAGGGCTCCTTCGCCAGAGGGGATCCACCGGAGTGGACCCGGAGGGATCCGGAAGGGATGTCGTCGCACCGGGGGCAGGGGTGGGGGGAAGGGGGGATGTGCCGGGGCCGTCGGGCGGAAGGGGGCGCCCGACGGCCCGCGGCCGTCCTGTGCCGGGCGGCGCGGGGTGGGGTCCGTGCGGCCGCCTGTGAACACCCTGGGGGTGCGGGGGCGGTTGTGCGGAGTGGCTCATTGGCACTTCGTCAGGTGGCCGACAGTCGCCGGTGCGGTTGCTGTGTAGCCGGGGCGCCGCCCCAGATCCCGCGCCTCAATCGCCGGCGGGGCTGGGGTGTGCGGGTCCTTGGTCCTCAATCGCCGGACGGGCTGGGGTGTGCGGGTCCTTGGTCCTCAATCGCCGGACGGGCTGGGGTATGCGGGTCCTGCGCCTCAAAGCGCCGCTGGGGTGTGTGGGTCCTGCGCCTCAATCTCCCCCAGCTACCTCCCCCAGCTACCTCCCCCAGACTTCGTCCGGGGGTGCCCCCACGGAGGTGCCCCCAGGGGTACCCCCACGGAGGTACCTCCAGGCGGGGCTGGGGTGTGCGGGTTCTTGGTCCACAATCGCCGGACGGNTCCAGGCGGGGCTGGGGTGTGCGGGTTCTTGGTCCACAATCGCCGGACGGGCTGGAAAAATCAGCCTTGCCCAGGGGTACCCCCAGCGGTAGCTGGGGGAGTTTGAGGCGCGGGGGTCCGGGGGCCGGAGCCCCCGGAAACCGGGGTCCGGGGCGGAGCCCCGGTTATCCCCCGCCCGCCACGGCCACCGGCAGCAGCGCCGCGATCTCCTCCGCCGTGCGCTCCGGGCCGCGGCCTTCGGACCAGACGCACGCGGCGGCCAGGCGGTCGTAGATCGGGAGGCGGACGGCGGCCAGGACGCGGAGTTCGCCCGCCGGGTCGTCGGCGAGCAGCGGCCGCGTGCGGGCGCCGCCCACCCGGGCCGCCGCGGTCGCCGCGCCGACGCGGAGGTGGACGACCCGATGGCCGGCCAGCCGCCGCTGGGTGGTGTCGTCCAGGACGGCCCCGCCGCCGACGGCGAGCACGCCGGGGTGTTCGGCGAGCGCCCGCCGCACCGCCTCCCGCTCCAGTACCCGGAACGCGGCCTCACCGCGCTCCAGGAGGATCTCCCGGACCGAGAGCCCGGCGGCTCGCTCCACATCGGCGTCGGTGTCGCGGAAGTCCGCCCCCAGCCGCTGTGCGAGCAGCCGGCCGACGGTGGTCTTGCCGCTGCCCGGCAGCCCGATGAGGACCGCCAGCGGGTCGGTCATGGGGCCCCGGCCGATCTGGCCAGGCCCTGGGCCGACAGGTCGGGGTCCGAGTGCCGGCCCTCCACCACCGCCTCCACGTCGAACAGTGTGGCGTGGACGGGCGGCCGCCCGATGATCTCGACTGCCCGTGCGGGCAGCGGCGCGGCCGCGGCCTCGGCCGACTCCCACAGCAGCACCGCGCCCCAGCGCTCGGTCTCCGGGTCGGAGATCCAGAACTTCAGCCGCAACCCGTCGATTCCGGCGAACCGGTCGATCGCCTCGTCCCGCAGGAAGTCCCGCAGCGACTCGGCGCTGTGCCCGGTGTCCTTGAGGTCCCACCACACGACGGCGGCCTTCATACGAGGTGTCCTTCCGCCAGTTCTTCCGGGTGCCCTTCCGGGCGCCCTCCCGACTGTCCTTCCAGGAGCCCGGTCAGCGCCTCGCCGAGGATGCGGACGCCGTCCTCGGTGAGCACCGACTCGGGGTGGAACTGCAGGGACCGGAAGCCCGGCCCGCGCAGCGCGTACACCTCGCCGGTCGCCCGGTCCCGGCTGACCTCGACCACGCCGACGTCGGTCTCCGCCTTGTCGTCGCCGGCGCGCGCGGCGAACGTGTTGTAGAAGCCGACGCGCACCGTCCGCCCGAACAGGTCGATCTCCCGCTGCACCCCCTGGTTGGGGTGGGCCCTGCGGTGTACCTCCAGACCGAGGCGGGCGCTGAGCACCTGGTGGCTGAGACACACCGCGAGGAACGGCCGCCGCGACGACAGGAGGGTGTCGATCGCCGTCCGCAGGTGCGCGATCTTGGGGTGGCCGGACTCCCGGGGATCGCCCGGACCGGGTCCCATGACGACCAGCTCGTACGGTTCGAAGGCGTACGGCTCGTCGAACCGCCGCACCGTCACCCGCGCGCCCATCGCGCGCAGTTGGTGGGCCAGCATCGCGGTGAAGGTGTCCTCCGCGTCAACGACCAGCACCTTGCGCCCGGCCACTCCTGGCATCTCGCGGAGCCGCCCGGCCACGTCGTCGAGCCAGAAGCCCGCGATGGAGTCGTTGCGGCTCTCCAGCGCGGCCCGCACGTCCGGGTGGCCGCCGAGGCGGCGCGGCCCGGTGTCGCCGAGGACGCCGAGCAGCCCGGCCGCCTTGGAGCGGGTCTCGGCGACCTCGGAGAGGGGATCGGAGTGGCGCACCAGGGTCGCGCCGACGCCGATCCGCATCGTTCCGCCCGCGTCGATGTCGGCGGTGCGGATCAGGATCGCCGAGTCCAGTGTGTCGCCGTCGTCGGCGTCCCGGCCGATCAGGGCCAGGACGCCGCTGTAGTAGCCGCGGCCCCCCGGCTCGTACCGCTTGATGACCCGGCAGGCGCTCTCCAGCGGGGAGCCGGTGACGGTCGGCGCGAACAGCGTCTCGTGGAGGATGTCGCGCGGATCGCGCGTCGTGTGGCCCTCGATGAAGTACTCGGTGTGCGCGAGCCGCGCCATCTCCTTGAGGTGCGGGCCGACGACGCGGCCGCCGGTGTCGCACACCCGCGCCATCATCTTCAGCTCTTCGTCGACGACCATGTACAGCTCGTCGGACTCCTTGCGGTCGGCGAGGAACTCCATGACCCCGGAGAGGGTGGGCCCGGAGTCGGGATAGCGGTAGGTGCCGCTGATGGGGTTCATCACGGCCCGGCCGCCCGCGACGCTGATGTGCCGCTCGGGGGAGGCGCCGACGAAGGTACGGTCCCCGGTGTGCACGATGAACGTCCAGTACGCGCCGGACTCCTTCTCCAGCAACAGCCGGAAGAAGCGCAGCGCGGCGCAGACGGAGTAGTCGGCGATCTCCGCGACGTACGACCGCTTCATCACAAAGTTCGCGCCCTCGCCGGTGCCGATCTCCTGGGCGATCACCTCCCGGACCGTCCGGGCGTAGGCGGTGTCGTCGACGTCGAAGCCTCCGCCCTCGCGGAGCGGTACCGGCAGGTCGGGGATGCGGCGCAGCACCTCCGACAGCGCCACCGTCGTCTGCTCCTCGACGGCCATGGCGAGCAGCGGTTCACCGTCGTCGGGGGCGTCGTAGCCGCGTTCGGCGATCTGCCGGTACGGGATGAGCGCGAGCAGGTCCTGGCGGGCGCCGCCGTCGTCCTGTGCGTCGCGTCCCGCGCCCCGTACCTCCCGTCGCTCCTCCCGGCCGGGGAGGGGGAGTGCGGCGAGGCCGTCGACCTCGCCGACCGGGCCGAGCAGCAGATCGACCCGGCCGGGCCCGGTGGTCTCGGGGCGGTACACCAGCGCGAACGGCGGCGGATCGGCGGTGAGCACCCGCCCCAGCAGGTCGCGGTCTTCTGTCATGACTCCTCCTTGCGGGAGCCGGCGCCCACCGGCGACGGCGGGCCGGCCATCAGGGCGGTGACCAGTTCCTCCGCCGTGGTCAGGGCGGCGCAGCGGGTGGCCGCGTACTGCAGCGCCATGTGGTGCTCCTCCGGGCTGAAGTCGGCGACGGCGTCGGCGACCAGGAAGGGCTGGATGTCGTGGCTGAACGCCTCGACAGCCGTCATCAGCACGCCGACGTGCGCGTACACCCCGCAGAGGATGAGCTGATCGCGCCCGGCGGCCCGCATATGGGCGAGCAGCTCGGTGCGGTGGAAGGCGCTGTAGCGCCACTTGGTGAACACCCAGTCGCCTGGGGCGGGGGCCAGCGGGGCCACGACCTGCCGGTGTTCGGCGCTCGGGGTCATGCCGGGACCCCAGAAGTCCCTCAGCAGACCGCGCTGCTCCGCGTCCATGCCGCCGGGCTGCGCCGTGTACGCGACGGGGACGGAGAGCGCGGCGCAGCAGTCGCGTATCCGCGCGGCGTTGTCCACCAGCGTGGTGACGGGCTGCTGCCCTGCGGGGAAGGGGGCCAGGAAGTAGCGCTGCATGTCGTGGACGAGCAGCACGGCCCGGGCGGGGTCCGGCGTCCACGCGGGCGTGCTCGCCGGCAGCTCGTCGGCGCGCGGCATCGGATACGGGCTGATCGCGGGGATTCCGGGGCTCGGCAGCCGGGTCGACTGCTCCCCTGACTGCTCACTTGACTGCTCGCTTGACTGCCGACCCGGTTGCCGACCTGACTGCTGAAGGGTGCTAGACACCGAGCGCCGCACCTCCGTCCACCGTCAGGTCGTGCATCGTGATGTGCGCGGCCTTGTCCGACAGCAGGAACACCACCGCGTCGGCGACGTCCCCGGGCTGGGCGAGCTTCCGCAGCGGGATGCCCACGCGGTACGCCTCCGGCACCCCGTCGAGCGAGGCCTGGGCGCCGCTGTCGTCCTTCCACATGGAGGTGAGCATCGGGGTGTACGTGGAGCCGGGGGCGACGATGTTGGCGCGGATGCCGTACTCGGCCACCTCGAGGCCCAGGCACTTGGTGAACATGGTCGCCGCCGCCTTCGAGGCCGCGTACGCGGACATCTCGACGCGCGCGGTGCCGGCCGCGTTCGAGGCGACGGTGACGATCGCCCCGCTCCGCCGCGTCACCATGCGGTTGACGACGGCCCGGGACACGAAGAAGACGCCGGTGGTGTTGACGGCGAAGGTGGTGGCCCACTCCTCGTCCGTGAGCTTCCGGGCTTCGGCCAGCCGCAGCACCCCGGCGGCGTTGACGAGGTAGTCGATGGGGCCCATGAGAGCCTCGGCGTCGTCGACCAGCGACTCGACCTCCGTGCTGGAGGTGATGTCGGCGGGGAACGACTGGACCGGGTAGCCCTGCTCCACGGCGTACTTGACGCGTTCGCGGAGCCGGTCGGCGTCCCGGTCGACGGCGGCCACCCGCGCGCCGCGTTCGGCCAGGGCGTTGACGATCGCCTCGCCTATGCCGCCGGCGGCTCCGGTGACCAGTGCGGTCTTGCCTTCCATTTCCATACTGCTGTGCCTCCTTGTCCCCTCGCTCCGACGGCTTCAGCCACGCCACGCGGCGGCGACGCCGTATGCCTGCCAGGGATTGAGCCTGGGGTCGCAGAAAGTGGTGTATTTCTCGCCCAGTTCGTCGATGTGGCAGGGGTCCAGAACGCATTCGCGGACGTCGTCCGGGGTGGTTTCCAGGTGCAGACCCGCCGCTGTGCCGCCGTTTTCGATGACGGCGGTCTGGAATTCCTCGACTTCGCGGACGACGGTGGCGATATAGCGGGTCTTGACCCCGTCGGGGGCGCTGACCGTGTTGCCGTGCATCGGGTCGCACAGCCACAGCACCGGGTGCCCGGCCTCCCGTACCGCCCGGACCAGTTCCGGCAGCCGCTCGGCCGCGGTCCCGGCGCCCTGCCGGGCGATGAGGGTGAGGCGTCCCGGATCCCTCTCGGGGTCGAGGCGCTCGCACAGGGCGACAAGCTCGGACACGGTGATGCTCGGACCGACCTTGCACGCCACCGGGTTGCACACCGACGCCAGCAGCGCGACATGCGCGCCGTCCAGCTCACGGGTCCGCTCGCCGATCCACGGCCAGTGGGTCGACGTCAGCAGCTGGGCGCCGTCCGGCTCGGTCCGCAGCATCGGGCCCTCGTAGTCCAGCAGCAGCGCCTCATGGCTGGTCCACACGGGGGCCTCGGCCGGGAAGGGCCGGCGTCCGCCGTGCCGGCCGAGCAGCTCCATGACCACCGCCGCCGCCCGGTAGCCGGCCCACAGCCGCTCGGCGTCGGGACGGCGCAGCACCGGGTCCGGCGTCGGACTGTTGACCATATGGCCCCGGTACGAGGGGAGTTCGACGCCGCCCACGATCTCGGTCGGCTTGGAGCGGGGCTTGCCGAACTGGCCCGCGATCCTGCCCACCCGGATCACGGGCTTGAGCGAACGTGCCTTCATCACACCGGCGAGCACGTCCAGCAGCGCCGTCTTGCGCGCCACATAGCCGGGGGTGCATTCGGCCGGGTCCTCCGCACAGTCCCCGGTCTGTATGACCTGCAGGTCGCCCGCCGCCGCCGCGGCCAGCAGGAAACGCAGCTCCCTCACATCGTCCCCGTAGACGAGAGGCGGCGCGCTGGCCAGCCTCTCGCGCACGGTGGCGAGAACGTTCTCATCCGGCCAGTCGGGTTGCTGGCCTGCCGGCAGGGTCCTCCAGAGGTCAACTTCCTGCACGTGGTACCTCCCAGTGCTGTAACTGCCCCAACGGATGCACTGAGGAGTCTGGGAATGGCCGTAGGCCGGAAACCAACGGTCGATCGCCACTTCGTCAAGTGAGGCTCACTTGGTCAAGTCAGAAGGGCTTACGGCCGTTGACATATTCAGCCGAAGATTTCCGGCCGCGACTTGACACAGACGCCTCATCTCTCTGCCGCCTTACGCCGCCCGCGCCCTAAGGTCGGTGCATGAACAGCGAATCGGCCATCGTATTGCTCAAGCGGTTGGCCGCCGAGGGTGTCTCCCCGTGGCTCGCCGACAGCGGGCGGGGCGGAGTCACCGGTGGTGCGCCGGACCAGCTCACCGAGGCACGGCTCTTCCGCGGCGCGGTGAGACCCCCTTCCTCACCTGCGGACGCCCGGAGAGCCTGCGATGCGCTGTGGCCCGTTCACGAGGCGAGCGGGGGTCATGACGGGCATGTGTCGGTGCCCGTGAACCCGGGCATCGCCCATGACGCGCAGGCGCTGACCGAGGAAGCGCGCCATATCCACCGCGAGGTGGGCCGCCCCAATCTGCTGGTGCGCATTCCGGCGACATCCGCCGGACTGGTCGCGCTCGGCGCGTGTGTCGCCGACGGGATCGGTGTGGACAGCGCCCTCGTGTTCTGCGCGGAGCGCTACGGACAGGTCCTCGACGCCTTTTTCTCCGGCATGGAGCGGGCGCTGGCCTCGGGTCTCGCCCTGCAGACGATCGCCTGCGTGGCCTCCTTCCCGGTCGGGCCGCTCGACTCGGAGGCCAACGCACGGCTGGGGGGCCGCCCACGTCCCCAGGGCGCGGGGGGAGGGCCGGCCGCGGTCCCGGGGGCGGCGGGGGCCAGGGCGGCCGGGCCCGCCTCGGAGACCCCGGGGATTCCCGGGGGCCCGGCGGCGGCGAAGGCCCGCGAGGCCGCCGGCAGGACGAGGGCGTGCGAGGCAGGCGGCAGGACGAGGGCGTGCGAGGTCGTCGACACGGCCGCCGTGGCGGTGGCGCGCCAGGTGTTCCGCGTACGGGAGGAGCGGCTCGCCAGCGAGTGGTGGCGGGTGCTCAGAGCAGGCGGGGCGCGTCCGCCGCGGCTGCTGTGGACCGAGCCGCACTCCCGTCATATCGCCTCCCTCATCGGCTGGAACACGGCGATCGCCATGCCCCTGGACATCCTCGAAACCGCGTCGGACGAACTCGAACTCCTCGGCGACACTCTGCTCAACACCCACGGCGAGGGGCGGCGGGCCCTGGCGGCCTTGGAGCGGCACGGTGTGCGCATCGGGGAGTTGGCGGGCGTGCTGGAGACGGCGGAGCTCGCGCGCCTCCAGCACTCCTGGGAACACCGCTGACGGCTGTGTCACAGCGCGATCCGCTGCGGTTCCGCCCGCCGCTCCGCCCGCCGCTCCGGCCCGCTCGCCGCGCCGTGCGGGGACACGGCGTCGCGTCGCGGGAACACGGCGCCGGTGATCGCGAGCAGCGGGGCGGCCTTGACCGCGGTCTCCTCGAACTCCGCCTCCGGGTCGGACAGGGCGATTACCGCCCCGCCCACGCCGTAGCGGACCCGGTCCTCGGTGATCAGAGCGGTGCGGATGACGATGCTGAGGTCCGCGGCCCCGGTGAGCGAGAAGTAGCCGATCGCCCCCGAGTACACCCCGCGCGGCCCGCCTTCGAGCCGGTCGATCAGCTCCATGGTGCGCTTCTTGGGCGCACCGGTCATGGAACCGCCGGGGAAGGACGCGCGCACGCAGTCCACGGCGCTCAGGCCGGGCCGCAGCCGGGCCCGTACGGTGCTCACCAGCTGGTGCGTGGTGGCATAGCTCTCGACCCGGAAGATCTCGTCCGCCTCGACCGAGCCGGGCACGGCGCACCGCCCGAGGTCGTTGCGGACCAGATCCACGATCATCAGGTTCTCGCTGCGGTCCTTCTCCGCCTCCCGCAGATCCGCGGCGAGCGCCGCATCCGCTTCCGGGGTGCGCCCGCGCGGTCTGGTCCCCTTGATCGGCTCGGATACGGCCAGCCCGTCGCGCGAGACGCCGACGAACCGCTCGGGCGAGGTGCTCAGCACGGCCAGCCCGTCGAACTGCAACAGCGCGCCGAAGGGCACGGGGCTGGTCCGCCGCAGCGTCCGGTAGGCGGTCCACGGGTCGTAACGTCCGTGGACCTCTGCCATGTTCGTCAGACACACCTCGTACGTCTCGCCCGCCGCGATCTGCCGCTGGCACTCGGCGATCAGCTCCAGATACGCCTCGTGATCGTGCCGCAGCACCATCTCGACGCCGTCCGGCGCGGTGGGGCCGCCCGGGTAGGCGTCGAGCGCCCTCCCGGTGTCGCCGAGCGGTCCGGCGTCCCGGTCGGCCTCGTACCCGCCGGAGGCCGACGCGGCGGCGCCTGCCGCGCGGAGCGCCTCCGCGGCCTCCGCCCCGGCGGCGGCTGCGTTCGGCCGGGCTTCCCGCGTACCGCTGCTGCCGCCCGTGCGGCCGATCGGCACGCCGGCCGCCGACAGCTGCGCCGTGGGAGCGCCCACGCCCGTGTACGGGTCCGGCCGTTGGACGCCGCCCGCGCTGAGTGCCGCGGGTGTGGGGGCTTCGCCCCCGTCCCGAGGGACGCCGCACGCGGCGAGCGCGTCCGCCGTCGCGGTGAGCCAGACCCGCGCGGCCGCGACGCCGCCCGACGCCGAACCCTCCTCCGCCAGAGCCAGCAGACAGGTCATGCCCGTCGCATGGTCGAACACCACCGCCCGGTCCGCGAAGACCATCGTCGCGTCGGGGTCCTGGGAGCGGTGCACCGCCTCGCCCCCGCACTCCGCCTTCAGCTCGTAGCCCAGATATCCGACCCAGCCGAGCGCGAACTCGCAGGGCAGCTCCGGCACGTCCGTGCGGCAGGACCGCAGATCCCGGTCGATCCAGTCGAGGAACGGCCCCGCGACGATCTCGGTGCCGGCCGCGGCCCTCACCGTCACCGTGCCGCTCCACACATCGGCGCGGGCCACCCGGGCCAGCGGCCCGGAGGCGTCGCCCATCACGGAGAAGCGGCCGCGCCCGGCGTCCGGACGGCTGCTGTCGAGCCAGAAGGCGTGGTCGCGACCGCGGAAGAGCCGGTCATAGACGATCTCGCCGTCCCAGCGGGTCGGCAGCGTCTCGGCGAGCACCCGCAGCTGCCGCGCTGCGGACACTTCCGGCGCGGACGTCTCCGGTGCGGGTGGCCCCGCCGCTGACGTCACCGGCATGGACGTCACCGGCACGGGCGCAGGCGTAGGGGCGGGCACGGGCGTACGGGCGGGGGCGGGCGTGTGCCGTGCGGGGGCGGCGGCCCGGGCGGCCGGACCCCAGGCGACGCCCGCCGCCCGGCTCGAGTCCGCAGGCGTCGCGTCGACGGGCATCACACCCCTGGGCCCTGCGTCCGCAGGCGTCGCGTCGACGGGCATCGCACCCCTGGGCCCTGCGTCCGCAGGCGTCGCGCTGACGGGTCTTCGTGTGTCGCCGACCGGTCCTGTGACGCCGACCGGTCCTGTGACGCCGACGGGTCGTGCGCTGCCGACCGGCCCCGCGACGGCAAGCGGCCGCGGCGCCCGGTGCTCCCGCCGCGCCCGGCTCAGCTCCGCGAAGTTGCCCAGCAGCCTGACCCCGTACTGCGAGCAGATCGACTCCGGGTGGAACTGCACACCCCACTGGGGCCGTTCGCGGTGCCGCAGCGCCATCAGCACCCCGTCCGTCGTCCAGGCGACCGCCTCCAGCGCCGGCGGCAGCTCGGTCACCCGGAGGGAGTGGTAGCGCACCGCCTCCATGGGAGAGGGCACCCCGGCGAAGAGCCCGTCACCGCCGTGCAGCACGGAGGACACCCGCCCGTGGAAGGGTTCCGGCGCGCGGCCCACAGCCGCGCCGTTGAGCAGCCCGATGCCCTGGTGCCCCAGGCAGATGCCGAGCAGCGGCAGCCGGGACTCCTCGATGATCTCGCGGCAGATGCCGAAGTCCGCCGCCCGTCCCGGATGCCCGGGACCGGGGGAGACCACGATGTTGTCGAACGAGGCCAGCAGCCCGGCCCGCCAGCGCGGATCGTCGTTGCGGATGACCTCCGGCTCCCTGCCGTTCACCTCGGCGAGCTGGTGGAAGAGGTTGTATGTGAACGAGTCGTAGTTGTCGACGAGCAGCGTGCGCACGGTGACCTCTCCTGGGCTCAGACGGTGGCTGCCGGGACGATCTGAAGGAGCATGTGGGTGACCGAGTCGTCGCCGTACTCGCCCTCGCGGACGGTGTCGGCGCGCACTGTGCGCAGCTCACGGCCGCACTCCTCGGCTATTCGGTGCAGGGTCGCCTCGTCGCCTCGGTTGCTGAAGTGCAGCAGTGCCGAGCCGCCCGGAGCAAGCCGATTGAGGACCTGCTCCAGATACCGGCGGTGGGTGCGGTAGCCGGCGTCGACGTACGCCTGCTCGTGCACGGACTTGTACTCGTACTGTTCCGGGCCCAGCACGTAGTTGGAGCTCCAGAAGACGGTGTCGAAGCGCTGGCCGTCGTCAAGCCCGGAGAACAGGTCGCTGTGCACGGCCCTGAATCGGCCAGTGACGCCGTGCCGTTCGGCGTTGACGGCCGCGTTCTCGACAGCGCGGGGACTGATATCGGACGCAACTACCCGCTCGTATCCGGCCAGTGCCGCCATCACCGCGATCACTCCGGTGCCGCAGCCGACCTCCAGGAAGGAACCGGAGTGCGGCAGCGGCGGTTCGTGGTTGAGACCGAGGAACTCCAGTGCGATGCCGGTCGACGGTGAGTAGACCGGTGCGAACACCTCGTCGAGCAGATCCCACTCGCGACCGCACAACGTGAAGGTCTCCGGCCGGTCTTCCCTGGTCAGTGATGCGCGGCTGCGAGCGATGGAACGCTCGAAGCTCTGGATCCGAGACATGGGACCCCTCCCCCTCTAGTCGTTCTCGAGGTGCCCGCGAGCCGGGCACGTGCAATCAGCATTCAGGCGGAACGAGAGCTTCCAGAAGGTGGTCCGGCGACACCGTTGATCGGAGGGGGTGGTGATCCAGTCACCGTGTGCCGTGTTGACCTGGACTGTCCGGAGCCAACGGATTGTTGACCAACCCTTACCATCCGCATTACTTTCAGCCAGTCCATGCGTCTTGAGAACTCGGGGGGCGGGAATGACGCCGGAAGACCGGTCGTCGGATGTTGATGCTTTTACAATGCTCGAGCTGCTCGCCCAGGAGGCGCCCGAGAGCGAGTTCGAGGCAGTGGTCAGGCAGGCGCGTCAGGGGGGCGCGCGCGCCGGGACCCTCGACCGGCTGAACCGGGCCAAAGACCTCTCCCTGGGCATCCGGGCGCTCTTCGCCCGCCGCCAGCAGCGCGAGGCCGGTCTCTCCGCCCTCGTCGACACCGCCAGGGATCTGACGCTGCCGTATCACCTGGACGCCCTGCTCAAGGTCATCACCCGGCGCGCCCGGCTGCTGCTGGGGCTCGACATGTCCTGGGTGACCTTCCACGACTTCGACGCCGACTGCTCGCGCGTACGGGCGGCGGACGGCCACGCCTCGGCGATCACCGTGGGGTTCGAGGTGCCCATGCAGGGCGGCGTCGGCAGCCAGGCGACCCAGCGCTCCGGGCCCTTCTGGTCCGCCGACTATCTCCGCGACGACACCTTCGCGCACTCCGAGACCATCGACGACGTGGTGCGCGCCGAAGGGCTGCAGGCCATCATGGCCGTCCCGCTGCAGTCGGAGGAGTCCACCTTCGGCGTCCTGTACGTGGCCGACCGCCGGGTCCGGCACTTCGCGCCCGACGAGGTCTCGCTGATGAGCTCGCTCGGCGACCTCGCCGCCGTCGCCATCGAGAAGACCCGGCTGCTGGAGCGGACCCGGGACGAGGTCGCGGAACTGGAGCTGGACACCTCCCGCGCCAAGGACTCCTTCGCCGCCGCCCGGGAGTTCGGCGACGCGCACTCGGACCTGCTCGGCCTGCTGCTCGAAGGCGGCGACCTGGCCGGCCTCGCGGCGGAGTCGGCGAAGCTGCTGCACGGCTCGCTGCTGGTCCGCGACCCGGCAGGCCGCAGGCTGGCCTCTGCCGGCGAACTCCCCGAGCTGGACGAGTCCGAGCTTGACACGCTCTCCCTCGACACGCACACCGAGCGCAGGCCCATCCGGTCCCCGGGCGGCCTCTGGCTCTGCCCCGCCGCCTCCCGGGACGAGATGCTCGGCACGCTCGTCCTCGCGCCGCAGAACCCGCAGGAACCGTTCAGCGAACACCAGATCGACCTGCTTCGGTCGGTCGCCCAGATCACCGCCGTGTTACTGCTCATGCGGCGCAGCGCTGCGGCCGCCGAGGGGCAGGTGCGCGACCTGCTCTTCAACGATCTGCTGAGCGGTTCCCGGCTGCCCCCGGCGCAGCTCGCCGAGCGGGCCCGCCGGCTCTCCGTCGACCTCGACGAACCGCACACCGTCGCGGTCGCCCGCCCGGAGGGAGGCATACGGGGCCGGGCCGTCGTCTGGGCCTCCTCCTACGCGCACCGGCTGTCCGGCCTCAAGAGCGTCGACGGCGACTGCATCGTCATGCTGCTCCCCGGGACGGACCCGGTCGCCGTGGGAGAGGCACTGTCCTCGGAGCTCTCCACCGTCCTCGGCAGCCCGGTGACCGTCGGCGCTGCGGGGCCGACCACGAACCCCGCCGACATCCTCGGCGTCCACCAGGAGGCACGGCGCTGCCTGGAGGCGGTGACCGCCCTCGGCGGCGTCGGGGTCGCCGTCTCGCCCCGGGAGCTGGGCTTCCTCGGACTGCTGCTCTCCGACAGTCCCAACACCGTCGGCTTCATCAACCGCACCATCGGGCCGGTGCTGGACTACGACGCCCAGCAGGCCACCGAGCTGGCGCGCACCCTCGAGGCGTACTTCGCCTCGGCCAGCAGCCCCACCCGCGCCGCGGAGACCCTGCATGTGCACCCCAATACCGTCTCCCGGAGGCTGGAGCGGATCACCGAACTCCTCGGCGCCGCCTGGCAGGAGCCCGCCCGGGCGCTGGAGGTGCAGCTCGCCCTCCAGCTCCAGCGCACCAGGCGGGCCCTGGTGCGACGGCGCAGCGGCCAGACGGACCGCGCGCGGGGCTGATGCGCGCCGGGGCCCGCCGGGGCCCGCGGGTGTGCACCGGACGGCCACTGCGGACCGGTTGACGGCACGGCTGACGGTGCAGCCCGGGGCGTCGCCCGTCAGGCCGGCTGGGCCAGCGGCTGCGCCACCGGTCGGACCACGGCGCGCACCCGGCCGTCCGCCGTCGCCAGGGTCTGCACCGCCTGAGCGGCGGACGCCAGGGTGGTGTGCCGGTGCCAGCCGTCGAAGGACCGCCCCTCGAAGTCCACGACGCCGACGTTGACCGACGTACGGTTGAAGTCGGTCTCCACCCGGCGGGTCAGCTGCGCGAGACGCAGCAGATCGCCCCAGGCGGCCCCCGACAGGTCGGTGATCCAGCACTTGCGCGGCCAGCCGCGGGGGTCGCCCCACTCGCCCAGCAGCAACACCGGGCCCGCGGCGGGCAGTTCCACCCGCAGGGCGGTCACCAGGCTCGTGCGCAGCCGTCGGGTCTCCGGGTCCGTCCAGGTGACCGGGCGGCGCAGCGGACCGGCCACCCGCAGCAGCTGCTGCACGGAGACCTCCCCGATGCCGGTGCCCGCCAGCGCCGGATCCGCGGCCGTCACGCGCGTGGTGCCGTGCACGGCCATCAGGAACGGCAGCCCGGCGGCGCGCAGACCGCGGGCCGTCTGAGACGGGTCGCTCTCCGGGAGGTCGAGGACCACCGGGCGCGGCGGACCGCCGATCCACGACTGCGCCTGACGCACCGCGTCGGTCACACAGGCCAGCGACGTCGTGGCCGGCTGCTCCGCCGGATGCCCCGGCACACCGCTCCTGCACTGCCGCAGCCACTCCGCGGAGAGCTTCAGCCGCCAGCTCACCGGGCTGCTCATCTCCTCGTTGGCGGCCCAGACGCCGTACGCCTCCTGGCTGTTGACGATATGCCCGAGGCTCGGCACGAACCGCCGGGTCACCCCGACCGAGTGCTGCCCCGCCTTGGGGATCACAACGTTCTGCACCACCCAGCAGCGCGGGCGCATCACCCGCTCCAGATAGCGGGCGAGCGCCGCGCGCACCGGAGTCCAGTCCCAGGTGGACGCCGAGATGAAGTGGTGCAGGCTCTGCTCCGCCGCGCCGTCTCCGACGGACGCGGCGATGTTCCGGATCGACTTGCGCCCCTGGGCCGTCAGCAGTCCGCGCAGATACTGCTCGCCCTTGCAGCGCTGGTCCTTGCGCGCCAGCCCGGCGAACAGCTCCGAGCAGACTTCCCCCACGATCGCCTCCGGCACCCCGTGTGCGCGTCGGCTGTCGACCCTCACAACCTTGGTTTCCATGGCTACCCCGTCCCTCGCTGACCGCCACGAAGCGGTCCCATCACGGTGCGGTCCGGGGCGTCCCGCAGCCCAGGTGCGCCGATCACACACCTGGGCCCCGTGATGCACGCCTGCCACCCGGCGGCGTCGGGGCGGCCCCGCAAACCGCCCCGAACACCCCCACGGACGGTGCTTTTACACCGCTCGACGGCCCTCCCGGCGCTGGGTCATGGTGGCCTGGTCACCATCCGTCCCCCGATCGACCCCCCTTGGCAGTGGCCGGAGCACACCCCCTGGGCGCGGGCCCCGGCCGGCATCTGCCTGTGGCGGCCCGGTCCGCCCCGTCGCCGACCGGCCGGCCGCGTCCCGGGACTGGATGGGTGTGCCGCGCGGGGGAGTTGTCCCGGGACCTGGTGCGCCGAAGCGCCGGACAGCAGGGTGCGTGCCGCGGCGAGTAGGGGCAGGGGGGAAAGGGGCCCGCCCGCGCCCCGGGCGACCCGCACCGGCGGGCCCCGGTGCCCCCGGCATCGGGAAAGGCGTTCCGCGCGGTACCTTCGGGCGACAAGGCAGGCACCGTGGACACAGAGCAGAGAGTGGAGCGCACCGTGAGCGTCGTCAGGACCACCGAGGGCCACGACCCGTTCGGCACGGCCCGACTCCGCCGCGGCGTGCTCGACGCCTGGGGGGCCAGCCCGGCGCGCTTCCGCGAGGACGCGAACGCCGAGGAGGACCTCGCGCTCGGCGGCTACCGCGACCGCCTCGTCGTGGAGCTCGCCCAGAACGCCGCCGACGCCGCAGCCCGAGCCGGTGCCCGCGGCCGGCTGCGGCTCACCCTGCACCCCAGCCGCGCCCCCGGCGAACCCGCCGTGCTGGCCGCTGCCAACACCGGCGCGCCGCTCGACGCCGCGGGCGTCGAATCCCTCAGCACCCTGCGGGCCTCCGCGAAGCGGGAGGGGCATGAGTCGGCCGTCGGCCGGTTCGGCGTCGGCTTCGCCGCCGTCCTCGCCGTCAGCGACGAACCCGCGGTCGTCGGCCGTCACGGGGGCGTCCGCTGGTCGCTCGCCGAGGCCCGCGAGCTGACCGCGCAGGCCGCCAAGGCCAGCCCCGGCCTCGGCGACGAGCTGCGCCGCCGCGAGGGCCACGTCCCGCTGCTGCGGCTGCCGCTGCCCGCCGAGGGCACCGCGCCTGAGGGGTACGACACCGTCGTCGTCCTCCCCCTGCGCGACGGCGCGGCCGTCGATCTCGTCGAACGCCTCCTCGCCGGCATCGACGACGCCCTGCTGCTCACCCTCCCCGGTCTCGACGAGATCGTCGTCGAGACCCCGGGCGGCGCCCGCATCCTGCGCCGCACCGCGCAGGGCCCGTACGTCCACGTCGAGGACAGCGCCCACGGCGACCGCCGCTGGCGCGTCGTCAGCCACGGCGGCCCCGTCGACGCGGCACTGCTCGCCGACCGCCCCGTCGAGGAGCGGCTGCGCCCGCACTGGTCCGTCACCTGGGCCGTGCCCGTGGACGACGACGGCGCGCCCGCCCGCCCCCGCACCGCACCCGTCGTCCACGCCCCCACCCCCACCGACGAACCCCTCGGCGTCCCCGCGCTGCTCATCGCCTCGCTTCCCCTGGACACCACCCGCCGCCACCCGGCGCGCGGCCCCCTTGCCGACTTCCTCGTCGGCCGTGCTGCCGACGCCTACGCCGAGCTGCTCGCCGACTGGGAGCCGGTGTCCGTCGGGACCGTCGACCTGGTGCCGGGCCCGCTCGGCAAGGGGGAGCTGGACGGGGCGCTGCGCGCCGAGATCCTCACCCGGCTGCCGCGCGTCGCGTTCCTGGAGCCGGCCGCCCCGCGCGACGACACGGCCGAAGGAGAAACCAAGGGGCTGCGCGCCATCGAGGCGGAGGTGCTGGAGGGCGCGGGCGTCGACACCGTACGCGTGCTGGCGGAGGTCATGCCGTCGCTGCTGCCCGCCGGTCTGGAGCGGCGTGTGGAGCTGCGGACGCTCGGCGTCGCCCGCGTCCCGCTGACCGAGGCGATCGACCGGCTCGCCGGGCTCGAGCGTGCGCCCGAGTGGTGGCGTCGGCTGTACGACAGCCTGGCCGGGGTGGACCCGGACCGGCTCTCCGGCCTCCCGGTCCCATTGGCTGGGGGCACCTCCCCGGCCGGAGGCTCTGGGGGAGGCCGCACGACGATCGGGCCCCGGCAGACCCTGCTGCCGCTGCCCGACACCCCGCCGCAGCTCGCCCGCCTCGGTCTGAAGATCGCCCATCCGGACGCCGCGCATCCGCTGCTGGAGAAGCTGGGCGCGCTGCCCGCGACGCCGCGCGCCGTGCTGACGACACCCCAGGTGCGGGCGGCGGTGGCCGGTTCGCTGGACGCCGGGGAGATGTGGGAGGAGGACTCCCTCGACGCCGACGAACTCGCCGAGACCGTCCTCGCGCTCGTACGGGACGCCGATCTGGACCCCGGCGACGAGCCGTGGCTCGGCGCGCTCGCCCTTCCCGACGAGGACGGGGAGCCGGCGCCCGCCGCCGAACTGGTGCTGCCGGGCAGCCCCTTCGCCTCCGTGATGCGCGCGGACGAACTGGCGCTGTGCGACGCGGAGCTGGCCGAACGGTGGGGCGAGCAGCCGCTCGCCGCCTGCGGGGTGCTGGCGAACTTCGCCCTCGTACGCGCCGAGGACGTCGTCCTCGACCCCGACGAACTGGAGCCCCGCGACGGCGACTTCCCCGAGCCGGACGACGCCGGGCTGCTCGACGCCGTCGACGTATGGTGCGAGGACGTCCTCGACCGGCTGCCGGACACCCCCCTCCCGCCGGTCGCCACCGAGATCGTCGCCGTGCGCGACCTGGACCTGGTGGACGACGACGCCTGGCCGCAGGCCCTGGCGCTGCTGGCGCAGCCGCCGCTGCGGGACGCCCTCACCCAGCAGGTGCGGATTCTGCTGCCGGACGGGACGACCGAGACCGTACGCCCGTACACCGCCTGGTGGCTGCGCGACCACCCGGTCCTCGACGGCCGCAGGCCCGCCGGTCTGCGGGCGGCGGGCGGGGACCCGCTGCTGGAGGGCCTGTACGACACGGTCGACGCAACCGGCTTTGACGACGCCCAGGTGCTGCGGGCCCTCGGTGTGCGGACCACGGTCGGCGCCCTGCTGGACGAACCGGGCGGCGCGGCCGAGCTGCTGGGGCGGCTGGCGGACCCCGACCGGCCGGTGCGGGCCGCACAGCTGCACGGCCTGTACACGGCGATGGCCGAGCTGGACCCGGAGCAGGTGACCCTGCCGGACGAGCTGCGGGCCGTCGTGGACGGCGAGGTCCGCGTGGTCGATGCGGCGGACGCGGTCGTGGCCGACGCGCCGGATCTGCTGCCGCTGACGGGCGGGCTGCCCCTGCTGCCGGTCGCTCCGGGGCAGGCGGCCGAGCTGGCGGAGCTGCTGCAGGTGCGGCGGCTCGGCGAGACCGTCGCGGCGGAGGTCACGACGGACGGCGAGGAGCGCGACGTCCCGGCGCCGGTGCGCACCCTGCTCGGTCCGGCCGCCCCGTCCTCGTACGTCGAGCACGAGGAACTCCTCGCAGGCGGCGTCGAACTGGACTGGCGGCAGACCCCGGACGGAACGCTCCACGCCGCCACCCTGGAAGGCGTCGCGGCCGGCCTCGCCTGGGCGGCGGGCCAGTGGCCGAGGCGCTTCGAGGTGGCGGCGCTGCTGGAAGACCCGGACAGGGAGCGGGAACTGGCCCGCGACCGCTGGTTCGACGCGTGACGCTCCGCTTGGGCTGGTACGTACCCGTAAGGCGGGGGGTCCCCGGGGCCGGGGCCTGCCGGCCGCGTGGCCGTCGGACCGCAGGCGGTCGTGAGGGCGCGGTCCGCGATCGGCCGGCCCGCTACGTTGTGGGGGAGTGCTGTGCTGTGGGACGGGAGGGTTGGCGGAGGTGCAGGGTGCAGGGTATTGACGGCGGGGAGCCCGTGGTCGACCTCGGGGATCTGAGGCTGTTCGCGGTGGTGGCCGAGGAACTGCACTTTGGTCGTGCGGCGGCTCGGCTGCATCTGAGCCAGCCGGGTCTGAGCTACCGGGTCAAGGCACTGGAAGACGCTCTGGGGTATGAGGTGCTGGCGCGGAACCGCCGTGGCGTGCGGCTGACCCCCGCCGGGGAGGTGCTGCTCGCCGGCGCCCGGCGGTTGCTGGGGGAGGCCCACCGGGTGGTCGACGACGGCGGCCGGGTGGCGCGGGGCGAGCTGGCGACGGTGCGCGTCGGGTTCGTGGGCACGGCGTTGTACAGCCTGCTGCCCGCGGTCCTGCGTGCGGCACGGGTGCGCTACCCGGAGTTGCAGGTGCGCGTCGCGGAGCACAAGAGCGCCGATCAGGTGAGGCTGTTGCAGCTGGGGCAGCTGGACTTGGGCCTGGTGCATCTGCCGGTGGATCCGGGCAGCGGTCTGGAGACCACGCCGGTGTTCGAGGACCCGGTCGGCGTCGCGCTGCCGCGCGGGCACCGGCTGGCGGGCGAGGACGCGATCGCGCTGGCCGACCTGGCGGAAGACGGGTTCGTGCTGTTTCCGCGCGAGCTGGAGCCGCAGACCTACGACCGGTACACCGACGCCTGCGTGGCGGCCGGATTCGCGCCCCGTGTCGCGCATGAGGCCACCGGGCTTCAGACCATCCTGGCCTTGGTGGCCGCGGGGATGGGCGTGGCGTTCGCCGCGCGGTCGGTCGCGCGCGGTCTGACCCGCTCCGGGGTCGTGTTCCGGCCGCTGGCAGGGGCCGCACCCCGTTTGGTGACCGGACCGGCCCGGCTGGCGGGCAGCGACCACCCGGGTGCGGAGCTGCTGCGGACGATGATCCTCGACCTCACCAGCAGTGATCAGTATGACAAATCACAGGAGTCTGGATTCATATTGGACGGATAACGGCGGGGCTTTCTAGCGTTCCGGGCATGGACATCAACAACTCGGTCGCTCTGGTGACCGGTTCGAACCGCGGCCTGGGCCGCGCCCTGGTCGAGGTCCTGCTGGAGCGGGGCGCACGGCGCGTGTACGCGGCCGCTCGCGACCCCGAGTCCCCGGCCGCGGCCGCGGCCGCGCGGGACAGGGTGGTCCCGCTCAGGCTCGATCTCACCTCCCTCGACGACATCAGCGCCGCCGTCGCGCAGGCGTCCGATGTGACGCTGCTGGTCAACAACGCGGGCACGGCGCACTTCGCCGACCCGTTCGCCGCCGGCCGCGACGAGCCGGCGGCGGAGATGGCCGCCAACTACACCGGCGCCGTCGATCTGATCCGTGCCTTCGCCCCGGTCATCGAGAGCGCCGGAGGCGGGGCCGTCGTCAATGTGCTGTCGCTGCTCGCCCTGGCCGGCACACCGCCCATGGCCGGTTACGCCGCCTCCAAGGCCGCACTGCACTCCTTCACCCAGTCCATCCGCCCGGGGCTGCGCCCACGCGGCATCGCGGTGCACGGCGTGTACCCCGGGGGCATCGACACCGACATGCTCGCCGGGTTCGACGATGTGCCGAAGGCCGAGCCGCGCAAGGTCGCGGAGGCCGTCGTGGACGGTGTCGCCGCCGGGCACACCGACATCTTCCCCGACCCCGTCTCCGAGGAGATGTCGAAGCTGTGGTGGACCGACCCCAAGGGCTTCGAGCGGGCGTTCTCCGGGGAGGGCCGATGACGACGGCACTGCCCCGCGTCGCGGTGATCGGGCTGGGCGCGATGGGCGCCCGCCTGGCGCGCAATCTGCGTGCCGGCGGCTATCCGGTGGTGGTGGCGAACAGGTCCCCCGAACCGGTGCGGCGGCTGGCCGCCGCGGGCGCGACCGCGGCGGCCTCCCCGGCGGACGCCGCCGCCCGAGCCGATGTCGTGCTCGTCACCGTCACCGACGACGACGCCTCCGAGACCGTATGGCTCGACCCGCGCACCGGGGTGCTGGCCGGCGCCCCGCGGGGAGTCCTGGCCATTGACGCCGGCACGCTGTCCCCGGGCTGGGTCCGGAAGCTGGCCGCAACGGCCACCGGTGCCGGGCTGCGGTTTCTGGAGGCGCCGATGATCGGGTCTCGCCCCCAGGTCGAGGCACGCGCACTGGTACATCTGGCCGGCGGCCCGCCCGAGGTCCTGGTGGACGCCCGCGGTGTACTGGAGGAAAGCGCGGCGCGTATCCAGCACGTCGGCGACTACGGCGCCGCCGCCACGCTGAAGCTCATCGTGAACGCGGCCCTGGCCACCCAGGTCGCTGTCATGGCCGAACTGCTGGGTGTCGCCAGCCGCGCGGGCCTCGACCCGGCGGAAGCGGTCCGCGTCCTCACCGATCTGCCGGTGACCAGCCCGGCCGCCGCACGCGCGATCGGCGTCATGACCGCCGGTGACTTCACACCGAACTTCCCGGTCCGGCTCGCGGCGAAAGACCTGCGGTATCTGACCGCGCTCGCCGATGAGCTCGCGGACCGGACGCCGATGACCCGCACGGCGCTGGCCTGCTACGAACGGGCCGACGCCACCGGCCACGCCGACGACGACCTCACCGCCGTCGCGGCGACCTACCGGTGACCCGCCCCGCGGGGCCGCCCCGGAGCGGCCCCGCGGCACAGCCCCCGACCCTGGGGCGGCCCTTGCGGGCTCAGGCCGTCGCACCGGCGGACGACACGCCTCCGTCTCCTCGTGGTGCCGGTGAACGTGTCTGAGGGGCGGGCCTGCCCGGCCCGCCCTACGTCTGGAACCTCCGGGTCACCTGCCGCCAGGCCAGCTCCAGCGCCCCCGCGGCCGCCGCCGCGATCGCCACCGCAGTCCAGGGCATCGTCGTGCCGACGAGCTTCAGCGCGAAGAAGTCCTGAAGCCAGGGGATCACCAGCACCAGCAGGAAACCGAGTCCCATCGCCGCCACCAGACCCACGCGCCACCAGGTGTACGGGCGGGCGATGATGGCCAGGACCCAGAGGGAGACCAGGAACAGGGTCAGGGTCGCCGCGCTGGTCTCCGCGGCGAGTGCGTCCGGGCCGCTGTAGTGGACCCGGGCCAGCAGATACGTCGCGAAGGTCGCCGCCGCCGCGATCAGCCCGGCCGGGACGGCGTACCGCATCACCCTCCGTACGAAGTGCGGTTTGGCACGTTCCTTGTTGGGGGCGAGCGCCAGGAAGAAGGCGGGCACGCCGATCGTCAGCGTGGACAGCAGCGTCAGATGCCGCGGCAGGAAGGGGTACTCGACCTGAGTGAGGACCACCAGGATCGCCAGCAGCACCGAGTACACGGTCTTGGTGAGGAACAGGGTCGCGACCCGGGTGATGTTGCCGATCACCCGCCGTCCCTCCGCCACCACCGAGGGCAGCGTCGCGAAGCTGTTGTTCAGCAGCACGATCTGCGCGACGGCGCGGGTCGCCTCCGAACCCGACCCCATCGACACCCCGATGTCGGCGTCCTTGAGCGCCAGGACGTCATTGACGCCGTCGCCCGTCATGGCGACCGTGTGCCCGCGCGACTGGAGCGCGCCGACCATGTCGCGTTTCTGCCGCGGGGTGACGCGCCCGAAGACGGCGTTCTCCTCCAGCTCCGCCGCCATCTCGTCCCGCTCTTCCGGCAGCCGCCGGGCGTCGACGGTGTGCTCCGCGCCGCGCATCCCGAGTTTGCCCGCGACCGCGCCCACGGACACCGCGTTGTCGCCGGAGATGACCTTCGCCGAGACGTTCTGCTCGGCGAAGTACCGCAGGGTGTCCGACGCGTCCGGCCGCAGCCGCTGCTCCAGCACCACCAGCGCCGCGGGCTTGGCGTCCCTGGCCGCATCGGCCCCTTCGAGCCCCCCGGGCCCGTCCGCCGCGCGGGCCAGCAGCAGCACCCGCAGGCCCTGCTCGTTGAGGTGCTCGATCTCGTCCAGGGCCGGATCGTCCGGCGCGAGCAGCACATCGGGTGCGCCCAGCAGCCAGCTGGAGCTCTCGCCGTTGCCCTCGCTGAAGCTTGCGCCGCTGTACTTGCGCGCGGACGAGAAGGGCAGGGCCTGGGTGCACCGCCACTCCTCGCTGTCCGGATACGCGTCGATGATCGCCTGCAGTGAGGCGTTGGGCCGCGGATCGGCCTCGCCGAGCGCGCCCAGCACCTTGCGTACGTACTCCTCCTCCGTGCCGCCCAGGGTGCGCAGCTCGGTGACGTCCATGCCGCCCTCGGTGAGGGTGCCGGTCTTGTCGAGGCAGACGACGTCCACGCGCGCGAGGCCCTCGATCGCGGGCAGTTCCTGAACCAGGCACTGCTGGCGGCCCAGCCTGATGACGCCGATGGCGAAGGCGACGGAGGTCAGCAGCACCAGACCCTCGGGGATCATCGGCACGATCCCGCCGACCGTCCGCGCCACCGAGTCGTCGAAGGCGTGCTCCTTGACGACGAGCTGGCTGATGATGAGGCCGAGAGCGGTCGGGACCATCATCCAGGTGACGTACTTGAGGATCGTGGAGATCCCGGACCGCAGCTCGGAGTGGACGAGCGTGAAGCGGGACGCCTCCTCGGCGAGCTGCGCCGCATACGCCTCGCGCCCCACCTTGGTCGCGGTGAACGCGCCGCCGCCCGCGACGACGAAGCTGCCCGACATCACCTGGTCGCCGGGGTGTTTGACGACGGGGTCGGCCTCGCCGGTGAGCAGCGACTCGTCGACTTCCAGACTGTCGGCCTCGGCGACCTCCCCGTCGACGACGACCTTGTCGCCGGGGCCGAGTTCGATCAGATCCCCGAGGACGATCTCTGAGGTGTGGATCTCGGCTGCGACGCCGTCCCGCCGCACCGTCGGCTTGGCCTCCCCGATGACGGCGAGCCCGTCGAGGGTCTTCTTGGCGCGCAGCTCCTGGATGATGCCGATGCCGGTGTTGGCGACGATGACGAAGCCGAAGAGGCTGTCCTGGATCGGCGCGACGAAGAGCATGATCGCCCACAGGACGCCGATGATGGCGTTGAAGCGGGTGAAGACGTTGCCGCGGACGATGTCCGCGGTGGAGCGGGAACTGCGTACGGGGACGTCGTTGACCTCGCCGCGGGCGACGCGTTCGGCGACCTCCGCCGTGCTCAGCCCGGCGGGGCGCGCCGCAGTGCGCTCAGCACGCCACGCGCGCTCGCCGTCGCGCTCAGCGCCCCGCTCAGCGCCCGCGGGGCTTCTGGCGCCCGCGGGGCTCCTGGCGGTCTCGGTGCTCGCTGCGGGCAGCGTCCGCGGATGTACGGGGTCGAGCTCCGCCCCCGCGTCTATGAGGGGGCCCGGCGCCGGCTCGGGGCCGTCCCGGCCGTCGCCGCCGCCATCCTCGTCCCCGTCCCCGTCGACTCTCGCCCGCTGCGTCATGGTTCTGACGGTAAGGGCGGTTGCCGTGGTTCACCGCCCGAGCGGGGTGAACTTCAGACTGCGGGAGGAGACACATCGTCCCCGGGGGGTACGCGCCCGGCCTGCGCGCGCTTGATCGCGGCGTCCCGCTTGCGCACGTACCAGATGCCGATGAGGCCCAGGCCCGCGCCGGCCAGGCACGTCCACACCCACCAGGTCAGATCGCGGTCGTCGAACCAGCCGTAGAAGGGGACCTGCACGAGGAAGAGGACGAACCACAGGATCGTGCCGCCGGTGATGGTGGCGACGACGGGCCCTTCCAGCGGCTCTGGCGCCTCGTGCTCGGGCGTCCACTTCAGAAATCCAGCCATGCGCTCAGCGTAGTGGGTACCCACGATGGGTCTACGCGCGGAGATACCGCTCTCTCGTTTATGTGTTCATACTGAAACGGTTTGCGTCCAACCCCTTGCATTCGTATGAACAGCCGAACAGAGCATCGACGAGGTTCCCGTATGACCCCCACGGCCACTGCCCCTGCGGACGGTCGGCAGTCCCCGCAGCCGCAGCGGCAGCCGGGCTCCGGTCACGGCCGCCTCGGCGTTGCGCTCGACCGCTATTTCCGGGTCTCCGAGCGCGGCTCCACCTTCGGCCGCGAGGTGCGCGGCGGGTTCGCCACGTTCTTCGCGATGGCGTACATCATCGTGCTGAATCCGATCATTCTCGGCAGCGCGCACGACCTGCACGAGAACTACCTCGACGGCGGCCAGCTGGTCACCGCCACGGTGATCACCGCCGCCTTCACCACGCTGCTCATGGGCGTCATCGGCAATGTCCCGGTCGCGCTCGCGGCCGGCCTCGGGGTGAACACCGTCGTCGCCCTCCAGCTCGCGCCCCGGATGTCCTGGCCGGACGCCATGGGCATGGTGGTGCTGGCGGGCTTCGCCGTGATGCTGCTGGTGGCCACCGGACTGCGCGAGCGGGTGATGAACGCCGTGCCGCTCGGTCTGCGCAAGGGCATTGCGATCGGCATCGGCCTGTTCATCATGCTGATCGGCCTGGTGGACTCCGGCTTCGTCTCCCGCATCCCGGACGAAGCCGACACCGTCGTCCCGCTCCAGCTGGGCCCGGACGGCCATCTGGGCGGCTGGCCGGTCCTCGTCTTCGTCGTCGGCGTGCTGCTGACGCTCGCACTGATCATCCGCAAGGCGCCGGGTGCGATTCTGATCTCCATCGTGGCGATGACGGCCGTCGCGGCCGCCGTCCAGCTGGCTGCGGATCTGCCGGAGGGGGCCTGGGGGCTGACCACGCCCGAGTGGCCGGGCAGTCCGGTCGCCTCCCCGGACTTCGGGCTGATCGGCCAGGTGAGCCTGTTCGGCGGCTTCGAGAAGGTGGGGCTGCTCACCGGCCTGCTGTTCGTCTTCACCGTGCTGCTGTCGTGCTTCTTCGACGCGATGGGCACCATCCTCGCCGTCGGCGACGAGGCGAAGCTGATGGACGAGGACGGCAACGTCCCCGGAATCAACAAGGTCCTGCTGGTGGACGGTCTGGCGGTCGCCTCGGGCGGCGCGAGCTCCTCGTCCGCGACCACCTGCTTTGTGGAGTCCACGGCGGGCGTCGGCGAAGGCGCGCGCACGGGCCTGGCGTCCGTGGTCACCGGGGGGCTCTTCTCGCTGGCGCTGTTCCTGACCCCGCTGGCCACCATGGTGCCCTCGCAGGCGGCGACGCCCGCCCTGGTGGCCGTGGGCTTTCTGATCCTGGCCGGTTCGGTGCGGGACATCGACTGGGGCGACTTCACCATCGCCGTGCCGGCGTTCCTGGCCATGGTGATGATGCCGTTCACGTACTCGATCACCAACGGGATCGGGATCGGCTTCATCGCCTTCAGCGTGCTGCGGCTGGCGGCGGGCCGGGGGCGTGAGGTGCCCGTCGCCATGTACGCCGTGTCGGCGGTGTTCGCCTTCTACTACGTGATGCCGGCGCTCGGTCTCACGTCGTAGGGTCCGGTCTCATGTCGTGAGGCTCGGTCTCACGTCGTAGGGCCCGTCTCATGTCGTGAGGCTCGGTCTCGCGTCGTGGGGTCCGGTCTCATGTCGTAGGGCCCGGCCTCGCGTCATGGCGTCCGGTCTCATGTCGTGGTCGTCGCGGTCGGACGGTCTCCGTAGAACTTCTCCGTCTCGTCGACGGCCGCGTGGAAGCGCTCGTCGAAATCGACGCGGGCGAGCGTCCGGAGGACGTAGTCCTGGACGCTCGCCCCGCGTCTGGCGGCATGCTGCCGGAGCCGGTCGAGCAGCTCTTCGTCTATCCGCAGGCTGAGCACCGTCGATGTCGATCCCGATGCCGATCCCATGCATCCCATGTCGCCCAGGGTGGCCAGTGCGCCACACGGGTGGCGTCACTTTCCGGATGTGGCTCACTCGGACGAGTGACACGTGACGGCAAGAACACGACTATTCTTAGGCTGACTAATGAGCTACCCTAAGGACTATGCCTGACCTGAACCACGGCGACGACGCGGCCGCCGTGAACTCCCTCCGCTCGGCCGTGATGCGGCTGGGCCGACGCCTCAAGCACCAGCGCGTCGACGAATCGCTGAGCCCGACCGAGATGTCGGTGCTCGGCACCCTCGCCCGCTGCGGTTCCGCCACCCCCGGAGAGCTGGCCCGCAAGGAGCACGTCCAGCCGCCGTCCATGACCCGGATCGTGGCGCTGCTGGAGGCCAAGGGACTGGTCCGGCTGGAGCCGCATCCCGACGACCGCCGGCAGAAGGTGGTCAGCCAGACCGAGCAGGCCGAGGCCATGCTTGAGGAGTCCCGCCGCAAGCGGAACGCCTGGCTGGCAGCCCTCGCCGACGGCCTGGACGAGGACGAGTGGGCCAAGCTCCGCGAGGCCGCACCCGTACTGGAGAAGCTCGCGCACATGTAAGCAGCCGCCGACACCCTGGGAGGCGAACCCTTTTGCGTACGGGACCCGGAGCAGACTCCGCACCCGCACCTGCCCCTACGACGACACCCACCGCCGACCGAACCTCGATGTTCAGCTCGCTGAAGATCCGCAACTACCGGCTCTTCGCCACCGGGCAGGTCATCTCCAACACCGGCACCTGGATGCAGCGCATCGCCCAGGACTGGCTGGTGCTCACCCTCACCGGCTCCGCATCGGCCGTCGGCATCACCATCGCGCTGCAGTTCCTTCCGATGCTGCTCTTCGGCCTGTACGGCGGAGTCCTCGCCGACCGGCTGCCCAAGCGGCCACTGCTGCTGGCCACCCAGTCCGCGATGGCCCTGACCGGCCTCGCCCTCGCCGGCCTCACCCTCAGCGGCCACGTCCAGGTCTGGCACGTCTATCTGACCGCCTTCCTCCTCGGCCTCGTCACCGTCGTCGACAACCCCGCGCGCCAGTCGTTCGTCTCCGAGATGGTCGGCCCGGAGCAGCTGCCCAACGCGGTCAGCCTGAACTCCGCCAACTTCCAGTCCGCCCGGCTCGTCGGGCCCGCCGTCGCCGGCGTACTGATCACCGCCGTCGGCAGCGGGTACGCCTTCCTCCTCAACGGCCTGTCCTTCCTCGCGCCCATCACGGGCCTGCTGATGATGCGGTCCGCCGAACTCCACAAGGCCCGGCGCGCGCCGCGCGGCAAGGGTCAGCTGCGCGAAGGGCTCGCCTATGTCGCCGGGCGGCCCGAGCTGATCTGGCCGATCGTCCTCGTCGGCTTCATCGGCACCTTCGGCTTCAACTTCCCCATCTGGCTGACGGCCTTCGTCGACGACGTGTACCACTCGGGAGCGGGCGCCTACGGCCTGCTCAACACACTGATGGCGGCCGGCTCGCTGACGGGCGCGCTGCTCGCCGCCCGCCGCGGCGCCTCGCGGCTGCGCATCCTGGTCGGCGCGGCGCTGATCTTCGGCCTGCTGGAGATCGTGACCGCGTTTGCGCCCGCCTTCTGGGTCTTCGCGGCGCTGATGGCCCCCCTCGGGATGTTCGGCCTGACCGTGAACGTCACGGCCAACTCCAGCCTCCAGATGGCGACGGACCCGCAGATGCGGGGACGGGTGATGAGCCTGTTCATGATGGTCTTCATCGGCGGCACGCCGATCGGCGCACCGCTGGTCGGCTGGATCACCGACACCTTCGGCCCGCGTGTCGGCTTCGCGGCGGGCGGCGCGGTCTCACTGATCGCGGCTGCGTGCGTGGGCCTGATCCTGGCCCGTGTGGGCGGTCTGCGGCTCAAGGTGGACCTGCGCCCCGGTCTCCGCCCGCATGTGCGTTTCGTACCCCGTGACCCCCGCACCGCCGACGAGCAGCGCGCGCGGGAACCGGCGGAAGAGCTGACGCCGGCGGTGTGACCGCGCCGCCGTTCCGCCCGACGCAGCGGGCCGGCGGCCCGGAGCCCCCGCAGGGTTGACTCCCAGGGGGCGAGCGCGGCGCGCATGAAGCCCGTCACCGAGCCTGTGACCGGTCAGCCCGTGACCGCAGCCCATCGCCGCAGCCTGTGACCGGTCAGCCCGTGAACGCAGCCCATCGCCGCAGCCTGTGACCGGTCAGCCCGTGACCGCAGCTCGCGGCCGCAGCCCGTGACCGCAGCCCATGGCCGAAAGCCCGTGGCCGCAGGCAGCGCGCGCCGCGGCGGCGTGGGGCCTGCGGGCGAGGGGCCGGGCGGGAGCGGGGCGCCGAGCCCGGCACGCGGCGGCCCGACGCGCGGTGCCGCAGGCCCCGGCGGCGGTGGGAGACTCGCCCTATGAGACTCTTCACCGCCGTACTGCCTCCCCCCGCGGCGCTGGACGAAGTCGGCCGCGCCGTCGACCGGTTGAGATCCCTCCCGGGCGCGGACGACCTGCGCTGGAGCACCCCGGAGGGCTGGCACTACACGCTCGCCTTCATGGGGGAGGTGGAGGACAGGCTGCTGCCGGAGCTGCACGAGCGGCTGTCCCGGGCGGCGCACCGGAGCGCACCCTTCGCGCTGCGCGCGCACGGGGGCGGACGGTTCGGCAAACGGGCGCTGTGGATCGGCGCCGCCGGCGGCCTCGACGAGCTGCGGCTCCTCGCGGAACGCTCCGACGCGGCCGCGCGCCGCGCAGGCGTGCCCATGGACGAGCACCGCCGCTACCAGGCCCATCTGACGATCGCACGCGCCCGCTTCGACGCCGACCTGCGACCGTACGTCACGGCGCTGGAGGGCTTCGAGGGCGAGCCGTGGGAGGTGGCCCGGCTGGCTCTCGTCCGCAGCAATCTGCCGAGGGGCGGAGCCCCGGGCGCGCGGCCGCGGTACGAGACCGTGGGCGAGTGGGAGCTGGGCCGCTGATTGCGCTGCCCCGCCCCTCCGGGGAAGGAGCGGGGCCGGTGCGGTTAATCTCGAAGCGTGGACCCGAAGACCCGGAACCGGATCATGGCCGGTGCGCTTGTGCTGATGTTCGCGATCATCGCGGTGGCGTCGGTGCTCTGACGGCTGCCCCGTGCTCCGGCTGCTGTCCTGTGATCCAGCCGACTGTTATGTGTTCTGGCGGCTGCCCCGCGTTCTGACCAGCCGTCCTGTGTTCATGCGGCCGCCCCGCGCTGCGGTCGGCTGCTCCGCGCTGCGGTCGGTTGCCCCGCGCTGCGGTCGGCCGGCCCCGCACTGCTCACCAGGCGAATGCCTCGGGAGCGGGCCCGGGCCCCGGGAAGATCTCGTCCAGCGCCGCGAGCACGGTGTCCGACAGCTCCAGCTCGACCGCGCGCAGTGCGGAGGCAAGCTGGTTGGCGGTGCGCGGCCCGACGATTGGGCCGGTCACCCCGGGCCGGGTGAGCAGCCAGGCCAGCGCGGTCTCGCCCGGATCCAGACCGTGCTCCCCGAGCAGCTCCTCGTACGCCTGGATCTGCCCCCGCACCTCGGTGTTCGCGAGCGCCTGAGCGGAACGCCCGGCCCCGGACCGGGTCGCGCCGCCCTCGCGCTCCTTCCTGATCACCCCGCCGAGCAGCCCGCCGCTCAGCGGCGACCAGGGGACGACCCCCAGCCCGTACTCCCGCGCGGCCGGGATGACCTCCATCTCGGCGCGCCGCTCGGCCAGGTTGTACAGGCACTGCTCGCTGACCAGGCCGTACGAGCCGCGGCGGCCGGCTGCCTCGTTCATCTGCGCGATCTTCCAGCCCGGGAAGTTGCTGGACCCCACATAGAGGACCTTGCCCTGTTGGACCAGGACGTCCATGGCCTGCCAGATCTCGTCGACGGGCGTGCGTCGGTCGACGTGATGGAACTGGTACAGGTCGATGTAGTCGGTCTTCAGCCGCTTCAGCGAGGCGTCGACGGCCCGACGGATGTTGAGCGCGGAGAGCCGGTCGTGATTGGGCCAGGGACCGCCGCCGCCCGTGTCCATGTTGCCGAACACCTTGGTGGCGAGGACGACCTTGTCCCGGCGGTCGCCGCCCTTGGCGAACCAGTTGCCGATGATCTCTTCCGTACGGCCCTTGTTCTCGCCCCAGCCGTACACGTTCGCGGTGTCGACGAGATTGATCCCCGCGTCGAGCGCGGCGTCCATGATGGTGTGGCTGTCCGCCTCGTCGGTCTGCGGCCCGAAGTTCATCGTCCCGAGGACGATTCGGCTGACCTTGAGTCCCGTACGCCCGAGCTGCGTGTACTTCATGGACGCCAAGCCAACGCCTTGGAGTCCGCTCCAGGCAAGGGAACGCGCGCGGCGCGGACGAGCTGCGCCGGTCGGGCGGATGTCAGTCGGATGTCAGTCGGATGTCAATCCCGGGGGAAGCCGTCGGTGGCGAGGGTGAGGCCGGCGGGGGTGTGGGTGAGGTCGATCTCGTCGCCGAAGTCGAACTTCGCCTCACTGGCGTAGTCGCCGTCCTTGGGGCCCGTGTGGAGCAGACACTTGCCGACGTACGGATCGACGATCAGATAGACGGGGACGCCTGCCTCGGCGTAGGAAGCCTTCTTGGGGCCGTAGTCGTTTGCGGCGGTGTCCCTGGAAATGACTTCCGCGACAAACTCGATGTCCTGGTAGCGCCAGCGACCCTTGGCATTTTTTCTGGATTGCTCGGTGAACGCTGCGACGTCGCATGCGAAGCCGTTGAGATATCCGGGAAAGTCGATCCGGACGTCTGAAGCCAGCCGCTGCGGGGCGTACACAGCGGCCAACTGCCTGGCGATGCTGAAAATGATCTCCCAGTGCGTCTGCCGCTGCGGCGACATATGGATGGACCCCCCGACGATCTCGACCTTGTATCCCTCGGGGACGGGCATCCTCTCGAGCCTCTTGAACAGGTTGTCCAAGGTGAGCTCGTCGCTGCTTTCGGCCATTTCGATCCTGTCGGCTGCTACGACGGTCATCGTGGCGCTCCTCCCCGCTGCCGCTCGATCGCAGGCAGCGCCAAGTGCAACGATACGCAGGGAGGAGAGGACACGGCGGCAGCGAGGAAGTGTCAGTCGCGGGGGAAGCCGTCGGTGGCGAGGGTGAGGCCGGCGGGGGTGTGGGTGAGGTCGATCTCGTCGCCGAAGGTGAACCTGGCGTCGGTGTCGTAGTCGCCGTTCTTGGGGGTCGTGTGAAGCACGCACTTGCCGGTGTAGGGGTTGATGATGAGATAGGCGGGGACCTTGGCCTCGGCGTAGGCGGCCTTCTTGGGGCCGTAGTCGTTCAGGGCGGTGTTCTTGGAGATGACTTCGGCCACGAACTGCACGTCCTGGTAGCTCCAGCGCCCCTGTGCGCTCTTCTCGGCGTCGTCACTGAGCAGCGCCACATCGGGGGCGAAGCCGTTGAGGTGACCCGGGAAGTCGATACGGACGTCAGACTTGAGCCTTGTCCTGGGGAACTTTGTCCGCAACTGCTCAATGATGCCCGCGATAATGTCCCAGTGGACGTCCCGTTGCGGCGAGATGAAGATGTGCCCCCCGACGATCTCGGTTTTGTATCCCTCGGGGACGGGCATCTTCTCGAGCCACTCGAACAGCGTGTCCAAGGTGAGCTCGTCGCTGCTGTTGGCCATCTCGATCCTGTCGGCTGCTACGACGGTCATCGCGGCGCTCCTCCCCGCTGCCGCTCGATCACAGGCAGCGCGCAGTACAACGATACGCACGCGGGGAAGGTCACGGCGGTCAGTCAGCCGCCGAGCCAGCCGGCCGCGTCGAGGCGGAAGCTCTCGGGCGGTGTGACCGTGCGGAGGTCTGCCTCCATGGCGCGCAGGCGGTCCGTGCCGAGGGTCTTCGCCCACTCCGCGCGCAGCTCGTCGAAGATCGCGGCGGAGCGGGTCAGGGCGTCTGCTCCGTGCGGGGTGAGGCGGATGAGCTTGCGGCGGGCGTCGGCCGGATCGTCGGTGCGGGTGCAGTAGCCGAGGGCGATCAGGCGGTCGAGGGTCTTGCCCGCGGCCTGTTTGGAGACCCCGAGCCGCCGCCCGACCTCGCTCGCCGTCGCCCCGTCGCGCCCGATCGCCTGCATGGCGAAGCCGTGGGCGGGCCGGAGGTCGGGGTGTCCCTGCGCGGCGAGCTCTGTGTGCAGGCGGTCGATGAGGGAGCGGAACCCGGCGAAGAGGAGCAGGGGCAGCTCGTACCCGGGGGTGTCGGCCGCCGGGGCATTGCCCTTATCGACAACCTGGTTTACGTTCTTATGGTCAACCATGTTGTCGATTGTAGGAGCTGGCAGCCCATGTTCGTCGAGCACACCCTTGAGTCGGCCCCGCAGGGCTCGCGCCGCGCGATGGAGGCGACGGTCCAGCGCCTGGGCCACCTGCCGCGAGCGGTCGCGAAGCTCGCGACCTCACCGCATCTGCTGGACGGCTTCCTAAGGCTCAGCGCGATGTTCGAGCAGACGACACTGGAGCCCGTCGCCCGCGAGGTCGTCATCATGGCCGTCGCCGCACGCAACGGATGCGAGGTGTGCGTCGCGATGCACACGGGGAAGCTGCGGGCCCTTGGCGCCGATGACGCGCTGGTGGCCGCGCTGTGCGAGGCGCGGCCGGTCGGCGACGAACGCCTTGAGGCGGTACGGCGGTTCGCGCTGCTCGTACTCGACACGGCCGGTGCGGTTCAGGACGCGGACCTTCGGGCGTTCCTGGCGCACGGCTATACCCGGCAGCATGCGCTGGAGGTGGTGATGGGCATCGGCACTTACACGATGTCGACGCTCGCGAACCGCCTTACACGGGCGTAGCGAAGCGGGCGGCCCGCGCCCCGGGAGAGGGCTCTGACGGCGGGCGGCATCCGGGTCCTAGGCCGGGTGCTCGCGGCTTGGGAAGGCCTCGCGACACCGATGCGTGCGGCTCCCGCACAGGTCAGCCCAGCTGCGCGGGAGTCAGGCCGGTCCAGGTGTGGAAGGCGCGGTAGAAGGAGTTGGGATCCTCGTATCCGAGCAGGAAGGAGATCTCCCGCACCGTCAGCTGCGAGTGGGCCAGATAGTGCCGGGCCAGGGTCTCCCGGGTGTCGTTGAGGACCGTCTGGAAGGTGGTGCCCTCGCCCTTCAGCTGCCGCTGAAGCGTGCGGGTGCTCACGGTCAGCGATCGGGCGACCGCCTCCATCGCGGCGCTGCCGGCGGGCAGGAGTTCCAGCAGCGCCGCCCGGACCCGCTCGGTCGCGGTGGCGCCCGACTCCAGCTCGGACATCCGGCGTCGAAGCTCCGGTTCGAAGAAGTCCCACATGCGCGGGTCCGCGGTGAGGAACGGCCGGTCGGCGTCGTACGACGAGAAGGTGATCGACTGCTGTGGCCCGCGCTCGACGGCGGCGCCGAGGAAGTCCAGGTAGGGGCGGGCGTCCGGGGGCGGCTCAGGGGTGGTGATCCGCAACGGGGACACCTGCGCCCGGGTGGCGACCCTGGCCAGCACCACCCAGAAGACCAGTTCCGTCACCGCCAGCAGAGGCGGCGGCGTCACCGACGGGGGCCATGCCAGCACCAGCGTGAGCCGGCCGGACGCCTCCGTGACCTGGACGGCCATGGGGCCGATCAACTTCTTGTACGCGGCGATCCGGCGGGCCGCCGCCCGGAGGTCCGGACTGCACAACGCGGCGAACAGCAGCGGGTCGAAGACTTCCGGGGACAGCACCCGCGCGACGGTGAGCGGCAGCTCGGGGTCGTCGGCCTCCGCCTCGACCGCCCGCCACAGGGAGAAGTACTCCTCGGCGGTGAGCTGTACCGGCGTCCGGGCGAACAGATCCTGCGCCAGCCCCGCCCGGCGCAGCACATCGCCGGGCGAGAGGCCGAGGTCCGTCAGCAGCGCCCGGGTCGAGGCCTGCACGGTGAACAGATCAGCGGGCATGACGTCTCCTGCGGGGTTCACACGAAGCGCATCACCAGGCGGTCGAACGTCCGGTCGCTGAGCCACCTGCGTGTGGCGATCAGCGGCTTGGCGTACTTGCCCGCAACGTACCGCGTCTTGGGCCGCCGTGCCGTGATCGAGCCGACGATCACCTCGGCCAGACGGGAGGCGGGGGTGCCGCCGCCGCGCTTGTAGTTCTCCCGGGTGGCCGCGGCCAGCCTGTGCGCCAGCCCGCTGTAGTCGGAGGACCCCGAACGCTCCAGCATGGGCTCCACCATCACCTCGCCGAATTCGGTTTCGATGACGCCCGGTTCGATGATGACGACGTTGACGCCGAACGGCGCGACCTCCAGGCGCAGCGAGTCCGACCAGCCTTCCAGGGCGTGCTTGGTGGCGTGGTACCAGCTGCCCAGCGGTGTGTAGATCCTGCCGCCGACCGACGAGATGTTCACGATCCTGCCCGAACCCTGTTTGCGCATATACGGCAGCACCAGCTGGGTGAGCCGGGCGAGGCCGAAGAGGTTCACCTCGAACTGGTACCGGGCGTCGTCGACGGAGGTGTCCGCCATCGCCCCGTACATGCCGAATCCGGCGTTGTTGACCAGGACGTCCACCCCGCCGCGTTCCGCCGCGATGCGGTCGACGACCGCCTTGACGTCCTCGTCGCGGGTGATGTCCATCCGGAGGGTCACCGCGCCCCGTTCCTGCAGGTCGCGCATCCGCTCGACCCGGCGGGCGACGGCGTAGACCGCGTAGCCCTCGTCGAGGAGTTTCTTGGCCGTTTCCTTGCCCATGCCTGACGAGGCGCCGGTGACCAGGGCTGTTCGCATGACTTTTCTGCTTTCTGTGCCGAATGATCCCGAATGCTTCTCCTGTCACGCTACGGGGGGCCGGCGCGGCCCGCACTGGCAGAAGACGCCAGGCCACTTGCACAACGCGCCAGACCGGCTGCGGCTGCCGCGCACCCCGAGGGCGGACGGCGAACGACCCGCGAGGCGCTGCGGCCTTCGCGGGTCGTTCGGGGGACCGGCCGGTCTGTGCGCCGGTCAGCTGCTCGACGGGGTCACCGGGTGATCATCAGCGTGCTGCCGCTGAGGTAGCTGCCGTTGAGGTAGTCGCCCATGTTCTTGCGTACGGCGATTCTGCCGTCGCGGCCGTGGACGATGAGGTCCGCCCTGCCGTCGCCGGTGACGTCGGCGAAGTAGAGGCGGCCGAGGTCCTTGCCGTCGAAGAGCCGCCGTCGGCGGCGGCTGAGGAGACGCTCAGGACTTGGCAGGCCACATCGCCGTGCGGGAGCCGAGCTTGCCCTTGCCGTCGCCCGGGTACAGGTAGAGCCCTCCGCTGCTGTTGATCGCCGCGACGTCGCCCTTGCCGTCGCCGTTGAAGTCGCCGCCCATGATGACGCGGAAGCCGCCCCACGACTCGTCGTGCCACATGGACGCGCCGGAGTCGAGCTTGCCCTTGGCGTTGCCCTTGTAGAGGTGGAGGCCGCCGCTCTGGGCGACGGCGATCACGTCGTCCCGGCCGTCGCCGTTGAAGTCACCGCTGCTGATGTGCTTCTTGTTCCAGGTCTTGTCGTGCCACATCTCGTGCCGCTTGCCCGACAGCACGCCGTTGGCAGCGCTCGGGTAGGCGTACAGGCCGCCGCTGGGCGATATGGCGATCAGCCCGTCGCGCTCCCAGCCGACGCCGCGGTAGCGGGTCACGTTGAGGAAGTTGCGCCAGGAGTCGTCCTTCCACATCTTCAGCGGTGATCCGAGGCGGCCGCCGCTGGTGCCCGGGTAGAGGTGGAGGTTCCCGTCGCCGTTGACTGCTGCGATGTCGGCGCGGCCGTCGCCGTTGAAATCACCGCCCACGATCTTCAACTTGTGCCGCCAGCTGCCGTCGTGCTTCCAGAGCTCGCGACCGTACTGCAGCTTGCCGTTCGCGGCGGTGTAGAAGGCGTGCAGATTGCCGTCCTTGAGGATGGCGGCGACATCGGGGCGGCCGTCGCCGTTGAAGTCGGCAGAGGTGACGAGGTCCGTCACATTCTGGTGCAGGGACGCAAGACGGATCCGCTGGATCCACCCGGCGGCGGTGTCGACACGGCTCTCCGCCGCACCGGTCCGCGTCTCCGTCTCACCGAAGCAGCCGCCCTGCCATGAACGGCTGTTGACCGCGACCAGCTCGAAGACGCCGCTCCTCTCCCGGAATGCCGGCCCGCCGGCATCGCCCTTGCAGACCGCCCCCGCTCCGTCCTCGGCGCTGATGTTCACCGCGGTGTCGGTGACGGAGTCAACGGTGAACGTGCCCGCGTGCAGACGCTCCGGCACCCAGGTGGTCTTGGTGCGGCCGAAGCCGGCCACCTTCAAGGAGTCACCGGCCGCCGGGGCGTCGGTCGCCAGGTCGATCGGAGTCAGGCCGTCCGCGGGCTTGGCGAGGCGCGCCATCACCAGTTCGCGGTCCGGGCTGGGCACCAGCTCTACGATCTCGCTCGTATGCCCGCCGCTCGCCGACAGATCGGCCCGCCCGACGGTGGCGACCGTCTTGGCGGAGGGCTTGCCGGCCGGGACCGCTTTCCCCGGAGTCTCGGCGAAGCAGCTCGCCGCACTGAGGACCCACTGGTGGTCCACCAGAACGCCGGAGCAGGCGCGGTCGGTGTCGTCGACAGCGAGATGTGCGGTGAAGGCGTACGCGCCCTGCTCGACGGCGTCGCCGACGACGGCATGGGCGGGCGCGGCGATGGCGAAGGGGGCCGCGACGGCGGTCGCCATCAGTCCCCCGGTGATCGCCTTGCGCGGACGATTGCTCGACATGGTCGGTGTTCCTGTTCCCCTCTGGTCACGGAGAGCCGGTCGTCTGCTCCGGCGTCACCGCCGGCCCATGGACCCGTCGTCGTTCCGGCGCAAAGTGGCCGCTGTCGGCTGCGGCGCGTGTGCAAGCATCAGGATCCCCCTGGTCCCCCTGGTCAGATCGCGCCGTGCGCTTATGACGCCCTGTCGGTCCCGGCTCGGGGCGGGGTCAAGAAAGACACCCTCCGGAGCATCGGGACAACCAGCTCACCTCTGGCATGCCGAGTAAATCATATGTAAGCGCCAATAATTGCAGGTGGCCACGGTCTTGGGTGTGCTGTGAAGTGCCGCCTGTGAGCGATCGATCCGCTGGGCAGTCCAATAGCCTGGCGGATCATTGGGAGTCCCCGCTTTTCCGGGTGACCGTCGCCGTCCGACGAGCTCCAGTACGGTTCGCCAGGAGTCGCCGCCGAGGGGCACGGTGACATGGCCGCTGATCCTTCCCGGCGACCTTGACCGGTGCGATGCCCTGAACCCGCTGCGCCAGCTTGACGAGCACGATATCCCGGTCGTTCCGCGGAACCACCTCGACGATGTCGAGGTTCTGCTTGCCCAGGGTGGCGGTGGACTCCAGCGCGGGCTTGCCGGCGGGTACGGGCTCGCCCGGTGAGGCGGTGAGCAGCCACTGCTGGTGCACTAGCGCGCCGGAGCAGCCGCGCATGGCGTCGCCCTCGCCGATGCGGAGCTGGGCGGTGAAGGCGTGGTCGCCGGCGGCCGCGGGCGTGCCGGAGACCGCCTGGGCGACCGGTGCCGCGGTGACAAGTCCGGCGGTGACGGCGGGTTCGATTCCGGCGGCGAAAAGGCCGCGCGTGAACATGGCATGGGGGTTATGAAGGACAAGGCCTTTTCTGCTTCTTGTTCCTGTCCGACAATCATTGGCTTCTGCGCTCTAGGCGGCCGTGCCCGCATGGCGGACACGGCCGCCTTCCTCATCGTTGGGGTTGCCAGAGAAGAGGGAAGCCCCCAGACAGTCGCAACCCGGGAGGTCGCACAGCGGCGCGAGAGCCCGGATCTGTCGCCGTTCCGGCGCATTCCGGAGCCCTCCGTAGGGCAAGAGGCTGGCTGCGGCATGGCCCTAGACGCACCCCTGGCGTGAGGTGCATGTGCCCCCTGTTTACGCCATCTGCTTGATGGTGCTCCAGGTGTTCCCGCCGAGAGTGACCGGTACCTGGGTGTTGAGTTGGCCGTTGCCCTTGCCGGTGTAGATGTGGAGGGTGCCGTCACCCCAGATGGCCATCAGGTCG
>NZ_JARWBG010000055.1:0-41363 GCF_029846775.1 Streptomyces chengmaiensis
CAGACTCGCACCCCACTCCACAAACGCCTCAAAGCCCTCGCCCTGCCACTCCACCCGCTCAGGACGAAACTTCAACTGCAACGCAATCTTCCGGATCTCACCCGCAGCCCGAGCCAGCCGATCCCCCGCATCCCGCACATGAAAACTCGACGCCTGATCCAGCCACGCCAACATCTGCTCATGCGACATGCCCTCAAACGGCGTACCGCCGCCCCCACCGCCGCCGCCCGCTGCGTTAACCATGACCCCGTCTCCCCGTTGATCGACTGTCGCTTACTGGTAGCCGCCTGCGCCGGCGGAGTCGCCGTTGCCGGCGCCCGGGGCGGTGTCGGCTCCGCCCGCGGCCTGGGCGCGTTCGCGGGCAAGCTGCTGGGCGACCGGATCGCGCTCGGCGTCGTAGTGATCCTCGGTGCGCCGCCGGATCGACAGCATCCGCCGACGGACGTCGTCGTCCATGTCCTGGTAGCCGTCCTTGGCGGACACCACTGCGATGCCCATGCCCTCGACGCAGTCGGCCAGCAGCTGCGAGAGCTGCTTGAGTTGGGTGATGACGTTCTCATAGGCGTCGAAGATGCCCGACGCCTCCGTCCATGCACCGCCCCCGCCGCCGAACTGGCTGCGGCCCACCGGGGACGCGGCAACCTGGTCCGGTGCTGCGGGTGAGCCCATCAGATCGACCAGCAGTTCGTCGACGCGCTTCTTGAACGACGTCATCGACTCCGGGTCGTACAGCATCGATGCCAGCGCTGGATTGACCATCCGGAGCATGCGCTCGTCCGCCGACATCCCCCCGTCGTCTGCCATGAAACCGACGCCTCCCCGTAGTTGTATCCCCGTGCAACGCAAAGTCTCAGGCTTAACTGTAGTCAGATGTACTGACAACACGCACCTGAGCATTGCTGACGCAATGTGCGTCGCGTCACTCTGGCTCGGCGACCGGAGCAGATGGTCCGGTTTGGATTGCTTCGCGCAGACGATCTTCACTTGGGACCTTGTTGGGATTGGCCTGCCCGCGTCAGCGTCCGAGAGCCCTGTTATTACGCTTCTGCAAGGCGATGCGACAAGAGCCAGGACAACCAGGGGGACGGGGAAGCGTGACCATCGACAACCAACCGCCGTACGGACCGCCGAGCACTACTCCCGTGTCTGCAGCACTCGACACCGGTTCGGTTTCCTTGACACCTGCCCACCCCACACCCATCGGGCCGCCCGGTTCACCTGCGCGTCGTCGCCGCCGTCTCTTGGGCGCTCTTGCTCTGACGTTCGCCGGGGCGCTCCTCGGCGCGGGCGTCGTCGCCTGGCAGACGCATACGCTGGCCTTCGCCGACTCCCCCTGCTGGGATTCTGTGACGGAACAAGATCTCGACGAGCTCCTCGGCAGCTGGGACACCGAGGCCGCGGAGATTCGACCCGCCTGGTCCCGCAGGGCAGCCGTGCCGCTGTACGGCAGCTGCCGCATCACGAGCCACAACGGACACACCCCCGGCCGCCAGATCGACATCCGGGTTCAAAAACTCGATGGCCTCGAGAAGGGCAACATCCCCTGGGCCGAGGAGTTCCTGTCGTCCAGGCTGACTCCGCTGGGCGACGGGCTGCTGGGCATGGCCTCGGACACCCGCGCCTGGGTGGCGCTCCCGGACAGCTGCTCCAGGTCTGGGATGTTCTCGGGTCCGGCGGTCGTCGACATCACGATGGGCGACGACGAGATCCAGAACACCGAGGACGCACACAGAAACGCCACGTTCCACAAGGCTCTCGCCCGGACCGCCGTCCATGTCGCGAACGCCACCATGGCGGAACTCGGCTGCTCAGGCTCACTCCCTGAGCCTGGCACGTTGACCGCCGTACCGGACTTCCAGGCGATGCGCGCCGATGGCGAACTGTGCGGCGTCAAGGGACTGCGTCTGCCCAAGCCCTATGCAGAGTCGGACATCCGCATACGGACCTCGGCCGGAGAGAACAGTCCCGTCCGCACCTGCGACATCGTCGTGGGGCACACCATCCGCCCGCAGCTGCGGCTCCAGACGATTCAGGAGCAGGATCTCACCGGCGCTGTCGGAAGGGCCGCCATCCACAACGGCCCGTCCATGAAGGACAGCGCATCCAAACCAACAGGCTCCCACTCCCCGACCATCGCCGCGCTGCGGGCCGAGTGCCCGAAAGGTGATGTCGTCTTCATCGCGCAGGAGCGACAGGCTTCCCGCAACTACACCTTCGTCCGCGAAGTCTTCCCAACTTATGTGGCCACGGAGGCGCAGCGACTCGGCTGCGGCCCACTGGAGATCCAGATCCCGGACTGACACCCCGCGCCCTCGGCCGAGGCAGCCGGAGCCCGGCGTAGCTCCGACAAAGGCCAGTGCACCGCTTACGGCCACGGCACGCCCTTCGGCAGCCGCAGCTCGCTGGCTCATCGGCGACCCCGTCCCAGCCGGGAACTGCGGAGATTCCAACAGGTGCTGGTCGTCTCCTGTCCCCGCAACCACCTGAAGTCCACAGACACCTGCGAGCGAAGACAGCCGAATGGGGCGAGCTTGCCGTTCAGGAGCACCTGGCCGGAGGACAACTGCGGCATCCTCGGCAGCTCAGAGCACCTGGGCCCTACGCGCCTGCTTCCACATGTGGCACACCCTTGGCGAGCTTGGTGTCGTTCTGGCAGTCGAGGTCGGCGGCGACTTTGAGCGCAGCTGCGTTGAGGACCGTGATCTGGTGCTCTCGCGCATCCTTCTGTACGCCCACCCCCGTGTCCGACCGCGCAAGCTGCGCGTGGACGACGATCTCGTGGGCTGGCGCCTTCATGCGGCACTTGAAGAAGACCGCAGCGACTGTGTCAGAGGAGTCCGCCCGCTCACCTGATGCGTAGAACGTCTTCCCCTGATCAAGTCGGGCATTCCTCTCAGGGACGCCCAGCGACTCACGGAACTGGATGCGGAAGTCCACGTCACGGTCATCGGTCGACATGAGTACGCAGTACGGGACAGCCTGTTGCATCCGAGGAACGTCCTCCTTCCCACTCTGTGCAATCCGACCATTTGCGCGAAGTTTCTTGAGCACGTCATCCGGCTCGGAAAGACTGTCTCTGAGACGCCCATCACCCACTAGCGCCTTGAGCGCAGCCGAAACCGAGGCCTCCTTCGCAAACGCTCCACACACCTCGTCCGTCGACATCCCGCGGGGTTCCTCGCCTCCGCTCACACGAGACGAACAGCCTACCGTCGCCGCTGTAGCGGCGATGAGAACAGATGAGAAAAGAGTTCTGAGCAGGGTGCGCACTGTCAGCCCTTCTCGTACGGCTCAGGAAGTGAATTGTCCCGCGCGTTATTTCGCGCATTTCTCACGTTCTGAACTAGCGCCTCATCTAGATAGTTGGAGTCTTCCTTGCTCCACCCCGGAGCGTGAGCGAAAGCTGTTCCGGGCAACAGGGAGTTCGCCTTACCCTTGGCTAGCGCCTCGTCAGACAGCTTCTGCGAGGACTGCTTGAGGAGTTTATCCTCTTCGTATTGCTCAGCAATATCGTCAGCCTCCATGCCAAGAAATGTGACAAGCGTTCCCCCCGCAGTCTCTGCAGCCAGCGGAATGAGCGCAGAACCCGCTCCACCAGTGAGGGCTGCCACCCCACCGGTGACGACTACGCCTGCACCGAACTTGACCCAGGCGGTTGTCTCACCTACGGCCTTCTTATGCTCCTCGGAATCCTTCTCGTAGTCCTTGTCGATCTGCGCCATACGAGACTGATCCATGATTCCCTGCGCTTCGGAACCAATGCGCAGGGTGGTCTGGGCGTCTGTGAGGTTTCTCGGATCCCTGAGATCCGTACCAGGTTTGGGGCCGACCTCGTCGAGGACACTTGACGTGTAGATCATCTGCGCTGGCGATAGCGTGCTGTGCCCCGCCTCGCTCTGGGACACGACGCCCATGAAGTTGACCGCGTCACCTCGGTTCCACAGGAGCTCCCTGTTGAACCGCTCGCCGAACTTCGAGTTTCCGTCCTCGTCGTTGTAACCGAAGGGAGAGTTCTTCTTCTCCACCATGGTCGTGTCGAGGTCCTGCTCAAGCGACCGATTGAGCTCGTCGATGTACGCGGCGCCCATCTTGCCCAAGCTGTCGTCCATACCCGGTTGCTCGTGCATGTACTTCGGGTCACTGCCGTAGTGTTCAACGACCTTCTGCATGACTTCAGCGTTCTCGACCGTACGCACGTCTTTCTGCCCGGGCACGACGTCGTAGGAATGCCCCGTCGTGGCGGACTCCAGCGCATGGCCCATGGCATTGAAACCGGGCTCCTTGGACATCTTGCCCTTGTCCGTCAGCTCTTCGGGCCAGTCCCGGTCCTTGGAGAAGTAGTCGAACACATCGAGCGTTTTGTTGTCCTTGCTGTTCTCCGGCGTAAGGTCGACCTTGCTGTTGAAGAAGTCGGTCGACGCCCCCGGGTTGTGTCCGAGTGCCTCCATAAAGCCAATCATCGGGTCCCGACCCTGGTCGCCGCCGGTCCAATTGAGGTGGGAAATACTCGGGGAGAACCAAGCCTTCTGGGGAGGATGGGAGCCGCCGTTCGTCATCTTCTGCTCGGTCACCACAAGCGCATTGCCATAAGAACGCAGGAACTTGTCGTCGTAGTCTCCATAGCGCATCAGGTTGCTCATGACCTGGAATCCGTATGGAGAGGCTCCCCGAGGTGTCCGGATCGGGTCGTCGCCTGCCTTGATCAGGTCGGACTTCCAGGCTTCCATCTCCGGGCTAGTCGAATGTGTAGCCGCAGCGAGCGTCAGACTCCAGTTCTTCTGGAGCTCCTTGAGCTTGTCCGGGTGGTCGAGGCCAAGGCGTGATCCATCACCGGTGTCACCGAGGTCAGCCCAGTATTCGAGAGTACCCTTCGCGCCCACTTCGAGGGCGAAGCGCTCAGCGAAGTACCGATCACCTTCATTGTCCCTGATGTACTTGTTGAGCCGGTCGATCTCCTTGGGTGAGGCGTCGTCGCCCTTCTTGACGATCTCCGCAGCCAGCTTGGCGTCTTCGGCGTCCTGCGCTCTCGACGCATCCTTGAGAGAGTCATAATCGGTCCCGGAGAAGTTGTTCTCGTCGGTACCGACCACTGTCCTCATAGCTCGCGACGCCACATCATCCGCATCGTTGGCTCTGTCGATCGCGGCCTTGATGGCCGACCTCATTGCATCGAAGTCCGCCTGCTCAGGCTTGGGGCCGTCGTAGTCCTTGCTCCTGCGGTCAGGGTGGACGAGGTAACTGACAGCGCCATTGGGATCGATGCGGATTCCCTTGGCCGGTGCCTCGTCAACCAGCTTCTCAAGCGCCTTCTTCGCCGCTTTGAACTCGGACAAGGCATCCTTGAGGATATTGCGGATGCTGTCCGCGACCGTTGAAGCGTCCGCGAACTCTTTTGCGGTCTTCTTCACAAAGGGACGAGTGACACCGGCGTTCTGACCTGCCCAGTCGGCCTTGTCGGCCTTCCGGCGGAGTCCGTTCTCAGCCTTCTCCTCCAACTTGGCCAGCTTGTCGTATGTCTGCCCCCAGTCCGTCGCCGCCTTCTCCAGGCCTCCCAGCCTGGCATGAAGAACCTGGTCGAATTTCAGCATCTGCACGCCCCCTCAGCTGAAGTGCTGGGAAATCTTGGATATGGAGAAGTTGGCGATGAGCTTCTCTTCATGGTCCACATGAGTCGACACAGTGTCCTCGAGATGATTGTGGATATGTGCACATGCGCTCAACAGCGTCTCGGACTGGGTCCGCCATTTATCCCATGCTGTCCACATGCCAGACCCCAGCTGGAAACCGTCCTCGTAGAGACTCTTGGCAGCCGTGTCCGTCTCCGCACCGGCATGGAACGCCGCTGTCTCAAGGGCGTGAAAGAGTTCCTGGGCCTCGTTGCCGACAGCCTTGAGGTCCTTGGACGTGACCTTGTAGTCCTCAGGACCTCCGCCGCCCTCTGCCGGCAACTGATTGAGTCGCATGCTGGTCGGCTGTTGCTGCGCAGCGGCGTTCCGCATGCCGGCCCACTCTTCGTCAAATGACATGGTTCCCCACCCCGCTGGCGACTCGCCTCGTTGAGCCATCACTCTAATGACTGCGGTCAACAGCCCCGTAAAGGGCTACGCGTTGGGCGTGGCGACGGCGGCCTGGGGGCGGATCGGGAGGCGGTTGACCGGGCGGCCGGTGGCGGCGCGGACCGCGGAGGCGATGGCGGCCGGGGAGGTCACCACCGGGACGGCGCTCGCCGGTTTCGCGCCGAAGGGGGCCACGACGTCGCGTTCTTCGACGAGTTTGACGATGTGGATGTCCGGGGCGTCCAGGGAGGTGGGGAGGGCGTAGCCGGTGAAGTCCGGGTGGCGGAGGAGGCCGCGGGCGGTGCGGAGGTTCTCGGTGAGGGCCGCGCCGACGCCCTGGGTGACGCCTGCCTCGATGCGGGCGGTCAGCTGGGCGGGGTTGAGGACGCGGCCGACGTCCTGGGCGACGGCCATCTCGACGACCCTGACCGAGCCGATCTCGATGTCGACGTCGACGACCGCGCGGACGGCGCAGAAGGCGAGGCCGACGAAGGCGTCGCCCTGGCCGGACTCGTCGAGGGGTTCGGTGGGGTGGGGGCGGCACTGGGCGGTGGCCCAGAGTTCCTTACCGTCCATGGCCTCGGTGACGGTCGTGGACAGCACGCCGTCATACGAGGTGATCTTTCCGTCGGCGATCTGGAGCAGCTCGGTGGACATGCCGAACTTGTGGGCCAGGGGCTGCAGCAGCTGGGTGCGGACCATCTTGGCGGCGCGCTCCACCGCCCCGCCCGAGACCCAGGTGTGGCGGCCGTGGGCGGCCGGGCCGGCCGGGGGCTGGTCGGTGTCGACGGGGGCTACGCGTACGTCCTCGATGCCCAGGGTCTCCTGGACGATCTGGCGGGCGAGGGTGGCGAAGCCCTGGCCGGTCTCCACGGCCGCGCAGATGACGGTGGCGACGCCGTCCTGCACCTTGACGGTCGCGGTGGAGACCTCGTCCGTGCCTTCCGCGCCCAGCATATGGACCATGCCGAGGGCGTAGCCGACGCCGCGGCGCACCGCGCCCGGTTCGCCCGCTCCCTCGATGCCGCCGGGGAGCAGCCAGCCGTCCTCCGGGGTGTCCCTGGGGAGGGGCGGCAGCGGGTAGTCGCGTACGGCGCGCAGGAGTTCGGCCACCGGCGCGGGACAGGTGACGGTCTGGCCGGTGGGCAGGATGTCTCCGGTCGCCAGCACATTGCGCAGGCGTACCTCGTGCGGCTCCAGGCCCAGTTTGGCCGCCAGCTTGTCCATCTGCGCCTCGTAGGCGGCGCAGACCTGCATCGCGCCCTCGCCGCGCACATGGCCGGAGGGCGGGTTGTTCGTGCGGACGGCCCAGCCTTCGACGAAGGCGTGCGGGACGACGTAGGGGCCGCAGGCGAAGGCGACGGCGGCCGCGAGGGACTCGGAGGAGGAGTCGGCGTACGCGCCGGCGTCGAGGAGGAGCTGGGCCTCGACCTTGACCAGCCGGCCCTCGGCGTCGGCGTGGTGGCGGTAGCGCAGCAGGGTGGGGTGGCGGTGGGCGTGGCCGAGGAAGGACTCCTCGCGGGTGGCGGTGAGCTTGACCGGGCAGCCGGTCTTCAGCGCCAGCAGGCCGAGCGGCAGCTGGAAGCCTGGGTCCTCGCGGTCGCCCGTGGCGCCGGGGACTCCGGTGACGACGATCTTGACCCGGTCCTGTTCCAGTCCGAGGCACGCGGCTGCCAGATCGCGGTCGCCGTGCGGGTCGGTGGAGGCGACGTACAGCTCCACGCCGCCGTCCGGGCGCGGTACGGCGAGGCCGGCTTCGGCGCCGATGGGGGCGGGGTCCTGGCGGCCGATGCGGTAGAGGCCCTCGACGATCACCTCGCCGACGGCCTCGGGGTCGCCGTACTGCAGTGGGATATGGCGGATGAGGTTGCCGTCGGGGTGCAGGGGTTCGGCGGCGAAGGCCTGTTCCGGGTCGGTGACCGGTTCCAGCGGCTCGTACTCGACCGCGATGGCGGCCGCGGCGAGGCGGGCGGTGTCGGGGTGGTCAGCGGCGACCGCGGCGATCGCCTCGCCGTGGTGGCGTACGACGTCGGTGGCGAAGACCGGGCGGTCGGCGATCCGTTTGCCGTACGCCCCGTCGCCGGGAATGTCCTGCTGGGTCACCACGGCCCGTACGCCCGGCATCTCCAGCGCGGCGGAGGCGTCGACGGAGACGATGCGGGCGTGGGCGTGCGGGGAGCGCAGGACGGCCGCCCAGAGCAGGCCTTCGGCCCAGAGGTCGGAGGCGTACGGGAAGGTCCCCTCGGTCTTGGCGCGGGCGTCGGCCTGTGGGAGGGACGCGCCGATGCCGTGGGCGGCGGGCTCCTGCGGGGGGCCGTCGACCGCCGGGGGCGTCGCGGTGGTGGCCGCGTCGTTGCTCACGCCATGCCTCCGTCGTGCGGGTGGGGCTGCACACTACCCGCACCGGGCGGCGCCTGGTGCGGAATGCGAGCTTCCGCCACTGCCGGCTCGCTGTCGTGGGCGCTGCCGTCCTCCGGTTCGGGGTCCGTCGTGGCAGCGGCGGCGCTCGCCGCGCGCTCGGCGACCACCTCGCGCACGGCTGCCAGCACGCCCTGATAGCCCGAGCAGCGGCACAGATTGCCGCAGAGGGCCCGACGGGTCTCCAGGTCGGTGGGGGCGTGGTTGCCTTCGAGGAGGTCGTGGACGGTCATGGCCATGCCGGGGATGCAGTAGCCGCACTGGACCGCGCCGCACCGGGCCAGGGCGCGCTGGACGTCGGAGGGTTCGCCGTCCGCAGCGAGCCCCTCGACCGTGCGGACCTCGGAGCCCGCGGCGGTGGCGGCGGGTACCAGGCAGGAGGCGACGAGCCGACCGTCGACCTGGACGTTGCACGCGCCGCACTCGCCCTGCGAGCAGCCGTCCTTTGCGCCGGCGAGGCCGAGGCGCTCGCGCAGCACGTAGAGGAGCGACTCGCCGATCCAGGCGTCGGTGACGGGGCGATCCGCGCCGTTGACCCGCAGGACGTACGAGGTGGAGGGGTGCTCGTCGCTCGGCGGCGTCGACGACTGGGCGGACTCGGGGGCGGACTCGGGGGCAGGCTCCGGGGCGGGGGCCGAGGCGTGCTCGTGCTCCGACTCCGGGGGCCGGGGTGCCGGGAACTCGGACGTCGGGGACCCCGGTGCCGGGAACTCAGCCTCCGGGAACTCGTCGGGCGTCGGTGCGGAAGCCTCCGGCCCCGGCCCCGGCCCCGGCTCCGGCCCCGGCTCCGGCGTGAAGGCCTCGGGCGCGGGGGCCTCCGGCGCGGGCTCGGCGTTCTCATGGGCGGCGGGCTCCTCCGCCACAGCCGGCGAGCGCGGCTCATCCGGCGTCCCGGCGGGCGCGCCGGCTTCGCTCAGCGACTCCGCCCAGGGGGCGGGCGCGCCTCCCGGCAGAGTCGCCGGACGGTCCTGGAAAGGCACCCGGGGGGCCGCCTCGGGGGGAGCCGCCGGCCAGGGTGCGGGCGCGCCTCCGGGCAGCGCCGCGGACGGCGGGTCGCCGCCCCACTGGGAGGCGAGGGCGGAGGCCGAGTACTCACCGGACTCGTCGGGCAGATCCCCGTTCGCCACCGGGATCGTCCACTGACCCGTCAGCTCGGATGCGGCCGGGGGCGGCTGGGACGGCTGGGACGGCTGGGACGGCTGGGACGACAGGGGTGGCCGGGACGACAGGGACGCAGACGCGGAGGAGGAGGCCGGGGCGTCCGCGGCCGTCGGAGGCTCCCCCTCGGTCAGGCCCGCCGCTTCCGGGAGGTTCCACTGGCCGGTCGGCTGCGGCGCCGCCCAGCCGCCCGTCGCCGCCGGGTCGGAGCCCGCCGCCGGCGTCAGCGGGGTGATCATCGGCGGCACATAGCCATGGCCCGGCGCCTCCAGTGGCGCGGCGGCGTCCAGCGCGCCGTCCTGAGAGGGGTCCTCCGCGGGCAGGTGGAAGAACGCGGTGGCCTCGGCGTCGTACTCGCCGCCCTGGGGGGTGGGCTGCCAGCCGCCCGGCCCCTGCGCTGCGGTCCGGCCCTGCCCTTGCTGCACGCTCTCGTCGCTGCTCACGACAGCGCCCTCCCCAGTGCTCGACGGGCCAGCGCGGCGACGGTGCGCCGCAGATGCAGTACGGCGGGCGACAGCACGGGCTGTTCCACAGCCGCTCCCGCGCCCGTGTCTCCGCCCTCTTCGGCCGCCGGGACCGGTTCCGGGTCGGGGATGCACGCGGCCGCGACGTAGTCGCCGAAGGCGGTCAGAGCCTCGGGCGCGAGCGCACGTTCGCCGTCCCAGTCGATCAGCGAGGCGATCCAGCGCTCCGCCTCCAGCGGACGCAGCGGCATGGTGGCGATCGCGCCGACGGCGCAGCGCACGCCGCGGCGCGCCGGGTCGAGGACGACGGCCACGGAGGCGGTGGCACGGCCGGGTCCGGTGCGGCCGGTGGCCTTCAGGAAGACCTGGGGCGCGTGCAGCAGCGGGACGCGCACATGGCCGATGAGTTCCGCGGGGCCGAGCATCTCGCGGCCGGCCAGCAGGTGGGAGACGGGGATCTCACGGCGTGCGCCGCCCGGTCCCGCGATCACCAGCTCGGCTTCGAGGGCGGCCAGCACGGGCAGGGTGTCGCCGGTGGGTGCGGCGGAGGCGATGTTGCCGCCGAGCGTCCCCGCGTTGCGGATCTGGGGCGGTCCCGCTGCCCGCGCGGCGGCGGCCAGCGCGGGGATGAGGGCGGCGAAGTCGGGCCGCCCCACGCGGGCGTGGGTCAGGCCCGCGCCGAGCAGGGCGTGACCGTCCTGGTAGTGCCAGCCGCGGATCTCGCCGATGCGGCCGAGGCCGACGAGTCCCGCAGGACGGAGCTGGCCTTTGTTGACGGCGGCCATCAGATCTGTGCCGCCTGCGACGGGGACGGCTGCGGGCATGGCGGCGAGCGCCGCCACGGCCTCGTCGAGCGAGACCGGCAGCGTGACGGAGTGCGCCGCCTGCGGTGCGTGCGTGGTCACCCAGATGCCCCTTCCCGGTGTCCCGGCCATCCGCCTGTGAGCCGTACCGTACGTGGCCGTACCGTACGTGCTCACAGCCCGGACGTGGCAACTCTGGCACATCATCCCGACCGGTCGGCGCGAGGGTCCGCGAAGGGCACATTGAACCCGAAGTGCCCCGACAGCCATGCTCGTACCAATAGTCCGGTTTTGCGGACGCCTGTACAGGATCGCAAGATCATGGTCTGTGAGACTGTTGTGCGAGGTGTTCCTTGAGGGTGTCCACGTTCGCAGGGCCGGGGTGCGGGCCATGCGCCTTTCCCGGCGGCTCACACGTTTGGGGGCGCGCCCTCGATCGGGCGTCCGAGCGCGCCCATCACTCCTTCGGGAAGGGGGCGGCGCTGCCAGGGCAACGGGCCGCCGGGCGGGCGGTAGTCGACGCCCAGCGCGTCGAGCCGGGCGTAGTGGGCGGCCATGCGCCGTTCGAACTCCGTGAAGTCGCGTTCGGCGGAGGCCGGGAGGGCCGGGCACCAGACAACTTCCGCGAAGGCGGCCAGGCGTGGGTAGACCTGGTAGTCGACGCGGGAACGGTCCTGCATGACCTCCGTCCACACATTCGCCTGTGCGCCGAGGACATGGCGGGCGGCCTCGGGCCGTCCGCGGAGCTCGGGCGGAACGGGTTCAAACCGATAGACGTCTTCCAGGGTGCGTACGTAGCCGATGGGCATGGGTTCGTCGGAGCCTTCGGCCTGCCGGTGGTCCAAGTAGACCTGCTGCTCGGGGCACATGACGACGTCGTGGCCCGCGCGGGCGGCCTCGATGCCGCCCCGGTAGCCGCGCCAGGAGGCGACGGCGGCGCCGGGGTCCAGGCCGCCTTCCAGGATCTCGTCCCAGCCGATCAGCCGACGGCCGCGGGCGGCCAGCCAGCGGCCGAAGTGGCGGATGAACCAGGACTGGAGTCCCTCCTCGCCCGCGAGCCCCAGTTCCCTGATGCGGGCCTGGGCCGTCGGGGAGGCCTTCCACTGGTCCCTGGGGCATTCGTCGCCGCCGATGTGGACGAACGGCGAGACGTCGGCCGGGAAGAGTCCGAGGACCTCCTCGAAGACGCCCTCGTAGAAGCGGAGCACAGTGTCGGTGGGGGCGAGTACGTTCGGACTGACGCCCCAGGTGTCCCAGACGGCGAGGGAGGTCGTGTCGATGACGTCGGCGTTGCCGAGTTCCGGGTACGCGGCGATGGCCGCCTGCGAGTGGCCCGGGATGTCGATTTCGGGGACGATGCGGATATGCCGCTCCGCCGCATAGGCGACGATCTCGCGGATGTCGTCCTGGGTGTAGTAGCCGCCGTGCGGGGCCGGGTCCCACAGTTCTGAGGCACGGTGCCCCCAGCGCGTTCGAGCGCGCCAGGCGCCGGTCTGCGTCAGCCTGGGATGGCGTGTGATCTCGATGCGCCAGCCCTGGTCGTCGGTGAGGTGCAGGTGGAGGACGTTGAGCTTGTGGGCGGCGAGCAGATCGAGGTGGCGCAGGACGTCGTCCTTGGGCATGAAGTGCCGCGCCACGTCGAGCATCAGGCCGCGCCAGCCGAAGCGGGGCGCGTCCTCGATCGCCTGGTGCGCGATGGCGCGGTACGCGGCGGGACGCAGGGGTGCGCGGCGGAAGGCGTCGGGGCCGAGGAGTTGACGCAGGGTCTGGGCGCCCCAGAAGACTCCGGCCGGGCCGCCGCCGTCGATCTCCACTCCGCCGGCGACGGTGAGCCGGTATCCCTCGTGCGGCAGGCCGGGGTCGATCCGGAGTGTGACGGTGTCGCCGGCGCCGGGCGCGCCGGGCGGGAGTTCGAGCCCCAGCGCGGCGCCGAGCACCGTGCGCAGCCAGCGCGCCGTGCCCTCGGTTCCGGGGGTCGCCGCAAGGGCCGTGCGGGCGTCCACGGCGAACACACCGCCGTGCGGGCCGTCGATGTGTGCGGGGGCAGGGATCAGATCCATGGGTGCGGCCCATTCCGCGAGTTCGGTCCGTCACCGCGCACGGAGCCGAAGGCCGTCAACTCCGCGGCGCCGTCGGCCGGCCCGCCGGCCGGCGTAGCCAACTAGCCGACATAGCCGACATAGCCGACCGGCATCGCATTGCATTGCATCGCAGCATGCGCAACATCTGTTCCGCAGTGCGCAGTGCCCACGAGGCTAGAGGCCACGCCCACGACGGACAAGGGGTCTCGACCACTCCCGTGCTGCGGCCGCACCCGCGCCGTGGCGGCCGCAGCGCGGGGTGCCGCATACGCGGACGGCCCCCGCTTGCGCGCGTACGCGCAAACCGGGGGCCGCACCCAGCGGTGAGGGGGAACCGCTACTTCTTGTCCTTGCCGCCCTTGTCCTTGTCGCCGCCGACGCCCATGGACTCGTAGATCTCCTTGCACATCGGGCAGACCGGGTACTTCTTGGGGTCACGCCCCGGCACCCAGACCTTTCCGCACAGTGCCACCACGGGAGTGCCGTCGAGGGCACTCGCCATGATCTTGTCCTTCTGGACGTAGTGGGCGAAGCGCTCGTGGTCGCCATCGCCGTGCGACGTCTGCGGCGTCGGCTCTACGAGGGTTCCCGCGCCTGTCCCGCGCTCGGGCTCAAGAGTGCTCATAAGTGCCAGGGTACTGAAGCCGCCCGCGATCGGTTCGGCGGCTCAGTTCAGGGAGGGGTCGTCGGGGTACGTCGCGAACATCGCCAGCTCGTTGCGCTGGCGGCGCAGCACCGCCCGCCAGAGCGTCTCGGGGCGCGGGGAGGAGACATCGCCCGGCTCGGACTCCACCACGTACCACGCGCCGTCGCCCAGCTCGTCCTCCAGCTGGCCGGGACCCCAGCCCGCGTACCCCGCGAAGATCCGCAGCGAGCCCAGCGCGGCGCCTAGCAGCTCCGGCGGGGCATCCAGGTCCACGATGCCGATGGCGCCGTGGACCCTCCGCCACCCCAGGGGGCCTTCGTCGCCCGGGATCACGGCGACGCCGAGCGCCGCGTCCAGGGAGACCGGGCCGCCCTGGAAGACGACGCCCGGCTCGCCCGCCAGATCCGCCCAGGGCTCCAGGATGTCCCCGACGCCGACCGGCGTCGGACGGTTGAGGACGACGCCGAGTGAGCCCTCGTCATCGTGGTCGAGCAGCAGCACCACCGCCCGGTCGAAGTTCGGATCGGCCAGGGCGGGGGTGGCGACGAGCAGCCGGCCTGTGAGCGAGGACACCTCGGTCATGCCGACATGATCCCGCATCTTCGGCCCCGGTGGAGGGCTCCTGGCCGAGCACATGGGGGCCGCCTTCGGCCGCACGTATGAGCGCAGCTCAGACCGCTCCGGGGAAGCGGCGCTCCCGCGAACGGCCCGATCACGGAACGGTCACGCTCGGCAAGATATGGCGAACAGAGCGTGTTGTGCCGGATTCATTACATTCCCATACACGTCTTGGCCGTACAGCACGCGGGTAGAAGCCCCTTAATCTTTTCTCTGGCCCTGCCCGACCTCCCCTCGCTCCGCCGGGGGGAGCCCTTTCGGAACGCGAGATTCATGACCGGCACAGACGATGTACTGCTTGTCCACGGCGGCACCCCGCTCGAGGGCGAGATCCGCGTCCGCGGCGCGAAGAACCTCGTGCCCAAGGCGATGGTCGCCGCTCTGCTCGGCAGCGAGCCGAGCCGCCTTCGCAATGTGCCCGACATCCGCGACGTCCGCGTGGTGCGCGGTCTGCTCCAGCTGCACGGGGTGACGGTCCGCCCCGGCGACGAGCCGGGCGAGCTGCTGCTCGACCCCACGTATGTGGAGAGCGCCAATGTCGCGGACATCGATGCGCACGCCGGTTCCTCGCGCATCCCGATCCTGTTCTGCGGCCCGCTGCTGCACCGCCTCGGCCATGCCTTCATCCCCGGCCTCGGCGGCTGCGACATCGGCGGCCGGCCGATCGACTTCCACTTCGACGTGCTCCGGCAGTTCGGGGCGAAGATCGAGAAGCGCGCGGACGGCCAGTATCTGGAGGCCCCGCAGCGGCTGCGCGGCACCAAGATCAGGCTGCCGTACCCGTCCGTGGGCGCGACCGAGCAGGTGCTGCTCACCGCCGTGCTGGCGGAGGGCGTGACGGAGCTGTCGAACGCGGCGGTGGAGCCGGAGATCGAGGACCTCATCTGCGTCCTGCAGAAGATGGGCGCGATCATCGCGATGGACACCGACCGCACGATCCGGATCACCGGTGTGGACAAACTCGGCGGATACGCCCACCGGGCGCTCCCGGACCGCCTGGAGGCGGCGTCCTGGGCGTCCGCGGCGCTCGCCACCGAGGGCAACGTCTATGTGCGCGGCGCACAGCAGCGCTCCATGATGACCTTCCTCAACACCTACCGGAAGGTCGGCGGCGCGTTCGAGATCGACGACGAGGGCATCCGCTTCTGGCACCCGGGCGGCTCGCTCAACGCGATCGCCCTGGAGACCGACGTCCATCCCGGCTTCCAGACCGACTGGCAGCAGCCGCTGGTGGTGGCGCTCACCCAGGCGGCGGGGCTGTCGATCGTCCACGAGACGGTGTACGAGTCGCGGCTGGGCTTCACCTCCGCGCTGAACCAGATGGGCGCGCACATACAGCTGTACCGGGAGTGCCTGGGCGGCTCCGACTGCCGCTTCGGCCAGCGCAACTTCCTCCACTCCGCGGTCGTGTCCGGCCCCACCAGGCTCCAGGGCGCGGATCTGGTCATCCCGGACCTGCGGGGCGGCTTCTCATACCTGATCGCGGCGCTGGCGGCGCAGGGCACGTCGCGGGTGCACGGGATCGAACTGATCAACCGCGGCTATGAGAACTTCATGGCGAAGCTGGAGAAACTGGGCGCGAAGGTGGAGCTGCCGGGCGGCGGCGCGCTGTCGTGAACACCGGGGGCTTCGCCCCCGGCCCCTCCGGGGAGGGTGCGCCGCGTGGCCGGCGCCCCACCCCCCTGCCGACGGCTTCGCTTCGGCGCGGACATCCAAAAGGGCGGCCACCGCGAGGTGGCCGCCCTTTGGTGTCGGCGGGGCTTACTTGCCCTTGGCGGCTTCCTTGAGCTTGGAGCCCGCGGAGACCTTCACGCTGTACCCGGCCGGAATGTTGATCGGCTCGCCGGTCTGCGGGTTACGAGCGGTACGAGCGGCACGGTGGGTGCGCTCGAAGGTCAGGAATCCGGGGATGGTGACCTTCTCGTCGCCCTTGGCGACGATCTCGCCGACGGTCTCGGCGAAGGCGGCCAGCACAGCGTCGGCGTCCTTGCGGGTCACCTCTGCGCGGTCGGCCAGCGCGGCCACCAACTCACTGCGGTTCATGTTGTTACTCCCGTGTTCTTCTTGCCTGTGAGGCGTGAGATCGAAGCCGATGCTGCCAGGGCCCTAGGACAGTCCCCGGACCCGGGTCTGCCGTCAGACCCTCGCGCCCAAATACGCATCCTGCCCCCACCAGCGGCGGGAAAGCCAATCCGGCACCCTTCGGAGTCACACGAAAAGCGCCAGAGCCCCGTCATGGTGACGTTCCGTCTACTTCCCGAGGACTGCGCGGAGCCGAGCGGCGGCGGCGCCGTACGGCACCGTGCGGTCCAAGCACGCGGCGTATGAGCGCAGAGCTCATGGACCGCCACACTAGAGCGGCCAAAGGGGCCCCAGGCCCCGCGACGCGCCGGGCGTCACGCCGATGTGGGGCCTCCCACAGCAGTTCGACGGACGCCGCCGGCCAGGCTGCCCCGGGGCGGACGCCGGCAGACCTCCGGCCCGTACCGGCCCGCGCTGCGGCCGACCCGGCCGCGTGCCCGCGAGCCATCCGCCCGGCCGTCCGGGCCGCCGCCGTCAGACCGTCAAGCCTCAAGCCCTCAAGCCTCAAGCCCTCAGATGGTCACCGCATTCGACGCGGCCACCCCCGCGGCCCGGGCCGCCTTCCGCACCGCTCCCGCGACCTCGCCCGCGACCTTGTCGTTGAAGACCGACGGGATGATGTAGTTCGGGTTCAGCTCGTCCTCGGTGACCACGTCCGCCAGCGCTGTGGCGGCGGCGAGCATCATCTCCGTGTTGACGGTGCGGGACTGCGCGTCCAGCAGACCGCGGAAGACACCCGGGAACACCAGCACGTTGTTGATCTGGTTCGGGAAGTCCGAGCGGCCGGTGGCGACCACTGCCGCGGTCTGGCGGGCGATCGCCGGGTCCACCTCCGGGTCCGGATTCGCGAGCGCGAAGACGATGGCGTCGTCCGCCATGGCCGCGACGTCCTCCGCGCCGAGCACGTTCGGGGCGGAGACGCCGATGAAGACGTCCGCACCGGCGACGGCCTCCTTGAGGGTGCCGGTGACGCCGTCGGGGTTGGTGTTGTCCGCGATCCAGCGCAGCGGCGAGTCCTCGGCGGCGTCCACCAGGTCGGCGCGTCCGGCGTGCACGACACCGTGGATGTCGGCCACCACGGCGTGCTTGACGCCTGCGGCGAGGAGCAGCTTCAGGATGGCCGTACCGGCGGCGCCCGCGCCGGACATGACGACCCGTACGTCCCCGATCTCCTTGCCCACCACGCGCAGCGCGTTGGTCAGGGCTGCGAGCACCACGATGGCGGTGCCGTGCTGGTCGTCGTGGAAGACGGGGATGTCCAGGGCCTCGCGCAGCCGCGCCTCGATCTCGAAGCAGCGGGGCGCGGAGATGTCCTCGAGGTTGATCCCCGCGAAGCCGGGGGCGATCGCTTTGACGATCTCGACGATGGCGTCGGTGTCCTGGGTGTCCAAGCAGATCGGCCAGGCGTCGATGCCGGCGAAGCGCTTGAAGAGGGCCGCCTTGCCCTCCATGACGGGCAGCGCGGCCCTGGGGCCGATGTTGCCGAGGCCCAGCACAGCGGAGCCGTCCGTCACGACCGCAACGGAGTTGCGCTTGATGGTCAGCCGGCGCGCGTCCTCGGGGTTCTCGGCGATCGCCATGCACACCCGGGCCACACCCGGCGTGTAGACCATGGAGAGGTCGTCGCGGTTGCGGATGGGGTGCTTGGACGCCATCTCGATCTTGCCGCCGAGGTGCATCAGGAACGTACGGTCGGAGACCTTGCCGAGGACGACGCCCTCGATCTTGCGCAGCTCCTCGACGATCTCATCGGCGTGCGCGGTGGAGGAGGCGGCGATCGTGACGTCGATGCGCAGCTTCTCGTGGCCGGAAGCGGTCACGTCCAGACCGGTCACGGAGCCGCCGGAGGACTCCACGGCCGTGGTGAGCTGGGAGACCGCGGTTCCGCTCGCGGGCACCTCCAGCCGGACCGTCATCGAGTACGAGACGCTGGGCGCCGTTGCCATGACCGGGTTCCTCTGCTTTCCCTAGCTTCGTTGCTGTGCGGCCGTGGCCTGTACTGCCCGGCGACGCTTTCCGATGTTCGCACCTACCAGCGGGTAGCCGGTAACAGGGCATTACTACGGAAAACGACTTCCACCATACGAGATTCGATCCCGCAGGGGAACGGAGGACTGGAGAAACGAAACAGGTCCGCACCACCCTCCGGGTGACGCGGACCTGTCCCATACGAGAAACACAGGAAACGCAAGAAAATCGGCACCGACCCGCCATGCTCGCCTCGCGGCAAGTGGTCGCTCGAAGCGACGAAGGTTGGGCCCGGGGGCTTGGATCGGGCCGATGCCACACCCAGGCTAACAAACGCCTCGGAAATGCGATTCCCGGACGCGGAGGCGATTCCCGGACGCGGAGACGACATGCAGGCGGCCGTCGAGACGGCAGGGACACGTCGGGAAGACCCGAGAAGAGGTCAAGCCGGCGACGAGTTGACTGCGGATCAGTCCGCGGCCGCCGGGGCCGGGGCGTCAGTCCCGCAGCAGATCCGGCACCCCGTTCCCGTCCGGCTCGTCCCGCTGCCCCGAGACCACTGTGAGCTGCTGCGTCGCCCGCGTCAGCGCCACGTACAGCACCCGCAGCCCGGCCGGGGACTCATCCGCGATCTCCGCGGGTGAGACGACCACCGTCGCGTCGTACTCCAGCCCCTTCGCCTCCAGCGAGCCGAGCGCGACCACCCGCTCGCCCAGACCGGCAAGCCACCTTGCGGCCTCCTCCCTGCGCTGCATGGCGACGACGACGCCGACCGTGCCGTCCACCCGCTCCAACAGCCGCAGCGCCTCCGCCCGCACGGCCTCCCCCAACGCCTCGCCGTCCTGCGCCACGGTGAAGCGCGGCTCCACGCCGGTGGAGCGGACCGCGGCCGGGGACTCCGCACCCGGCATGGCCAGCGCCAGCACCCTGGCGGCCAGCTCGGCGATCTCCGCCGGGTTGCGGTAGTTCACGGTGAGGCTGAAGCGCCGGCGCGGGCGGCTTCCCAGCGCCTCGTCGCGGGCCTCGGCGGCCTCGTCCGGCGACGACCAGGACGACTGCGCCGGGTCGCCCACGACCGTCCAGGTGGCGTGGCGGCCGCGGCGGCCGACCATGCGCCACTGCATGGGGGTGAGGTCCTGCGCCTCGTCGACGATGACATGCGCATACTCCGTGCGCTCCGCCGCCAGTCGATCGGCCCGCTCGCGCTGGGTCTCCTCCCGCTGCGGCATCAGCTCCTCCAGACCGGTGAGCTGCTCCAGCGGGTCGACCTCGCGCTTCCTGCGGGGCCGCGCCGGGGCCCCGAGGAGCGTCTGGAGCTCGTCCAGCAGCGCCACGTCGTGGACCGACAACTCCTGGCGGCGCAGCGAGCGGGCCACCCTGCGCACCTCGCCGGGGTTGAGCACCCGGCGGGCCCAGCGCCCGAGCCGCCGCTCGTCGGACATGGCGGAGAGCACCCCCCGCGCGGTGAGCTCCGGCCACCAGGCGTTGAGGAAGTCCAGGAAGGAGTCCTCGGCGCTGACGTCCTCGTCGAAGGAGGACCGCAGTTCGGCGGCGAGTTCGGGGTCGGTGTGCCGGGCGGCTGCCCCGGACTTGGCGTACAGGGCGTCGAGCAGCAGCCGGCGGGCGCGCGGGCGCAGCAGGTTGACGGGAGCGGTGCCGCCGAGGATGTTCTGGCGGATGCGCTTCAGCTCGTCCGCGTCCAGTTCGACGCGGCGGCCGAAGGCGACGACGCGCAGCCGATCAGGAGTCTCGCCCAGCTCCAGGGCCCCGCGGGCGGCCTTGCGGAGGATTCTCACCATCCGCGCCGAGCCCTTGACGCGGGCGACGGCGGGATCGTCGTACGCGTCGGCCTCCGCGCCGTCCACCAGGCTGCCCAGCGCCCGGATGGCGACCTGGCCCTCCTCGCCCAGCGAGGGCAGCACGCCCTCGGTGTAGGCGACGAGCAGCGGGGTCGGGGAGACGATCAGGATGCCGCCCGCGTACCGCCTGCGGTCCTGGTAGAGCAGATACGCGGCCCGGTGCAGGGCGACGGCCGTCTTGCCGGTGCCGGGGCCGCCCTCGACCTGGGTCACAGAGGCGGCGGGGGCGCGGATCACCAGGTCCTGTTCGGCCTGGATGGAGGAGACGATGTCCCTCATGGTGTGGCTGCGGGCCTGGCCGAGGGCAGCCATCAGCGCCCCGTCGCCGACGGCCGGGAGTTCGGCGCCGCCCAGGGTGGCGGTCAGCTCGGGGCGCATCAGGTCGTCCTCGACTCCGAGGACCTTGCGGCCCTTGGAACGGATGACCCGCCGGCGCACCACCCGGCCGGGGTCGACCGGGGTGGAGCGGTAGAAGGCCGCGGCGGCAGGGGCACGCCAGTCGATCACCAGCGGGGCGTATTCGGCGTCCAGGACGCCGATGCGGCCGATGTGCAGGGTCTCGCCGATCTCGGCGGCGCCGTCCGGCCCGATCGCGTCCTCGGCGGGCTCGACTGAGGTGTACGCGCCGTCGGGGCCCTTCTGGCCGTCCTTGCCGTACAGCAGGTCGATACGGCCGAAGAGGAAGTCCTCGAACTCGCTGTTCAGGCGGTTGAGGTGGACACCCGCCCGGAAGACCTGGGCGTCCCGCTCGGCGAGCGCTCCGGGCGTGCCGACCTGTCCGCGCTTGGCGGCGTCGTCCATGAGGAACTCCGCCTCGTGGATCTTCTCCTCGAGGCGGCGGTACACCTTGTCCAGATGTTCCTGTTCGACCGCGATCTCACGGTCGCGGACCGAGTCGACGGCGGTATCGTGCGCGGCCACCGTGGGCCCCCTTCTGACGTGCGCTGGGCAGCCGTCAACCGTACGCCAAGGGGGCGGGTCTGTCAGGCGGTGTCCGTCAGGCTCCTGTCAGGCGTCCACCTCCACCAGGCGCTCGCCGTCGAAAGTGCGCACCTCGAAGTGATCGATGTCGTTCCGCTCCATGGCCGAGCCGCCCTGCACATACAGCGGGTCCTTGGCGCTCTTGTGCGTGCTGCCGGGGATGCCGTAGCCCCACTCCGGGACGGCCCAGGAGGTGACGACCTCCTCCTCGCCGGTCTTGGAGACGGCGACGAGGCTGCACCGCAGCGGGCCCTTGACGTTCTTCAGCTCGAGCACCGTCCGGGTGCCCCAGGCCTTGTCCTGCATGCCCACGACGGCGCTGACCTTGGTCGTCGGATCCGTGGCCCGGACCTGCTCGTCCATGCCCTCGAAGGCCGTCTTCCCGGTCGGCTCCCCCGCCGCGCTCCGGCTGCCGGCGCCCGCGTCGCCTGCGGTGACCACGACCGCGACGGTGGGACCGCCGATGACCAGCGCCGCGGCGGCGGCCACCAGATACAGACCGCGCTTGCGCCGCCGGTCGCGCTTGACGGCGACCTCGCCGAGGAGGCCGTCGAGCATCCTGGGGCTGGGCTCGTGGGGTACGGCGGGGCGACGTGCGGCCGAGCGGCCCCCGGAGCGGTTGCCGCTGGATCGGTTGCCGGACCTGCGTCCGCCGGCTCTCTGCCGGTACTCCGGAAGGCCCGGCACCGACGACATGTCACGCATGCCGGGCAGCGGCCCCATGCCCTGCGTCATGCCGGACGCCGCCGGACCCGCGCTCTGCTCGGGTACGCCGGGCAGTCCGGAAGCGTCCGGCTCCCGCTGCGGCGGGGCCGGCGCCTCTGCCAGCATCGCCAGCATCGGCTCGATCCCCGAGAACTCCTCCAGATGGGCCGCGCAGATGTCGCAACCCGCCAGATGCGCCTCGAAGGCGGTGGCCTCGGCGTCGTCCAGGATGCCCAGCACATACGCGCCGACGGTGTCGTGGATGGACTCCTGTTCCTGCCCGGGTTCCTGCCGTGGCTCATATGTGTTCATGCCGTGACCCCCCTCTCTTCCAGAGCGAGCTTCATGGAACGGAGCGCGTAGAAAACCCGGGACCGCACCGTCCCGCTGGGTATGCCGAGTGTCTCGGCCGCCTCATTGACCGTGCGCCCCTTGAAGTATGTCTCGACCAGAACTTCCCGGTGAGCGGGCGTCAAATCATCGAGCGCATCTGAGAGCGTCATCAGCCACAACGCCTTGTCGATCTCGTCCTCCGCGGGCATGACCTCCAGCGGCGCCGGATCGACCTCCTGCGGCCGGGCCTGCCGGCTGCGGTGACCGTCGATGACGATGCGTCGGGCGACCGTCACCAGCCAGGGTCTGACAGAGCCGGTGGCCCGATTGAGCTGACCGGCGTTCTTCCAGGCACGGATGAGCGTCTCCTGCACCACGTCCTCGGCACGCTGGCGGTCGCCTGCGACGAGACGCAGCACATAGGCGAGCAACGGCCCCGCGTGCTCGCGATAGAGCGCACGCATCAACTCCTCGTCGGGGACGGGGGTGACGGAGGAGTCGACACGTCGTTTCTCGCTGCGATGGCGGGCCCGTTGAGGACGGTCATCGGCCACGGCGGCATCCTTGCGCAACCTGAACCTCCCGGTCGAGACCCTGTTGACAGTCGGCTGGCGGTCTCTCCCCCATCCGTACGGAGGCGGCGCGTGGATCACTCAACGCGGCAGCGAGAAAATCAGGAAATCTTTTTCCGGGGCCGCGGGGGTCTGCCGAAGCCCTGCGCGGACGTTCTGTACCGGGCTTCGGTCCGGGAGCCTGGCAGCCTGCTCGGGAGACCTGCTCGGGGAGCCTGCTCGGGAGACCTGCTCGGGGAGCCTGCTCGGGGAGCCTGCTCGGAGACCTGCTCGGGAGACCTGCTCGGGAGGCCTCCGCTACAGATGGGCCGCGGCCGCCCGCCGCCGGTGCCGGGCCACGCGCTCGCGGTTGCCGCACAGTTCGCTGGAGCACCAGCGGCGGCGCTGCCCTCGGGAGGTGTCCAGGTACACCCGACGGCAGTTGTCGCCCTCGCACTGCCGCAGCCGGGCCCGGGCCGCCGGGTCGGTCAGCAGCTCGACGGCGTCACGGGCGACGACCGCCAGCAGTTCCCGGCAGTCGGGCGCTGCCCACAGCGCCCGTACGAGCCCGCCGTCCGCACCGGTCACGGCGCGGACGGCGGGCGGCGGTGCGGCGGCGAACGCGTTCACCCGCTCCAGGGCGGCTTCGGCGCACCGCCCCTCGATCTGGGCGCGGACCAGCTGGCCCACACAGTCGCGGAGTTCGGCGAACCGGGCGACCCAGCGGGAGTCCACGCCGGGCAGCGCGGTCTCGGCCGGCACCAGCCCCGCGCCGACCAGCCAGCGGGCGAGCACCCCGGGTTCGGCCAGCGGTTCCCGGTCGGCGTGCGCCGCCTCCGAAGAGGCCACGAGGTCCAGGCAGATGCGCCCGGAGTCAAACCTCCACTCGTACGAGGACGAGGTCCGGGACCTTGCCGTCGCGCCTGCCATGCCGGCCGTGCGTGCCATGCGCCTGCCACCGCCTCGGGGTCACCGCCGGCCGCCGTCGCCGTCGGCCGTTCCCACCAGAGTGCCCCGCCGTGCCTGCCGCCGAAAGCCCTCCTCGCTTACCCCGGAGTGACGCCTTCGACTCATCGCAGGGTGGTGTTCGGCGCGATGTCCTCGTGCCGCGGCTCGGCGATGCGCTTCGTGGCCGCGGGGGCGGCCTGCTCGCCGCAGAAGGCGGCCTCCAGGGTGCGTGCCATGGTGCCCAGCACCGGCCCGTTGTTGGAGGTGTTGGCCATCGCCGTCAGGCTGCGCTTTCCGTCCTTCGTGGTGAAGGAGTAGGTGTAGTAGCCCTGCATGGTGCCGGTGTGGCCGTAGACGGAGACCCCGCAGGACAGATCGCGGCGGCGGAGCCCGAGGCCGTACCCCTGGGTGCTGTTGACCGGCGTCCACTGCTGCATCTGCTTCAGCGACTCGGCGGTGAGCAGCCGCCCCTCGAACAGCCCGGAGAAGAAGGTGTTCAGATCACGTGTGCTGGAGATCATCGCGCCCGCGCTCTGCGCCCAGGAGGCGGTCTGGCGCGTGGCGTCGACGGTCGGCGCGGCCGGGTCGTCGTCCGGGAGGTAGCCCTTGGTGTGGCGGCCGGGGATGCGGGTGCCGGGGTGGACGTACACGGTGTCCCGCAGCCCCAGCGGCCGGATGATCCGGTCGCGGTACTCGACGGCGAGGGAGCGGCCCGAGACCTTCTCGATGAGCATGCCGACGACGACGAAGTTGGTGTTGGAGTAGCGGTACGGCCCGCCGGGCTCGCCGTTCAGCGGCCGCTCCAGCGAGAGGTCGACCAGCTCCTGGAGGGTGAAGACCTTGTTCCGTACGGCCTCGAAGCCGGGAACGGTCTGGGCGAACATGTCGTTGGTGTAGTCGTACAGGCCGCTGCGGTGGCTGAGCACATGACGGACCGTGATCCGGTCGTCGGGCAGCAGTCCGGGCAGATAGTCGTTGACGGAGGCGTCGAGGTCGACCCTCCCCTCGTCGACGAGCTGGAGAAGGGCGACGGCGGAGAAGGACTTGGTGACGCTGCCGACGCGGAAGCGGTCCTCGGTGCTCAGCGCCCGCCCCGCGGTCTTGTCGGCGACGCCCTTGGAGAGCCGGTAGACGGCGCCGTCGTCGTCGATTCTGGCCATCGCGCCCGGGGCGTTCTGGTCCAGCGCGGTGCTCAGCACCCCGGACAGCGCGGTGAGGTCGGGGGGCGTGTCGGCGCTGCCTGCGGCATGCGCGGGAACGGTTGTGAGGGTCAGCAGGACGGCGCTGAGCGCCGCACCCGCCCCGAGTGCGCCCGCCTTGCGGGACGCGCTGGTGAGCATGCGTGGTTCTCCCCTGTGGTCATGGGCGCGCTGTCGGTACAGCGCGTCCCATGCCGTATACGCGCAACGTGTGTGGCAGGTTGCGCCTCATGGGGAGTCCACACGGAAATGGCGGAAATCATGCGCCGCGGGACGCTACGGCGCCGGAGTGCCCGCGTATGGGCCGCCGGCGTTGGCGCCGCCCGTTTCTGCGCCGCCGCCGGAGTTGCCGCCGCCGGCGTTCGCGCCGTCGGCGGTGGTGCCGTCGGCGGTGGTGCCGTCGGCGTTCGCGCCGTCCGCGTATGTGCCGTCGGCGTACTTGCCGTCCGACACCGGGTCCAGGGCCAGCCGGTAGCCCCGTTTGACGACCGTCTGGATGAGCTTCGGCGCCCCCAGGGCCGTACGGAGCCGGGCCATCGCCGTCTCCACGGCGTGTTCGTCGCGCCCCGCGCCCGGCAGTGCGCGCAGCAGGTCGGCGCGGGAGACCACCCAGCCGGGCCGCCGGGCCAGCGCGCGCAGGAGCGCCATTCCGGCGGGCGGAACGGGGCGCAGCTCGTCGTCGACCAGAACGGCGTGGCCGCGGATCTCGACCCGGCGGCCGGCGATGGGCAGGACCCGGGCACGCGCGGGCAGCTCGGCCCCGATGAGCTGGACGAGCGGTCCGAGCCGGAAGCGCTCCGGCTGCACGGTGTCCACGCCGCGCGCCTGCAGCGGCAGGGCGGTGACCGGCCCCACACAGGCCGCGAGGACGTCGTGGTCCAGTGTGTCGAGCAGTTCGTGCAGCTGGCCGCGTTCGTCGGCGCGGGAGAGCAGGGAGGCGGCCGCCGGTGCGCTGGTGAAGGCGATGGCGTCCAGCGCCCCGGTGAGGGCGGCGTCCAGCAGCCGGTCCAGCGGTGCGAGGTCCTGTGGCGGCATCCACCGGTAGACGGGTACGAGGACGACGTGCGCGCCGCCGGCCCGCAGCGACTCCACGAAGCCGGGCAGCGGCTCGCCGTGCAGCTGAAGGGCGATCCGTCGACCCGAGACTCCTTCGGAGAGCAGCCGGTCGAGCACTTCGGCCATGGATTCGGAGGCCGGAGACCAGTGTTCGGTCAGTCCTGCGGCCCGTATCGCTCCTTTGACCTTCGGTCCGCGGGCCAAGAGCTCCACGGTGCGCAGCCGGTCGAGAAGCGCTTCGCCGTGGCCCCAGCCGTCCGCCGCCTCCACCCACCCGCGGAAGCCGATGGCGGTGGTGGCGACGACTACGTCCGGGGCGTGGTCGATCAGCTCTTTGGTGGCGGCGAGGAGTTCGGTGTCGTCGGCGAGCGGGACAATGCGCAGGGCAGGGGCGTGGACGACGGAGGCGCCGCGCCTGAGCAGCAGCGCGCCGAGTTCGTCGGCGCGCCGGGCGGCGGTGACTCCGACGGTGAACCCCGCCAGGGGGCCTGGTCGGCGGTCGTCTTGCATGGTGTTCGTCCCCACGTGTGCGGATGGGTCAACCGAGCCTGCCAAGCGTGCGTGACAGGCTCGGTTCACCCGTATTTCCCTGCGGTTACGGAGTGCTGCCGGTGGGCAGCGATCACACCCTGGCGTAGCTGAGCTGCGGCTCCGCCTCGGACGGGGCCTCGGATCCGGTCCCGGCGGAGGCCGGCGCGGCGGCCGGGCGGCGAAGGTATACCGCCCAGGTCACGACGGAGCACACCGCGTAGAAGGCCAGGAAGGCGGCGAAGGCGGCGGTTCCGGTGCCGCCGGTGAGGAAGGACTGGCGGAAGGCGAGGTTGATGCCGAGCCCGCCGAGGGCGCCTGCCGCACCGATGAGGCCCATCGACGCCCCGGAGAGCCGGCGTCCGTGCGCCGCGGCCGCCTCCCCCGTCAGGCCCTTGGCCAGTGCCTTGGTCTGGAAGATGCCCGGGATCATCTTGTAGGTGGAGCCGTTGCCGATGCCGGTCAGCACGAAGAGCGCGATGAAGCCGGCGAGGAAGCCGGGCAGCGACTCGCTCACGGAGGCGGTGACGACGACGGCGGTGGCCGCGGCCATGGCGATGAAGTTCCACAGCGTGACGCGCGCGCCGCCGAGGCGGTCGGCGAGGAGTCCGCCGACGGGCCGGATCAGCGAGCCGAGGAGCGGACCGATGAAGGTGAGCGAGGCGGCCTGCAGCGGGGTGCGGCCGAACTGTGTGGTGAGGACGAGGCCGAAGGCGAAGCTGTAGCCGATGAACGAGCCGAAGGTGCCGATGTAGAGGAACGACATGATCCAGGTGTGCGCGTCGCGGGCGGCCTCCTTGGCGGCCCCGGTGTCGTTCTTGACCGGCGCGAGGTTGTCCATGAACAGCGCCGCGCAGACGGCGGAGAGGATGACCAGCGGGATGTAGATGCCGAGCACGATCCGCGGGTTGGCGGCGCCCGCCGTGCCGATGACCAGCAGGCCGATCAACTGCACCACGGCGACGCCGATGTTGCCGCCGCCCGCGTTGACGCCGAGTGCCCAGCCCTTCTTGCGCAGCGGGAAGAAGGAGTTGATGTTGGTCATGGAGGAGGCGAAGTTGCCGCCTCCGACGCCGGTGAGGACCGCCACCGCCATGAACGTGCTGTATGAGGTGCCCGGCTCCATCACCGCGAAGGCGGCGAGCGTCGGCGCGAGCAGCATCAGCGCGCTGAAGACCGTCCAGTTGCGGCCGCCGAAGCGGGCGACGGCGAACGCGTACGGCACGCGGATCACCGCGCCGACGAAGGTGCCGACGGCGATCAGGAAGAACTTGCCGGCGGGGTCGATCCCGTACTCCGGCCCCATGAAGAGGACCATCACGGACCACAGGCTCCACACGCAGAACCCGATGTGCTCACTGACCACGGAGAAGATGAGATTGCGGCGGGCGATGCGCTCGCCCTTCTCCCGCCAGAAGGTCTCGTCCTCCGGGTCCCACTGCTGAATCCACCGGCCAGCCATCACATGCCTCCACGGGTGTCGGATCGTGGCAACGACGCTAGAAACGGCTCGTTTCAGCGCCGTGGCAGGAGGTGACCGGTCTGAAACCTTGCTCTCACCCGGCGGACATCCCGTCTGTGAGCCCGCGGCCGGGCGATGCGCCCATCATGTCCGCATCCTCCCCGGGAACCCAGTCCTCATCCCGTCTGACCAGCCAGTTCCCGGCGGCGGCCAGCTCGGCCGCGGCGGCGCGGAGCGCTTCGAGGCCAGGGTGACGCAGGCCACGCCGCCAGACGAGAGAGACGGGGGACAGCGGCACGGGGTCGGTGAGCGGCCGCAGCACCGTGCCCGGGATGGCCGAATAGCCGACCACCGCGAGCACCGGGTGGCCTGTTTTCGCCATCATCCGCCGAAACTCGTCGACGCCCACCGCGAGCGGCGCGGGCGGCGCCAGCCGGATGCCGCGGCCCGCGAAGAGCCGCCGGGCGAGGTCCGTCCACTCCAGCGTCCGGTCGTTGCCGGCCCCGGCGTACACGGTCTCGCCGGACAGCACGGACAGCGGGATGCGCTCCAGCCGGGCGAGCGGATGGCCGTGCGGCAGCAGCAGGGCCATCGGCTCGTACCGTACGGGCTGCTGCGCCAGCAGCTTCCGGACGGCGGGGTCGAGCCCGGCGAACCGCCCGAAGGACACATCCAGCCGTCCGGCGGCGATCTGCTCGGCCGCCCCGGTGAGCCCGCTTTCGAAGCGCGCCATCAGCTCGCAGTCCGAGGCGAGTTCACGGGCGCGTTTCAGCACCTCGGAGGAGGTCATGCCCTCGCTGTTGAGGTCGACGAGCAGCGGGCGGGCCGGATCGCCGGCGGCCGTGGCGAGTTCCTCGTACGCATCGAGGACGTTGCGGGCGTACGGCAGCAGCCGCCGCCCGTCGGCCGTCAGCGCCACCTGCCGGGTGCTGCGGACGAACAGCTCGACGCCGAGCTGCCGCTCCAGTCGCCGGATGTCGCGGCTCAGGGCCTGCTGGGCGACGAAGAGACGGGCGGCGGCGCGGGTGAAGTGCAGTTCGTCGGCGACGGCGGCGAAGCCGCGGAGCAGGCGGGGTTCGATGTCGGGGACCACGACCGCCATTTAACAACGTGAGTGCGTGAATCGTCCCCGATCAGGTGTTGGACGCCGTCTCCCGTGCGCCCCGAGGCTTGTCCGCATGCCGACTCCTTCCCGCCCCCTCCCGCGTCCGCCCCTTCTCGCCGTCACCCCGGAGACACTGGCGGCGGCCCCGCGTTTCACCCCGCCCCGTTCTGTGCCACCCCGCCCTCCGGGCCCCTACGCGCGCCTCTTCGCCACCCCCGGCGTCCGCGCCTTCACCGCCGGAAGTCTGCTGGCCCGCCTTCCGATGGGGATGTTCAGCGTCAGCGCGATCATCATGATCGCCGGGAGCCGGGGCTCATACGCGCTGGCCGGCGCGGTCACGGCGACGGGTCTGGCCGCCACGGCCGCGGCAGCGCCCTGGACGGCGCGGCTGGTGGACCGGCACGGCCAGGCCCGTATCGCCGTGCCGGCCACCGTGTGCGCGGTGCTCGGCTGGCTGGCGCTGCTGCTGTGCGTACGCTTCGACGCGCCGGACTGGACCCTCTTCGCCGCCTACGCCGCGACGGCGACCACCCCCAACACGGGCGGCATGTCCCGCGCCCGCTGGGCCCGCCTCCACCGGGGCGACCCCGCGGCCCTGCACACGGCGAACTCCTTCGAGCAGGCCGCGGACGAGCTCTGCTTCATGCTGGGTCCGGTGCTCGCGGCCGTGCTGTGCTCGTCCCTCTTCCCCGAAGCGGGCACACTGACCGCAGCCGTACTCCTCCTCACCGGCGTGCTGGTCTTCGCGTCCCAGCGCGCCACCGAACCCCCGGTCGCGCCGCCCCAGCCCCGGACCCACGCCCGCCTGCCGCTGGGCCTCTTCGCGGTCTTCCTGGCGCTGGGCGGGGTCTTCGGCGCGATGGAGGTCGTCACCCTCGCCCATGTCGACGCCCCCGCGGCGGGTGCGGTCCTGGCCCTGGCGGCGGCGGGCTCCTGCGCTGCGGGCCTCGTCTACGGCCGCATCCGCCGCACGGTCGGGCTGCGCTCCTGCCTGGCGGCGCTGACGGTCCTGATGTTCCTGCCGCTGCTGTCCGCCCTGACCATCGGCAGCCTCCCGGCCCTCGCCCTGGCGCTCCTGCTCGCCGGAACGGCCACCGCCCCGACGATGATCACCGCCATGGCCCGGGTCCAGCGCCACACCCCCGCCTCCCGCCTCAACGAGGGCATGACCCTGGCGGTCACCGCCCTCCTCGCCGGCTTCGCCGCCGGCTCCGCGACGGGCGGCTGGACGGCGGACCACGCCCCTACGGCGGCGTACGCCTACGTGGTCCCGGTCATCGCCGCGGCGCTCGCACTGGCGGCGGCAGCGGCTCCGCAAAAAGCCTCCGGCCCGCGAGCGGGCTCGCGGGCCGGAGGCCAATACATGGGATGAGTGGAGATGGCGGGAATCGAACCCGCGTCCAACGGTGCGGAACCAGGGCTTCTCCGTGTGCAGTCCGCTGCGATTTTCTCGGCCCCGGAGATCACGCGAACAAGTCTCCGACGGGCTCAGTCACTGTTTGATTTCCCTCTACGCCCCGTGACCGGGCTTAGAGGTTTAGTCCCCTAGCTGATGCCAGGATCCGGGTCGGGAACAGCCCCGGGCTGACACTTCGCAGGTCGCTACTTAGGCAGCGAGGGCGAAGGAATCGCGCTTGGTGTTGGCGATTATTGGTTGCGACATATGGTTTACGAGATCATTGCCGCTTCCTCGACACGCTTCCCCTGCTTCGACATCCGCTGTCGAAACCGATCATCCCCATGTGCATTTTTCAAGGTGTGCACCTGCCGTGCGGTGCAGGTGTCATCGTACGTGACCAACGCCTGCGGATGCCAGCGCATTCCCGCTGCCGACGACAGGCGTCAGGCCCGAGGCCCGCCGGCGGCGGCAGGCGTCAGGTCCGCTGGCGGCGGCGGGCCGCCGAGATCGCGCGTTCGGCCTCGCGGCGGTCCTGCTTCTCACGGAGCGTCTGGCGCTTGTCGTACTCCTTCTTGCCCTTCGCCAGGGCGATCTCGACCTTCGCCCGGCCGTCCTTGAAGTACAGGGCGAGCGGCACGATCGTGTGACCCGTCTCCTGTGACTTGGACTCCAGCTTGTCGATCTCGGCGCGGTGCATCAGCAGCTTCCGCTTGCGCCGTGCGCTGTGGTTGGTCCAGGTGCCCTGGCTGTACTCCGGCACGTGGACGTTGTGCAGCCATGCCTCGTGGCCGTCGATCTGGACGAACCCGTCTGCCAGCGAGGCCCGCCCCTGACGCAGCGACTTCACCTCGGTGCCCATCAGCACGAGACCGCACTCGTAGGTGTCGAGGATGTGGTAGTCGTGCCGCGCCTTCTTGTTCTGCGCGATCAGCTTGCGCCCTTTTTCCTTTGCCATAGTGCCGTCATTTTCGCACTACGAGCCGCCCCCGAGGCCACTCAATACTGCCCGGGCCCGATCCTCGGCCCGCTCGGTGACACTGAGGTCCGGGGTGATGCCCTGGCCGTCGACGCTCTGGCCGGCCGGGGTGCGGTAGTGGCCGACGGTCAGCTCGGCGACCGAGCCGTCCGGCAGCTCGCTGGGCATCTGCACCGATCCCTTGCCGAAGGTCTGCGAGCCGACGGCGACGGCCCGGCCGCGGTCGCGAAGCGCACCGGTGAGGAGCTCGGCCGCGCTCATGGTGCCTCCGTCGATCAGGACGACCAGCGGCCGGTCGACGTCGCCGCCGGCCTCTGCGTACAGGGACCGCTGCTCTCCGTGGACGTCGTATGTGGCGACCAGGCCGCCGTCGAGGAAGGCGGATGCCGCTATGACGGCCTCGGAGACCAGACCGCCCTGGTTGCCACGCAGGTCGAGCAGGATTCCGGCGTTCTCGGGGGCCTCGCGGACAGCCTCGCGGACCCGCTCGCCCGATCCCTTGGTGAAGGAGGAGACCTTGATCATGACGATGCCGTCCGCGTCCGGCGGCTGCTCGACGGTGACGGTCTGAGTGGTCAGCCGGGCGCGCCGTATGGTCTCGGTCCAGCTGCGGCCGTCCCGCTCAAGACCGAGGGCGACGGATGTGCGGTCGCCGCCGCGCAGCAGGGCCGTGACCTCGGTGACGGGCCGCTCGGCGACCGGGCGGCCGTCCACGGCGAGGAGCTGGTCGCCGGCTCTGATGCCTGCCTTGTCCGCGGGGCCGCCGGGCCGCACCTTGGCGATCTCGATGCCGCCGTCGCGGGTGCGTCTCGCCCAGAGCCCGACGCCCGTGTACTCGCCGTCGAGGGCCTTGGCGAACTCCTCGTACTCCCGCTTGTCGTATACCGCGCCCCAGCGGTCGCCGCTGCGGCTGACGACCTCCTCGGCGGCCTTCACGCCGGACTTGCCGTCGGCCATCGCCTCCGCGGCGGCGCGTGCCACCTCCTCGCGGTCGAGATGCCCGACGGCGTCCCGGGGGCCGGGGGCGGAGGGACGGGCGGCGGACGGACGGGACGGCGACGGATCTTCCTCGCGGGGCAGCGCGTTGGTGGCGGCCGCGGTGGCCAGGACTCCGGCGAACACCAACGACAAGACCGCCCCGCGGCCGATGCGGCGGGGCCGAATGCTGAACTCCTGGCCCGGCATGGCGTTGAGTGTAGGACAAGCAAAAGGCGCCGTACGGCTGTTGGCCATACGACGCCAGGGGTGCTTGTCACACCTTGAGGTACTTGCGCAATGCGATGGCAGCCGCAAGGGCGGGCATCAGCAGGCCGATGACCAGCACCAGCGGCAGCACCGCCAGCACCGCGTCCCAGCCGATGAAGTTCACCAGCTGCATCTTCTCGGAGAGCGCGAGACCGCCGTCGATCAGGAAGTACCTGCCGACCAGCAGCAGTACGGAGGCGACGACTCCGCCGAGCAGGCCCGCGAAGGCGGCCTCCATGATGAACGGCATCTGGATATAGAAGCTGGAGGCGCCGACCAGCCTCATGATGCCTGTTTCACGACGACGGCTGAACGCCGAGACGCGCACGGTGTTGACGATCAGCATCAGGGCGATCACCAGCATCAGGCCCATCACGGAGAGGGCCGCGATGTTCATGCCCTTCATCAAGTTGAAGAGGTTCTCCAGGATGCCCCGCTGGTCGACGACCGACTGCACACCGTCCCGGCCGGCCACGGCCGTTGCCACGACCTTGTACTTCTCCGGATCCTCGAGCTTGACCCGGAACGACTCCTGCATCTGGTCCGGGGTGATCGTCGACGCGATGGGGGTGTCGCCGTACTGCTCCCGGTAGTGCTTGTACGCCTCCTCGGCCGACTCGTGGTGGACCGACTGGACGATGCTCATCTTCTTCAGATCGTCTTCGATCTGCTTCTTCTGCTCGGCGGTGACCGCGCCCTTGGAGCACTTGTCCGAAGTGGCCGCGTCGTTCTTGTTGCAGAGGAAGATGGAGACGTTGACCTTGTCGTACCAGTAGTCCTTCATCGTGCTGACCTGCTCGCGCATGAGCAGCGCACCGCCGAAGAGGGCGAGCGACAGGGCCACGGAGACGATGACGGCGAAGGTCATCGTAAGATTGCGGCGGAGACCGACGCCGATCTCCGACAGGACGAACTGGGCGCGCATGGCGTCCTTTCAGTGCTGGTAGCCGTAGACGCCGCGTGCCTGGTCGCGTACGAGACGGCCCTTTTCGAGCTCGATCACACGCTTGCGCATCTGGTCGACGATGTTCTGGTCGTGGGTCGCCATCACCACGGTGGTGCCGGTGCGGTTGATGCGGTCCAGCAGCTTCATGATGCCGACGGAGGTCTGCGGGTCCAGGTTGCCGGTCGGCTCGTCCGCGATCAGCAGCATGGGGCGGTTGACGAAGGCGCGGGCGATCGCCACACGCTGCTGCTCACCACCGGAGAGCTCGCCGGGCATCCGGTCCTCCTTGCCGCCGAGGCCGACGAGATCGAGCACCTGGGGCACGGCCTTGCGGATCTCGCCGCGGGGCTTGCCGATGACCTCCTGGGCGAAGGCCACGTTCTCCGCGACGGTCTTGTTGGGGAGAAGACGGAAGTCCTGGAAGACCGTGCCCAGCTGGCGGCGCATGTGCGGCACCTTCCAGTTGGACAGCCGGGCGAGGTCCTTGCCCAGCACATGGACCTGGCCGTGGCTGGCTCGCTCCTCACGGAGGATGAGGCGGAGGAAGGTCGACTTTCCGGAACCGGAGGAGCCCACGAGGAAGACGAACTCACCCTTCTCGATCTCGAGGGAGACTTCGCGCAGAGCGGGACGGTTCTGCTTGGGATAGCTCTTGGAGACGCTGTCGAATCGGATCACAGTGCACCACGCGGTCAGCCGGGAGGAAGTAGGTGAGCGTGAGATTACGCGACACGGACAGGCGTGCGCAGTCGGCGTCCCCGGTTGCGCCTTTTGTCTGGGTGTGAGAGTGGACCGACCCAGCGGGACGCGCCGAAAACCGCGCGAGCTGGCACAGTGGGAGTGGAACACCCGGGAACCGTCGCGTTTCCCCGGGCGTTGCCGGGAAGAAGTGTGCTTGAGGTCCGCGACTGCGGCCGGCCGGGCACGCGGGAGGAGGAAAGCGCATGACCTATGACCGATTGGTGTGCGCGAACTGTGCGGCTCCGGTTACCGAGGGTCGCTGCCCGGTCTGCCGGGCGAACCGCGAGCGGCTGCAGCAGAGCCCCTTCGGCGGACTGAGCCCGGCGGCGCTGCTGACGCTGCTGGCGCTGCTGATCGCGGCGGCGGGGCTGCTGGCCGCGCACCAGACCGCGTAATCACTCATACGTACGCAAGGGCCCGGGGCTGTTTCCAGCCCCGGGCCCTTGTGCACTGTGCACCCGTAAGGCGCTGCGCACTGGATCAGACAGCGGTACGGCCGCCGGCGACGAGGCGCGGCAGCATACGGAAGCCGACGCCACCGGCGATCATGGTCGCGGCGCCGACCAGCAGGAACGTGGTCTCGGCGGCGCCGGTCTCGGCCAGCTCCTCCTTGGCCTCACCCTGCTGCACCGGCTTCGAGCCGACGTTGTTCGTGCCCGGGGTGTTGCTGTCGGAGCACTCGGCGCCGTCAAGGTCGACGGTGCAGGTGGTGGTGCCACCGCCGTGGGTGTCCTCACCGTTGCCGCCGCCGCTGTTCGCGGTTTCGCTGCCGCCGTTGCCGCCCGCGCCGCCGCTGTTGGCGTTGCCGCCGCTGTTCGCGGTTTCGCTGCCGCCGTTGTCGCCCGCGCCACCGCTGTTGGCGTTGCCGCCCGTCGTCGGCTCCTCACCAGAACCACCGGTCGTCGGCTCCTCACCAGAACCACCCGTGGTCGGCTCCTCACCACCACCCTCGGACGTGTTGCCGCCGTCGACACCGCCGGCCGGGTTCTCGTCGTCCGGGTTCGCCTCGGCGGCGACGGTGACCTCGGCGTTCAGGCCTCCCAGGCCCGGCTCGTCGTCCACGGCCTGGGCGACACCCGCGGCGGTGAGCGATGCACCGGCCGCGATCACCGCGCCTGCCGCGATACGCGCAACGCGGATCCGCGTCTTCTTCGTCATGTAACTGCTACCCCCAGTAGCTGTACTCGTCATAGGACAGCGTCCAGGGCAGCGGACACCGAAGGTCGTTCACTGCGCCCCCCGTGTCACACGCGCCCCGAGATACGCATGTCGCGCGTCAGCTTTCCCAGTTTTCGCACTAGCGTCAAGGTGGTTGCGCGTGCGATGTCCGAAATGGCATTGCTTGCCTGACCTGCGGGGATGCAACTGTGACGTAAAACTGAACTGCCGCCCCTCAGGCGGCAGTTACCTTGTCGACAAAGCGAGTTTTCATTTACTCAGGCGGTTGCGCCAGCGAATTCCGGCATACGGCAGCAGCCGGATTACTTCTCCTGCTCCTGCTGCTTGCGCCAGCGGATGCCGGCCTCGAGGAAGCCGTCGATGTCGCCGTCCAGGACGGACTGCGGGTTGCCGACCTCGAACTCCGTACGCAGGTCCTTGACCATCTGGTACGGGTGCAGGACGTAAGAGCGCATCTGGTTGCCCCAGGAGCTGCCGCCGTCGCCCTTGAGGGCGTCCATCTTGGCGCGCTCCTCCTGGCGCTGGCGCTCGAGGAGGCGTGCCTGGAGGACACGGAGGGCCGAGGCCTTGTTCTGGATCTGGGACTTCTCGTTCTGGCAGGAGACCACCACGCCCGTGGGGATGTGGGTGATGCGCACCGCGGAGTCGGTGGTGTTGACCGACTGGCCGCCGGGGCCGGAGGAGCGGTACACGTCGATGCGGAGATCGTTCTCCGGGATCTCGATGTGGTCGGTCTGCTCGACGACCGGCAGCACCTCGACGCCCGCGAAGGACGTCTGGCGGCGGCCCTGGTTGTCGAACGGCGAGATGCGGACCAGGCGGTGCGTGCCCTGCTCGACCGAGAGCGTGCCGTAGGCGTACGGGGCGTGTACGACGAAGGTGGTCGACTTGATGCCGGCCTCCTCCGCGTACGACGTCTCGTAGATCTCGGTCTTGTAGTCGTGGTTCTCGGCCCAGCGCAGATACATGCGCTGGAGGCGCTCGGCGAAGTCGGAGGCGTCGACGCCGCCGGCCTCCGCGCGGACGGTGACGAGGGCCTCGCGCTCGTCGTACTCGCCGGAGAGCAGGGTGCGGACCTCCAGCTCGTCCAGCGCCTTGCGCACATCGGCGAGCTCCGCCTCGGCCTCGGCCATGGTGTCCGGGTCGTCCTCGGCCTCGGCGAGCTCGAAGAGCACCTCGAGATCGTCGATCCGGGCGCGCAGCGCCTCGGTCCTGCGGACCTCGGACTGGAGGTGCGAAAGCCTGCTGGTGATCTTCTGTGCCGCTTCCGGGTCGTCCCACAGGGACGGTGCGGCCGCCTGCTCCTCGAGCACGGCGATGTCTGCCCTCAACTTCTCGAGGTCCAGAACGGCCTCGATCGACCGCATGGTCGAGGAGAGGGACTTCAGCTCTTCGGATACATCGACGACTGCCACGGGTCCAGCGTAACGGCTGCCTGCGACACTCCTGCCCCCTAGGGTTCGGCGGTCGCCGGGGGACGGGAGTCCTCGGGCTGCTGATCGCCGTCGTCTCCGCTGGTGGCGAGCCAGCCGCCGACGCCTGCCGCCGCTGCCAGGACCAGTCCGGCGGCGCCGAGCACGAGGCGTCGCTTCCGCACCGCCTCCGCCTTGTGCCGGGCGGAGCCGGGGCGGTGCCGGCCGGGGACGCGGGGCGCCCGAGCCGTGCCGCGCGCCCCGCCCGCGAGCTCGTCAGGGCCGGGCACGCGCATGGAGGTGTGGGTGTCCCGGTTGGAGTCGGCGGGCGTCGCTCCGGGCACCAGCGGGACCGCGCCGCGCCGCCGGGGAGCGTCGGAGCCCTCCGGGGGCGTGCTCTGCTCGTACGGCTCCGAGGACGGCTGGACCTCGGGCTCGTCCGGCTCGTCGACGTCCAGCGGAGCCATGCCCGCCACCAGCGGCAGCAGGTCGTGCAGCCGGGCGGCCAGCTCGGAGGCGCGCAGCCGGGAAGCGGGCGCCTTGGCCAGGCACTGCACGATGAGCTGCCACAGCTCGTCGGGGATGCCGGGCAGCGGCACCACGGTCTCGGTGACATGGCGGCGCAGCACCGCGCCGGGGTGGCCGCCGCCGAAGGGGGTGAAGCCCGCGAGGAGTTCGTACAGGACGGTCGCCAGGGCGTAGATGTCGACCGCGGCGCGCGGCGGCAGGCCCTCGACGATCTCGGGGGCGATGTAGTCGGGTGTGCCGATGATCCCCGAAGGGTTCGGGGAGTGCGGGCCCGTGGGGCGGGCCTTGATACGCCGCGGGGTGTCGATCAGCTTGGCCACGCCGAAGTCGGTGAGCAGTGCGGGGTGCGCCCCGCCTGGGCCGAGCGGGCCCTCCATGTCGAGGAGGATGTTCTCCGGCTTGACGTCGCGGTGGACGACCCCTGCCGCGTGGGCGGCGGCGAGCGCCTCGGCGACGTCCGCGGTGATCGCCACGGCCGCCGCGGGCGCGAGCCTGCGCTCCCGGTCGAGCCGGGTGCGCAGATCGGTGCCGCGGACGAGGTCCATGACGAGTGCGAGGTCCTCGCCGTCGACGACGAGGTCCCGCACGCCGACGATGCGTGGGTGGTCCAGCCCGAGCAGGGCCGTGCGCTCCTGGACGAAGCGGCCTACGAGCTCTTGGTCGCTGGCGAGGTCCTCGCGCAGCAGCTTGACGGCCACGGGCCCTTCCGGCCCCTCGCCGAGCCACACCGTGCCCGCGCTGCCCCGCCCCAGGATCTGCTGGGCCGTGTAACGGCTGCCGATATTCCGTGCCAAGACTGCTCCCTCAGCGCTGGCGATGCCCCACGCCCCCGTTCGCCCTGACGCCTAAACGTACGCGGGTGAGATGGCTACTGTCCGGTTCCCGTGCCGGCGCCGGTGCCGGGATCGGAGCCGCCGAGCTCCGAGACCCAGTCGCTGACGGCCGTGACGGCGTCACCGATGGCGTCCCAGTAGCCCTTGCCCTGTGCGACCCAGTCCTGGAGCGGGGTCAGCTCCCAGATGAGCCAGCCCGCGACGACGAGCAGGACGATGGTGAAGAGACAGCCCTTGAGGCAGCCGAGGCCCGGGATGCGCATGGGGTTGGCGCTGCGTCGGCGCGGCTCTCTGGGCTCCCTCGGGGGCCGGGGCTCGGGCTGCCGGCGCTGCTCGGGCGGCGGCTGCGGAGGCGCGTACTGCTGTTGCTGCGGCGGCGGGGCGTACTGCTGGGGCGCCGGTGGCGCCTGGCGCTGAGAACGGCGTCGCGCCGGCCGCTGAGGTTGCGGCTGAGGCTGCTGGTACGGCTGAGGAGCCTGCGAGGCCTGCTGATGTTGATACGGCTGCGGGGGCTGCTGTTGGTACGGCTGAGCCTGTGGGGGCTGCTGTTGGTACGGCTGGGACTGCGGGGGCTGCTGCGACTGGCGCGTGGGGCGGCGTCGCAGCGGGTCCTCGCTCGGGTCGAGGTACTGGATCTGCGTCTGCTCGTTGCGGTCGCGCGCCGCCTGGAGTTGCGACTGCCAGGGGTGCGGGTCCTCGGGACGGCCGGAGTCGCCCGGGGTCCCGGGAGCGCCTTCGGGGCGCGGCGGCACGGGCGGCATGACGGCGGTCGGGTCGGCGCCGGGCAGATCCGCGCCGCCGGGCGCGCCGGTCTGCGGCAGCACGCTGGTCGCGGCCGCCGGGTCGTACGACGGCACGGACCCGCCGCTCGGCAGCACCTGTGTGGAGTCGGCGGCGCCGGGGGCGTCGGGGACCTGTGCGGGGGCGGGATCGGGCGCGAGCAGGGCGCCGACGCCCTCCGCCGCCTCGATCTGCGCCGCCGTGGAGTGGACGCCGATGCCCGCGGCGACGGTGCGCAGGCCGCGAGCCAGGTTCTCGGCGCTCGGCCGCTCGGCCGGCTCCTTGCGCAGACAGCGTTCGATGACCGTCCACAGAGGGTCAGGGACGGTGGAGGGGCGGCGTGGCTCCTCGCTCAGATGGCGGTGGAGCACCTCGAGCGCGGTGCCGCCCGCGAACGGGGGCCGCCCGGTGACCAGTTCGTAGATCAGGATGCCCGCGCCGTAGATGTCGACAGCGGAGGTCTGCGGTCGGCCTTCGGCCGACTCGGGCGCGACGTAGGCGGGCGTGCCGACGAATTCGTGCGTACGGGTCAGCCCCGGGGAGTCCGCGAGGCGCGCGATGCCGAAGTCGGTGAGCATCGGGTGCATCTGGCCGTCGCGCTCGGCGAGCAGGACGTTCGCGGGCTTGAGATCCCGGTGGACCACGCCGTCGGCGTGGCTGGCGGCGAGCGCGTCGGCGACCTGCGCGGTGAGGAGACAGGCGGCGACGGGGGTGAAGGGCCCGTTCTCTCGCAGGTACCGGTGCAGGTCGGGGCCGTCGATCAGGTCCATGACGAGGGCGAGCAGATCGCCCTCGACGACGAGGTCGCGGGTGCGGACGATGTTGGGGTGGGTCAGCCGGAGCAGCACGGAGCGCTCCCGCAGGAACCGCATCACGACATCCGCGTCGTTGGCGAGCTCCTCCTTCAGGACCTTGATCGCGACGGTCTCGCCGGGCTGCCCCGGAACGGCCGCTTCAGTGCCCGCGGTCTCCCGCTGGCGGGCTCGCCAGACGGTGCCCGTGGCGCCGCGGCCGAGCGGCTCCTCGAGCAGGTACTTGCTGCCTACCGGCCGCACGTCATGCGCTCCCTGCTGATCGTGGTCCTTGCGTGGCCCGGATGCGTCCGGGTGTCCGACCCACTTTAAGGCCGTGCGGCGCATCGCCGGGGTGCCCGACCGTCGATGATCTTGCCGATGGCGGGGCGCCGGCACGTCACCGGACTGCTCCGGAGGGCTCAGGAGCCCTCGGAAGAGGCCCCGGAAATCCCGCCGCGCCCCGCTGAGGCGTTCGCCGGAAAGACGCGCAAATAGGGCCGAAGGTTGCCGGATCTCCTCGCGGCAGACGCCTGCCAGGCACTTTCGCGACCGGAGACGATCGTTCAAGATCACTTATGACCGGGGTGCGGGCAGGTTGTCGGAGGCAGGTGCGAGGATGCACTCAGCACGAAAGCGGTGAGGGAGGGAGCCTCGCGGCGCGTGCCGACCTGCCGGGTGGGGGATCACAGGGCGGCTCCCCTGCCGGGCACCCCGCGCAGAAGGGATTGCTCAGGGCGATGCAGATCCGGCTGACCGTCTTCGCGCCGCGCAGCGGGCAGTCCGCGGCGACCGCAGCACCCGCGGCCCCCTTGGTTCCCCCGGGCCCCTCGCACTCCCCGGCCCCCACGTCGGCGTCCTCGCCGGCGTCCGCCGCCGGACCCGCGGGACGGACCTGCGACGTGCTGGTCACCGCGCCCGCCGGCACCCCCCTGGCGGCGGTGGCGTCCGGGCTGGCGTCGGCGGTCTGCGGCCCCGACGCGCCGGGCTCGGTCGTGCTCTACGCGGGCGGGGAGAGGCTGGACGCCCAGCGCCGGGTGCTGGGGGAGCCGCCGCTGATCGACGGAGCGGTGCTGAGGCTCCAGTCCCCGGGGGAGGACGAGGAGGTGTCCGCCGACGCCTCGGCGCGGTTCCAGCAGCTGCATGTGGTCGCGGGGCCGGACGCGGGCGGCGTGCATCTGCTGCACGGCGGCCGGATCGCCATCGGCCGTTCGGCGGACGCGGACGTCGCGCTGGACGACCCCGACGTGTCCCGGCTGCACTGCGCCGTCACGGTCGACGGGGACGGCCGGGTCACGGTGGAGGACCTCGGTTCGACAAACGGCACGACGCTGGACGGCGCCCCGGTGGGCCGCGCCCCCGTGCGCCTCCCGGCGGGCTCCCTCCTCCGGGCCGGCGAGTCCACGCTGCGGCTCGCCGCGCCGCCCGGCACACCCCCGCTGGCGACGGCCTCCGACGGCGAGGGCCGGCTGCGGGTGCGGAGCGGCCTCGCGGCCGACCCGGGCGCGGGCG
>NZ_JARWBG010000056.1:0-40828 GCF_029846775.1 Streptomyces chengmaiensis
GGCCCCACCGGCGCTGGTCGTTTCTCGCGAACGGCTCGAACATCTCCGCCGCAAACGCCTCCAACTCACCACGCGCCAAAGTCATCTCGTCCGGAGTCACACCCACTCAACGCCACACCGGGCCCGAAGGACACGCACCAGGACAACCAACCTGACCAAGCACTACTAGTCTCATTCCCGTGTACGCGGAGCGGGCGTCGAGGCTTGCGGGAGCCGTCGTCTGGACGGCGGTCCGGGACAGCCGGACGGCCGACCGGGCCCTGCCCGTGCTGCCCGACGGTTGCATGGACCTGATCTGGGCCGACGGCCGGCTCCTCGTCGCCGGCCCCGACACCCGGGCGCACCGGCCCGACCCCGCTCTCGGCGAACGCTTCGCCGGGGTGCGCTTCGCACCCGGGACCGGCCCCCTGTTCCTGGGGGTGCCGGCGCACGAGCTGCGCGACCTGAGGACGGACCTCTCGGAGCTGAGCGGCGCGGCGGAGGCCGGGCGGCTCGCCGCTCGCGTCGGGCGGGCCGCCGACCCTGCGGCGGAGCTGGAGGCCGAGGCGCTGCGCCGGGCGGCCGCGGCGGGGCCGCCGGATCCGCTGACCGGCGCCGTGGTACGGCTGCTGGAGGCGGGCGGCACGGTCGCCGCCGCGGCCGAGGAGGTCGGCCTTGGCGCCAGGCAGCTGCACCGCCGCTGCCTGGACGCCTTCGGCTACGGGCCGAAGACGCTGGCCCGGGTGCTGCGCCTGCAGCGCGCCCTGCGCCTGGTACGCCTCGGTGCGCCCTTCGTGGACGCGGCAGCGGCCTCCGGCTGTGCCGATCAGGCACACCTCGCCCGCGAAATGCGCGATCTGGCCGGGATGACCCTCGGGGCCTACGCGGAGTCGGCGAAGAGCGAGACCTCACAGCCGTCGGGGTCCAGCACGACCGCGTAGCGCTGACCCCAGAAGGCGTCCCACGGCTTCAGATGGCCGCGGTAGCCCGCGGCGACGAGGTCCGCGTACACGGTGTCGACCTCCCCGGGGCTGCCGCACAGGAAGGCGAGACCGAGGCGGCCGCCGCCGGACGGCCTGGTCCAGTGCGGGTCGAATGAGCGGACCGTCTCCTCGGTGTCCCAGAGCACCCGAAGGCCGCCGGGAAGCGCCGCTTCGACGTGCGGCGCGGAGTCGGCGTCCGCGGGGATGTCCAGGCCGAGGCGGCGGTAGAAGGCGAGGGAGGCGGCCATGTCGGAGACGACCAGTCCGATGGCGTCGAGTCGTGGAGTCGGTTGTGCGGTCATGCCGTCGACCGTATGCGCGGGCGCGGACCGCGGTCTTGAACGGATCGGACATCCGGCGGCATTCGGCGGTGTCAGGCGGTCGTCCGGAGGCGTCCGGCGGCATCCGGCGGCGTCAGGCGGTCGTCCGGAGGCGTCCGGCGGCATCCGGCGGCGTCAGGCGGTCGTCCGGAGCGCCCGGCAGATGTCCGGCGGCGTCCGGCAGCGGTGACGTCACCGATTCGTAAGGCCCCGGGGCCCTCGGCACACCATGCGGGCGGGGACACTGGGGGGATGCACAGCATTCTGGTCGTCGACGACGATCCCACCGTCGCCGAGGTCGTCACCGGCTATCTGGAGCGGGCCGGGTTCCGGGTGGACCGGGCCGCGGACGGGCTCGAGGCGCTCCGGCTGGCCGCCGGGCGGCGGCACGATCTGGTGGTGCTCGATCTGATGCTGCCCGGGATGGACGGGCTGGAGGTCTGCAGACGGCTCAGGGCCGGCGACGCGCCCCCTGTACCGGTGATCATGCTCACTGCGCGCGGCGACGAGGACGACCGGATCCTGGGCCTGGAGCTCGGCGCGGACGACTATGTGACCAAGCCGTTCAGCCCGCGCGAGCTGGTGCTGCGGGTGGAGTCCGTGCTGCGCAGGCACGGCGGGCCGGGTACCGCGGACGGGCCGCGGCGCACGGGTCCAAAGCTGCGGGCCGCGGGCATCGTGCTGGACCCGGCGGCGCGGCGGGCGGTCAAGGACGGGCGGGAACTGAGCCTGACACTCCGGGAGTTCGATCTGCTCGCCCATCTGATGCACCACCCCGGCCGGGCGATCGGCCGGGAGCAGCTGATGCACGAGGTGTGGGGCTGGGAGTTCGGCGATCTGTCCACCGTGACCGTCCATGTGCGGCGGCTCCGCGGCAAGATCGAGGATGATCCGGCCAGCCCGCGGCTGATCCAGACGGTCTGGGGGGTGGGCTACCGTTTCGACGCTCCTCAGGATTCCGCAGCCACTCTGCCCGTCGCCCGGGAAGAGGTCTGAGCCCGTGCGCGACCTGCTTCTGATCGCCTTCTTCGCCCTGCTGGGAGCCGGTTTCGCCGGGGTGCTCGGTGCGCTGGCGCTGCGGCTGCTGCGGCACCGCTCCGTCGCGGTGTCGCTCACCGTCGTCGCCGCGGTGACGGTGACCGCGATGCTTGCGGGCACCCTCGCCGTCGCGCAGGCGATGTTCCTGTCGCCGCACGACCTCAAGGTCGTCACCATGGTGGCGGCGATGGCCGCGGCGGTCTCGCTCGCCGTGGCGCTGCTGCTGGGCCGCTGGGTCGTGGCCCGCAGCCGGGAGCTGACGCAGGCGGCGCGGTCGTTCGGCGAGGGCGGCGCGTTCTCCGCCCCTGACCGGGCCCCCACCGCCGAGCTTGCCGAGCTGAGCCGTGAGCTGGCCGCCACCAGCGAGAAGCTCGCTGCCTCCCGGGAGCGCGAGCGGGCGCTGGAGGCCTCGCGCCGGGAACTCGTCGCCTGGATCTCGCACGACCTGCGGACGCCGCTGGCCGGACTGCGGGCGATGTCCGAGGCGCTGGAGGACGGCGTGGTGCAGGACCCGGAGCGGTACTTCACCCAGATACGCACCGAGGTGGACCGGCTCAACGGCATGGTCGGCGATCTCTTCGAGCTCTCCCGCATCCACGCCGGCGCGCTCGCCCTCACCCCCACCCGGATGTCCGTGTACGACCTGGTCGGGGAGGCCCTGGCCGGGGCCGACCCGCTGGCCCGCGAGCACGGCGTACGGCTCGTCGGAGACCGGGTGGAGCCGGTGCCGGTGGAGGTGGACGGCAAGGAGATGACGCGGGTCCTGGCCAATCTGCTGGTGAACGCCATCCGCAGGACCCCCGCGGACGGCACCGTCGCCGTCGCCGCGGAACGCCGCGAGGAGTGGGTGGTGCTGTCCGTCACCGACGGCTGCGGCGGCATTCCGGAGGAGGACCTGCCGCGGGTCTTCGACACGGGCTGGCGCGGCAGCCAGGCGCGTACGCCCCCGGCCGGGGCTGGGCTCGGGCTGGCGATCGTCCGCGGGATAGTCGAGGCGCACGCCGGCAGGGCGGACGTGCGCAATGTGACAGGCGGCTGCCGTTTTGAGGTGAAGCTCCCGGCTGCGGCCGTCGGAGCGTAGTCCTCTGGGGCTCCACCCCGGACTCCGGGTTCGCCTTCGGCCGTGTTCCGGGGACAGAACGAGCCCCGCCGTCGATCGAAGAGCCCGGGGGCCCGGGGCGGAGCCCAGGGAGGGGACCCCGGGATGGGGAACCTCGTGAGATCATGGGGATTAACCCTGAAAAAAGGGGGCAGAAATGTCCGCGATCAAGGAAACCATAGAGATCGACCGCCGGCCCGAAGACGTCTTCTCCTACGTGACCGATCCCTCCCACCTCCCGGAGTGGCAGGAGAACGCGGTGGCCGCGGAGCCTGCGGAGAGCACTCCGCCGGCCGTCGGGTCCACCTTCCGGGTGACCAGGCGCATCGGCGGGCGCGAGATCGCCATGACCACGGAAGTCGACGAAATGGACCCGCCCAGGAGCTGGACCCTGCGCGGGGTCGACGGCCCCGTCCGCGGCATGGTGCACGGCACCGTCGAGCCCCTCGGCGAGGGAGACCGCTCCCGGGTGACCATCTCCGTCGACTTCGAGGGCCACGGGATCGGCAAGCTGCTCGTCCCCCTCGTCGCACGGCCACAGGTGCGCAGGGAGCTGCCGAGGAACGAGCAGCACCTGAAGGGAGTCCTGGAGCGGAGCGGGTAGCCGGACCCGCTATCCCCGCCCGCCGGACCCGAACTCGTTCAGGATCTGCTCCGCCGCCAGCGTCGCCGTCAGTTCGCCCGCACGCACCCGCTGTTCCAGCGCGGGCGCCAGGTCCCGTACGCCGGGATGCGCGCGCAGCCTGCCCAGCAGCTCGTCGTGGACCATCGACCAGACCCACTCGACCTGCTGCTCGCGGCGCTTCGCGGCCAGCCGGCCCGCGGAGTCCAGCAGCGCCCGGTGCTGCTCCACCCGCTCCCACAGCACATCCAGGCCCGCGGACTCCCGGGCGCTGCACGACAGCACCGGCGGCGTCCACGCCGCGTCGGCCGGGTGCATCAGCCGCAGCGCCCCCGCCAGTTCGCGGGCAGCCGCGCGGGCGTCCCGCTCGTGCGGGCCGTCCGCCTTGTTGACGGCGATGACGTCCGCGAGCTCCAGCACACCCTTCTTGATGCCCTGCAGCTGGTCGCCGGTGCGGGCCAGGGTGAGCAGCAGAAAGGTGTCGACCATGCCCGCGACCGCGGTCTCGGACTGCCCGACGCCCACGGTCTCCACCAGCACGACGTCGTACCCGGCCGCCTCCATCACCACGATGGACTCGCGCGTCGCCTTGGCCACCCCGCCGAGCGTGCCGGACGTGGGGGACGGGCGGACGAACGCAGCCGGGTCGACCGACAGCCGCTCCATCCTCGTCTTGTCGCCGAGGATGGAGCCGCCGGTGCGGCTGGACGACGGGTCCACCGCCAGCACCGCGACCTTGTGCCCCAGGCCCGTGAGCATGGTGCCCAGCGCGTCGATGAAGGTCGACTTGCCGACCCCCGGCACCCCGCTGACCCCCACCCGGCGGGCCGTCCCCGCGTACGGCAGCAGCTCGGTGAGCAACTGCTGTGCGAGCGCGCGGTGGTCGGCCCGGGTGGACTCCACGAGCGTGACGGCCCGCGCGACATACGCACGCGAGCCCTCCCGCACGCCTTTCACATAACTGTCGATGTCGATCGTCGGCACGGGCACGCCCACCGGCTCAACGCTCGTGGCCGAGCGACCCGGCAAGCGTGCGCACCAGGTCCGCGGCCGCGTCCGGGATCACCGTGCCCGGCGGGAACACCGCCGTGGCCCCTGCCTCGTGCAGGGTCTCGACGTCCTGCGGCGGGATCACCCCGCCCACCACGATCATGATGTCCTCGCGCCCCTCGGCCGCCAGCTGCTCCTTCAGTGCGGGCACCAGCGTCAGATGACCGGCGGCCAGCGAGGAGACGCCCACGATGTGCACATCCGCCTCGACCGCCTGCCGCGCCACCTCCGCCGGGGTCTGGAACAGCGGACCGACGTCCACGTCGAAGCCCAGATCGGCGAAGGCCGTCGCGATCACCTTCTGGCCCCGGTCATGGCCGTCCTGGCCCATCTTGGCGACCAGGATGCGCGGCCTGCGCCCCTCCGCCTGCTCGAACTCCTCCACCAGCGTGCGCGTCTGCTCGACCGCCGGTGACGTCCCCGCCTCGTTCCGGTACACACCGGAGATCGTACGGATCTGGCCCGAGTGCCGCCCGTACACCTTCTCCAGGGCGTCCGAGATCTCCCCGACCGTCGCCTTCGCCCGGGCCGCGTCCACGGCCAGCGCCAGCAGATTGCCGGCCGGACCGCCGCTGCGGCCGGCGCCGGCCTCCGCGGCCGCGGTGAGCGCCCGCAGCGCGTCCCGGCAGGCGTTCTCGTCGCGCTCCTCCCTCAGCCGCCGCAGCTTCTCGATCTGCTGCGCCCGCACCTGGGAGTTCTCGACCTTCAGCACCTCGATCTGCTCATCGCTGTCGACCCGGTACTTGTTGACGCCGATCACCGGCTGGCGGCCGGAGTCGATACGGGCCTGGGTGCGGGCCGCCGCCTCCTCGACGCGCATCTTCGGGATGCCCGCGTCGATGGCCTTGGCCATGCCGCCGGCCGCCTCGACCTCCTCGATGTGCTGCCACGCCCGGCGGGCCAGATCGTGAGTGAGCCGCTCCACATACGCGCTGCCGCCCCAGGGATCGATCACCCGGCAGGTGCCGGACTCCTGCTGGAGCAGCAGCTGGGTGTTGCGGGCGATGCGAGCGGAGAAGTCCGTCGGCAGCGCCAGCGCCTCGTCCAGCGCGTTGGTGTGCAGCGACTGGGTGTGGCCCTGCGTCGCGGCCATGGCCTCCACACACGTCCGGGTGACGTTGTTGAAGACGTCCTGCGCGGTCAGCGACCAGCCCGAGGTCTGGCAGTGGGTGCGCAGCGACAGCGACTTGGGGTTCTTGGGGTCGAAGCCCTTCACCAGCTTCGCCCACAGCAGCCGCGCCGCGCGCAGCTTGGCGATCTCCATGAAGAAGTTCATGCCGATCGCCCAGAAGAACGACAGCCGCGGTGCGAATGAGTCGACGTCCAGGCCCGCGCCGATGCCCGCCCGCAGATACTCCAGACCGTCGGCGAGCGTGTACGCCAGCTCCAGATCGGCCGTCGCCCCGGCCTCCTGGATGTGATAGCCGGAGATGGAGATCGAGTTGTAGCGGGGCATCTTCTTCGAGGTGTACTCGAAGATGTCGGAGATGATCCGCATCGACGGCTGCGGCGGATAGATATAGGTGTTGCGGACCATGAACTCCTTGAGGATGTCGTTCTGAATGGTCCCCGCCAGCTTCTCCGGCGGCACGCCCTGTTCCTCGGCGGCCACGATGTAGAGGGCGAGCACGGGCAGCACCGCGCCGTTCATCGTCATCGACACGCTCATCCGGTCCAGCGGAATCCCGTCGAACAGCTGCCGCATGTCGTAGATCGAGTCGATGGCCACGCCCGCCATGCCGACGTCGCCCGTCACCCGCGGATGGTCGCTGTCGTAGCCGCGGTGGGTCGGCAGGTCGAAGGCGACCGAGAGGCCCTTCTGACCGGCGGCCAGATTGCGCCGGTAGAAGGCGTTGGACTCCTCCGCGGTGGAGAAGCCTGCGTACTGCCGGATCGTCCAGGGCTGGTTGACGTACATCGTCGGATACGGGCCGCGCAGATACGGAGCGATGCCCGGGTAGGTCTGGAGGAAGTCCAGGCCCGCCAGATCGTCACCCGTGTAGAGCGGCTTCACCGGGATGCCCTCGGGCGTCTCCCACACCAGATCGGCGTCGCCCTTGCCGGTGGCCTCCTTGACGGCGCTGCGCCACTGGTCCCGGCCCGTCCGCGCCGCATCTGACGGCTCGCCCAGCTCGATCGTCGAGAAGTCGGGAATGCTCATCACGCCACTCCGATCCGGTCGAGTACGCCGCTCAGCACGGCGATCGCGTCACCGCCCGCGACGACGAACGCGTCGACCCCGGCCTGTTCGTAGGTCTCGCGCTGCTCGCCGGGGCGTCCGGCGAGGAACACCTGCTGCGCGCCCGCCGACTTGAGCGCTTTCGCGACGTCGGCCGCCTGCTCGGCGTACAGGGCGTCGCTGGAGCAGATGCAGGCGACGGCGGCGCCGCTCGCCGTGAACGCGTCCGCCGCCGACGCGGCGTCCACGGACGCCGGCTCGTGCACGGGCTCGACGCCGCCCGCCTGGAAGAGGTTGGCCGCGAACGCGGCGCGCGCGGTGTGCGCGGCGGCCGGTCCCAGCGCGGCGAGGAAGACCCGCGGACGTGCCCCCGTGGCGGCGAGATGCGCGTCGGAGCGGGCGCGCAGCGCCTCGTACGCCTCGTCGCGGCGTACCCGCGGCAGCCCGCCCGAAGGCGGTGCGGGTGCGGGCTCGCGCTCCACGGCGGGCTCGGCGAGCAGGGGGAACTCGCTGACGCCGGTGACCGGTTCGCGGCGGGTCGCCAGCTTCTTCCTGCGGCCTTCCCAGGTCGCGCCGAGCCGCTCGGCGATCAGCCCGTCGCGCAGCGCCGAGGCCTGGCCGCCGGCCCGCTCGATGTCCTGGAACTGCTCCCAGGCGGCCGCGGCCAGTTCCCCGGTGAGCCGCTCGACGTACCAGGAGCCGCCGGCCGGGTCGATGACCTGCCCCAGGTGCGACTCCTCCAGCAGGATCGTCGAGGTGTTGCGGGCGATGCGGCGCGCGAACGCGTCCGGCAGCCCCAGTGCGTGGTCAAACGGCAGCACGGTCACCGCGTCCGCGCCGCCGACGCCCGCCGCGAGCGAGGCGACGGCGGTGCGCAGCATGTTCACCCACGGGTCGCGCCGGGTCATCATCACCGGAGAGGTCACCGCGTGCTGGCGCTGTGCGCCGCCCGCTCCCCCGACGCCGCACACCTCGGCGACGCGCGCCCACAGTCGGCGCGCGGCGCGCAGCTTGGCTATGGTCAGGAACTGGTCGGCCGTGGCCGCGTAACGGAACTCCAGCTGTGCGCAGGCCGCCTCCGCCGGCAGACCGGCGGCGGTGAGGGCACGCAGCCAGGCCACGCCCGTCGCCAGCGAGCAGCCCAGCTCCTGCGCGGGCGACGCGCCCGCCTCGTGGTACGGCATCGCGTCGACGACGACGGCCCGCAGCCCCGGATGCCGCTCGGCGCACAGCCGGGCCAGCTCGGCGGCGGCCGTCATGCCGCCGTCGACCGCCGCATGGTCGCCCGTACGGGCCGCATGGCCCAGCGGGTCCGCGCCCAGAGTGCCGAGCGCGGCCTCGGGGGCCACGCCTCGCTCCTCGTAGAGCCGCAGCAGTGCGTGCGCCGCGGGGGCGAAGTCCGCGCCCGCGTCCAGCACCACGGGCGCGAGGTCGAGATAGACGCCCTCCAGCGCCGTGCCCAGGGAGGATACGGGCACTCCGGCGGCTCCGACCGACAGCCAGACGGAGGTGACGCCGTTCTCGAGGTCGGCCAGCACCGCCTCGTTCGCGCGGACGGGGTCCGGCCGGTCATGGCGCTGGCGTACGTCCCAGCCGCTGACCGCCGAGCCCTCCGGCCTGCCGCCGCGGGTGAAAGGGGCGAATCCGGGATACCCCGTCGACTCGGCCGTGCCTGCGACGCCGTCGGCCGCCGTGTAGAGGGGACGGGTGGCAAGCCCGTCCTCCAGGGCGGTGGACAGCATGCTCTCGGCCGCGTCGTCCGGAACGTCCTTGCCCGCTTTGCGCAGCACCGTGCCGACAAGGCGCTGCCACTGCTCATGGGATGCGTTCGGGAAATCGGCGGCCGGCGAGAACCCGTTGTCGGGGAGGACCGTCATGCTCAGATGCTAGGGCAACCCCGCAAAGGTGCAGCAGAGGCGAAAGCTGTGACCTTGCTAACGGGCGTTAGCCGCCGCGGGACGCTCCGTCGCAGGTCCGGGGCCCACCAGCTCCTCGAGTACATCCTCCATCGTCACAAAACCGATCACCGTGCCCCGCTCACCGGTGACCGCCGCCAGATGAGTGCCGGCCGCGCGCATCGCGGTCATCGTGTCGTCCAGCGGAGTGTCGATCTCGACCCGTATCACCGGGTGGAGCGCGGTGCGCGGGAACGGGCGGGTCCGCTCGGCCACCCCGAGGGAGTCCTTGATGTGGAGGTAGCCGAGTATCTCGTCGCCCGGACCGGTCACCGGCAGCCGGGAGAAGCCCGACGAGGCGGCCTTGCGCTCCAGCTGCTGCGGGGTGACGTCATGGCCGACCATGACGGTCCGGCTCAGCGGCACCATCACCTCGCCGGCCGGGCGGGTGCCCAGCTCCAGCGCGTCCTGCAGCCGCTGGCCGTCCGCCGGGTCGAGCAGGCCCGCCTCGCTGGAGTCCTTCACCAGACGGGCGAGTTCGTCGTCCGTGAACACCGAGGCGACCTCGTCCTTGGGTTCCACCCTGAGCAGCCGCAGCAGCGCGTTGGCGAAGGCGTTGATCCCGAAGACCACGGGCCGCAGCGCGCGGGTGAGGGCCACCAGCGGCGGGGCCAGCAGCAGCGCGGTGGCCGTGGGCGCGGCGAGCGCGATGTTCTTTGGCACCATCTCGCCGATCAGCATGTGCAGATAGGTCGCCAGTGTCAGCGCGATGACGAAGGCGATCGGGTGGATCAGCCCCTCGGGCACGCCGACCGCCGCGAACGGCGGCTCCAGCAGGTGCGCGATGGCCGGTTCGGCGACCGCGCCCAGCACCAGCGAGGACACGGTGATGCCGAGCTGGGCCGTGGCCATGGCCGCGGACAGATGCTCGAGGCCCCACAGGGTGAGCCGGGCGCGCCTGTTCCCCTTGTGGGCCGCGGGCTCGATCTGGCTGCGGCGCACCGAGATCAGCGCGAACTCGGCGCCCACGAAGAAGGCGTTGGTGAAGAGCGTCAGAACGCCGATGGCAATCTGCAGAGCGGTCATCGGACTTCCTCGGCGATCTGCACGGCGGACGCCGGGGCCGACCCGGAGGCGGACGCGGCGGTCGGGACGGGTTCGGCGACCGGTTCGGCCGCGGGCACGGGAGAGGGTGCGGGCACCTCGGCGCGGACGGTCTCCGCATCGCCGTCCTGGGGCGCCGCCGCGGTGATGCGGACCTGGTCGGCCCGGTGGTGGTCGACATGGGCCACCGCGAACTGCCAGCCGTCCACGTCCAGCCGGTCGCCGGTGCGCGGAATGCGCTCCAGCCGGTTGGCGATCAGACCCGCCAGGGTCTCGTACGGGCCGTCGGGGGCGCTGAAGCCGATCTTCGCCAGCTGGTCGAGCCGGACGCCGCCGTCCGCCTCCCACGCCCTGCGGCCGTCCGCCGACGGCTCCACCGGCAGCAGATCCGGCCGCTCGTGCGGGTCGTGCTCGTCGCGGACCTCGCCGACGACCTCCTCGACGATGTCCTCGACGGTCGCCACGCCCGCGGTGCCGCCGTACTCGTCGATCACCACGGCCATCGTGCGGGTCCGCCGCAGCCGGGCCAGCAGCCGGTCCACCGGGAGCGAGTCGGGCACCAGCAGCGGCTCGGTGGCCAGCTCGGTCACCGGGGTGCGGGCCCGCACCGGCTCGTCCAGCGCGAGCACATCGCGGATGTGCACGGTGCCGATCACATGGTCGAGGGAGTCCCGGTAGACCGGGAACCGGGAAAGCCCGGTCGCCAGGGTGAGGTTCGCGGCGTCCGCGGCGGTGGCGTGCGCCTCCAGGGCCTGGACGTCGACGCGCGGCGTCATCACGTTCTCCGCGTTCAGCGAGCCCAGATGGAGCGTGCGGACGAACAGCTCGGCCGAGTCCTGCTCGATCGCACCCTCCCGGGCGGAGTGCTGAGCGAGCGCCACCAGTTCCTCAGGGGTGCGGGCGGAGGCCAGCTCCTCGGCGGGCTCCAGGCCGAAGCGGCGCACCAGGCGGTTCGCCGTGTTGTTCAGATGGCGGATCAGCGGCGCGAACGCGGCGGTGAAGGCCCGCTGCGGGCCCGCCACCACCTTGGCGACGGCCAGTGGGCTGGAGATCGCCCAGTTCTTGGGCACCAGCTCGCCGACGACCATCAGCACCACGGTGGACACGGCCACGCCGAGCAGCGTGGCCACCGTCGACACCGCCCCCGCGGGCAGCCCGACGGCCGTCAGCGGCCCGTGCAGCAGCACCGCCAGCGACGGCTCGGCGAGCATGCCGATGACCAGCGAGGTCACGGTGATGCCCAGCTGAGCTCCGGACAGCTGGAACGTCAGCCGCTTGGCGGCCTTCAGCGCACCGGCGGCCCCGCGCTCACCGGCCTGCGCGGCTCGTTCGAGCTCGCCGCGCTCCACGGTGGTCAGCGAGAACTCCGCCGCGACGAACACGGCGCAGGCGAGGGTCAGGGCGAGAGCGAGGAACAGCAGAAGAATCTCGGTCACCGTGCCACCCCCGCTTCGCTCTGCGACGGGTCGGGGATGGCACGGCTCGTACTGGGAGGCTCACCCATTGCGGGACCGCAGCTCCTTCTCGGTTCTCTGGTTCAGGGGCGGGGAGGCTGACCCCGCTCTCACACATAGTAAAGGCGGCGCAAACCAGTCAGGTGTGTCTCAGGTCACAGAAGGAAAACCGGTTGCCGCTCTCCGGTGCGGCAGGTCTAGAGTGAGCCGCGGTTCTGGAAGCCGAATCGAGCAGGAGGTGAGGACGTTGATGACGGTCATGGCGCCGGGTGCGGCCCGGGTTCTCGCGTTTGTCAATCCCACCCCTGTGGTCTCCGGCTGACCGACTTTCACCTTCGCCAGGCGCTGCCGGCGCTTCCGAGTGTGATGCGTGCGTGTGTGCGGTGTTGCCGGGGCCACCCTTGCCGAAGGGTTCCCCCTTTGTCTTTCTCTGCTGACTCCGAGCGTGCGCTGGCCCCGTATGGCTGGGACCACGACTGGGCGGCGCAGTTCACCCCGTACGCCGAACAGGGCCTGCTTCCGGGCCGGGTGGTACGCGTCGACCGCGGGCAGTGCGATGTGCTGACCGCGGACGGGGCCGTACGGGCCGACACGGCGTTCGTCACCCCGCACGATCCGCTGCGGGTCGTGTGCACAGGCGACTGGGCCGCGGTCGACCCCGGCGGCAGCCCGCGGTACGTCCGGGCCTGTCTGCCGCGCCGCACCGCGTTCGTACGCTCCACCTCCTCCAAGCGCTCCGAGGGCCAGATCCTGGCCGCCAACGTGGACTGGGCGGTCATCGCGGTCTCCCTCGCCGCCGAACTGGACCTCGGCCGGATCGAGCGTTTCCTGGCGCTGGCGTGGGAGAGCGGCGCGCAGCCGCTCATCGTGCTCACCAAGGCGGATCTGGTGCCCGACGCGGCGGGCCTGGGGCATCTGGTCCAGGATGTGCAGACCACCGCGCCCGGAGTGCAGGTCCTGCCCGTCAGCGCGACGGCGGGACACGGCGTGGACGTGCTCGCCGCGATCGTCGCCGGCGGCACGAGCGTGCTGCTCGGCGTTTCCGGCGCGGGCAAGTCGACGCTCGCGAACGCACTGCTCGGCGACGACGTGATGGATGTGCAGGCCGTCCGCGACGTCGACGGCAAGGGCCGGCACACCACCACGACCCGCAATCTGCTCGCCCTGCCCGGCGGAGGCGTGCTCATCGACACTCCGGGGCTGCGGGGCGTCGGGCTGTTCGACGCCGGCAGCGGCGTCGAACAGGCGTTCTCGGAGATCGAGGAGCTCGCCGAGGAGTGCCGCTTCCACGACTGCGCCCACCGGTCCGAGCCAGGCTGTGCCGTGCTCGCCGCGATCGACGACGGCACACTGCAGCCCCGCCGGCTCGACAGCTACCGGAAGCTGGTCCGTGAGAACCGGCGCAATGTCGCCAAGACGGACGCCCGCCTGCGCGCGGACATCCGCAAGGAGTGGAAGCGCCAGGGCGCGTTCGGCCGCGCCGCCCGCGCGGCCAAGGAGGGCCACGGCCTCCCGTAGCCCGGGGCCTGCCGCCCCCCGGCCCCCTCCGGGGGGCGCTGCCGCCCTGTGGGGGGGGACGTGTGCTGCGGGCGTAGGCCCGTGCTGGTGCAGGGGCTCTGCCTCCGGGCTCCCGGGGCGGTGGTTTCGCGCAGCCGCGCCGGGGTCTGCGCTCACGCCGGGGTCCGCGCCGGTCCCTCCCCCGGGGACGGGGCTCCGCGCTTGAGGGAAGGGCCCGGTGGCGCGATCCCGGCGCAGCAGTGGCAGCGGGGCCCACGGTGTGGATCGGTGATCATGCCGTGGGCTCGTACCCGTCCGCCTCAACCCCCCAGCACCGCTCCCATCCACGCCCCCACGATCACCAGGCACGTAAACAGCTCCACCAGCACACTCGTCCCCACCGCCCGCATCACCGCCTTCGTCGAGGCTGCCGCCTGCCCGTGGCCGCCCAGGCGGAGGCGTTCGCAGATGTAGATGCCGCCGATGAAACCGACCACCCCGCCGATCACGGGCAGCAGGAAGAAACCCGCGATCGAGCCCGCGCCGGCGAAGACGGCCATGCGTCTGGTGACGCCCACCTCCCGGATGCGGCGCGGCGGCAGCTGCCACACCACGACCTGGTTGACCAGCAGCAGCACCGTCGTGGAGACCAGCAGCACCCAGGCCAGACCGGACTGGTCCTGCATCGCCCACCACAGGATCGCGGCCCACACCAGCCAGGTCCCCGGAACCCCGGGGATCAGCACCCCGAGCACGCCCAGCAGCATCACCGCCCCGACCATCAGGAGCTGCCACACGCCCATCTGCCCAGAGTGCAGGATCTGGATCACTCACGCAGTTCGCGTGCCACCCAGCCCCGCCGGTACGCGTGCCAGCCCAGCTGAAGCCGCGTCGTCACGCCCGCCAGCTCCATGAGCCCCTTCACCCGGCGCTGCACCGTCCGCAGCCCCAGGTCCAGCTGCTTGGCGACGCTCGCGTCCGTCAACCCGGCCAGCAGCAGCGAGAGGATCTCCAGGTCGACCGCGTCCGGGCCCGGAGCCCGCCCCTCCTCCGGCATCCCGTGGGCCCCCAGCCGCAGCGGCAGCGCCTCCCGCCAGACCGCCTCGAACAGGCCCGACAGCGACTCCAGCAGTCCGCTGGCATGGACGACCAGGGCCGCGGGCTCCGCACCTCTGCCGGTCAGCGGCACCATCGCCGGTCCGCGGTCCGCGATCACCAGCTCGGCCGGCACCCGCTCCACCGTCCTGACCTGCACGTCGCCGCCCAGCGCCGCCGACACCCCGGCCGTGCCGCCCGGCAGAGACAACACCCGCCGCTCGACCACGACCCGGTACGGCGCCCCCCGGCCCGCCGTCTTCTCCGCCGCCTCGTCGTCCAACCCGGGCGCCGCGACGGGCCTGCCGGTCACCAGCGCGCACACCTCCTCGGCCGCACCGAGCCGCAGCTGCAGACAACGGTGTGCCACCGCGCTCGCGCCGGTCACCACCTCCACCAGATCGTGCGCCGCGGACCCCGCGCCCGCCGCCGCCTCCGCCCGGTACCCCTCGGCCAGCACCGCAGCCGCCAGCTCGGCCCGCTCCAGCTCGTGCCGCTGCCGGGTAAGCAGCGCACCCAGCGCGACCCCCGGCGGGGCCGCCACCCACCGCCCCCGGCACGCCGACGACCTGGCGACCAGCCCCTGGTGCTCCAACTGCCGCAGCGCCCGCTCCGTGTCCGGTTCGGGCAGCGCGAGCCGATGCGCCAGATCGGCCGCCTCCGCTGCCCCGAGCGCCACCAGCGCCCGGTACGCCGACTCCTGCCGCGCGTCGAGACCTATCGCTCCGAGCACCAGACCCCGCCCCCGTCCCCAACACCATTATTCGCATTGTGCTTTTTCACCGCGCTCCGTTTTCGTCCGGCCCGCCCGGTGGACAATAAGGGCATGAGTCAACAGGGGGAGAGGCCTCCCACCGAAGACGAGTGGTGGAACAGGCTGTACGGCGAACCCGAATCCACTGCGGACACCGGTCCCGGCCTCCGGGCGGGCGACACTCTGGACGACCGATTCGCCTCCGCCGCAGGCACGGTGACGGGCCGTCCGCGCGCCTGGTGGGAGACCTCGTCGCCGCCGGAGGAGCGCCCCGAACAGCCGGACCGCTCGGAACGGCCGCAACAGCCGGACCGCTCGGAACGGCCGCAACAGCCGGACCGCTCGGAACGGCCGCAACAGCCGGACCGCCCGCCCGCCCAGATCCCCCGCTCGGGCCAGCCCGAACAGCCGCCCCCGCCCCGCCCCGCCGTACCGCCGCAGTCGGCCCCACCGCACCGGCCGGCCGCCGTGTCGCCGCAGACCGCCCCACCGCACCGGCCGGCCGTCGAACAGACGCCCGCGCCCCCGCCGCCCCGGTCGGCCGCCGCTCCCGCGCCCCCACCGCCCCGCCCTGCCACCGGAGTCGTCGGCGGCGGGCCGCCCACCTATGAGGCGGAGCCCACCGCTCTGCCCCCGGCCCGCCCGGACGCGCTCGACGAACTCACCGCGGACACCGTCCTCGACGGCGCTCGCTACGGCTCGTGCACCCTGCGCGCCGCGTCCGTCCGCGGCGACTCCGCGCGCTATCGGGGGGAGCCGCGCCGCGACGCGCTGCTCACCGCACGCTTCGGCGGCGGCGAGGCCGCTCTCGTCCTGGTGGCCATCGCCAGCGGGGCCCGCGCCGCCGAGGGCGCGCACCTCGCCGCGGCCGACGCCTGCCGCTGGATCGGCACAGCCGTGGGCCGCAGCCACGACCGCCTCGCCGAGGACATCAGGGCGGGCCGCCGCGGCAACCTCAAGTCCGGGCTGCACCGGCTCACCGACCGCACCCTCGGCAGACTGCGCGCCCACGCCGCCGAACGCGGGGCGGACCCCGAGGAGTACGCCGCGGTCCTGCGCTGTCTGCTGCTCTCCGGCGACCCCGCCTGCCGTACGCGCGTCTTCTTCGGCGTCGGCGGGGGCGGGCTGTTCCGGCTGCGCGACGGCGCCTGGCAGGACATCGAACCGACGCCGCCCGAGCCGCCCGCGGCGGCCGACGGCGCGACCGGGGCCGGAACCGCAGAACAGACCCCGGAGGGCGACCGGCTCACCATGGACCTCGGCATCCCGACGCCGCCGTCCCCGTATGTCGAGCCCCCTCCGCCGCCCCCCGCCGAACCGTTCCGCTTCCGTGCCTCCGTGGCCCGCCCCGGCGATGCGCTGCTGCTGTGCAGCGCGGGCCTCGCCGAGCCGCTGCGCGGCGAGCCCGCCCTCACCGAGGAACTGGCCGGGCGCTGGGGCGGCGGCGAGCCCCCCGGCCTCGCCGCCTACCTCGCCGACGTCCAGCTGCGGGTGAAGGGCTACGCCGACGACCGTACGGCCGCGGCCGTGTGGGAGGCCCGCTGACCCGTCAGGCGGCTCACGCCGGCACCGGCCGCAGCACCCGGCGGCTCACGCGGGCGTCAGCCGCAGCGTCAGGATCTGGAAGGGCCGCAGCCGTACGCGCACACCCCCGCCCCCGCCCTCGCGCTCGGCGTCCTCGAGCGGACGCTCCAGCAGATCCGTCACCCGCGCCCGTACGAAGGGGAAGCCCGGCCGCAGCACGGCTTCGGCCCGACCGCCGGCGGACTCGTACAGTCGCACGATCACATCCCCGCCGCGGTCCTCGGCGAGTTTGACCGACTCGACGGTCACCGAAGGGTGCCCGGTGTCCGCCAGCGGCTCGCCGTCCGGCACGGCCGCCGCCGGCCGCAGCGGCAGGTTGAGCGCCAGGCCCTCGCGTACGGCGTCCGGGACCCCGCCGCCGGGCAGCAGCGCGTAGCGGAAGCGGTGCGCGCCGACGTCGGCCGCAGGGTCGGGGCTGTGCGGGGCGCGCAGCAGGGTGAGCCGCACGGTCGTGCCCAGCCCTTCCGGGTGCCGGGCGCGGGTCACCTCATGGCCGTAAGCGGAGTCGTTGAGGACCGCGACGCCGTAGCCGGGCTCGGCCACCCGCAGCCAGCGGTGGGCGCAGATCTCGAAGCGGGCCGCGTCCCAGCGGGTGTTCTCATGCGTCGGCCGGTGCACATGGCCGAACTGGATCTCGGACGTGGAGCGTTCCGCGTGCACATCGAGCGGGAACGCCGCCTTGAGGACCTTCTCCGACTCCCGCCAGTCGACTTCGGTGACGACGTCGATGCGTCCGCTGCCGCCTGCCAGCCGGATGTCCTGGGTGACCCTGGAGTCGCCGAAGAGGCGCACGACGCGCACCGCGGCGCGCAGCGGTCCCTCCTCGGTCAGCTCCACCGAGTCGGCGGCGGTCAGATCCGCATGCTGACGCCGGTAGTGGCGGTCGATGTCCCAGGCGTCCCACTGGTTGGGGTGGTCGGGGTGCAGCTGGAGCAGATTGCCGCGGCCGCCGGGCGCCAGCACCTCTCGCCCGGCGGTCAGGTCGTACACGGAGGACAGCAGCCCGTCGCCGTCGACCGTCACCCGCAGCAGTCCGTTGTCCAGCGTGGTTGTGCCCGCCGCGGCCTCGGCCCGCACCGGCGGCGCGCCCGTGTCGCGGCAGCGGCCGACCGCGTGCGGGCCGGCCGTGACCGGGGCGAGGGTCCGCCCGTCGGCGAGCGGCTGGGCGGACACCCCCTGCGGCACTTCGGAAGGGGCGAGCGCGACCACTTCCCGGCGCGGATACGGGCAGGAGTTCAGCAGGCCCGGCGACGCGGGTCCCCCGCCCGCACCGGCGAGTGCCGCAACCGCGGAGTCGGTCAGCCGCTCCAGTTCGCGGCGCACCTCCTCGTACGTCTGCTCGGCCTCCCGGTGCACCCAGGCGATCGACGACCCCGGCAGGATGTCGTGGAACTGGTGCAGCAGCACCGTCTTCCAGAGGCGGTCGAGCGTCTGGTGCGGATAGCGGTAGCCCGGTGCGCGCAGGGCCGCGGCGACCGCCCACAGCTCTGCCTCGCGCAGCAGATGCTCACTGCGCCGGTTGCCCCGCTTGGTCGCCGCCTGCGTGGTGTACGTGGCGCGGTGCAGCTCCAGATACAGCTCTCCGGACCAGACGGGTGCCGCAGCCCCGTACTCCTCCTCGGCCGCGGCGAAGAACGCCGACGGCTTCTCCACCGTGACCCGGGGTGAGCCTTCCAGGTCGCGCAGCCTGCGGGCCTTCTCCAGCATCTCCCGGGTGGGGCCGCCGCCCCCGTCGCCGAAACCGAACGGGACCAGTGAGCGTGTGGCACGGCCCTTGTCGGCGAAGTTGCGCTCCGCACGGGCCAGTTCCGCCGCATGGAGTCGGGAGTTGTAGGTGTCGACGGGCGGGAAGTGCGTGAATACCCGGGTGCCGTCGATGCCCTCCCACCAGAAGGTGTGGTGCGGCATCCTGTTGAACTGGTTCCAGGACAGCTTCTGGGTGAGGAACCACCGCACCCCGGCCAGCCGCGCCAGCTGCGGGAAGGCGGCGGTGTATCCGAAGGAGTCGGGCAGCCAGATCTCCTCGGTCTCCACCCCCAGCTCCTCGGCGAAGAACCGCTTGCCGTGCACGAGCTGCCGCGCCAGGGCCTCCCCACCGGGCATGTTGGCGTCGGACTCCACCCACATGGAGCCCACCGGCGCCCAGGTCCCGTCCGCCGCGGCCCGCTTGATGCGTTCCCAGATCCGCGGCTGGTGCTCCTTCACCCAGGCGTACTGCTGCGCCTGGGAGCAGGCGAAGACCAGCTCCGGGTAGTCGGCGGCGAGCGCCGTGACATTGGCGAAGGTACGGGACGCCTTGCGCACGCTCTCCCGCAGCGGCCACAGCCACGCCGAGTCGATATGGGCGTGTCCGACGGCCGACACCCGGTGCGCGGAAGGCGCGGCGGGACGGGAGAGCGCACCGGCCAGCCGGGCGCGCGCGGCGGCCGCCGTGCCCGCGACATCGTGCAGATCGAGCGTGTCGAGCATGTCCTCCAGGGCGCGCAGGATCTCATGATGCCGGGAACGGTCCGCGGGCAGTTCCCGCATCAGCTCGGAGAGCACCTCGATGTCGAGCACCAGATGCCAGACCTCCTCGTCGAGCACGGCGAGGTCGGCGGAGGCGAACCGGTACAGGGGGCGGTCCCCGGCGGTCAGCACGTCCCCGAGGGGCGTCGGAGTGAAGCCGCCGTGCAGCACGGCCGGGTTGGCGGCGGCCTCCAGCAGCAGCCGCACCTCCTCGCCGCCGGCCGCGGGCGCCGCGACCGGGACATGGCGGTTCTGCGGGTGGACCCCCTTGAGGGGGACGCCCTCCGCGTCGTACACCAGCCCCTCCGCCTGGAAGCCGGGGGCGTCCCCGCCGAACCCCGGGTCGATCACCGCCTCCACCCGCCGCCCCGCCCATACCCGCGGCACCGTGCCCTCCAGCCGGAACCAGCTCGTGGACCACGGGGGTCCCCACGGCGTTCCGATCGCGAACGGCTCGAAGCGGGCCGTGAGCGCCTGCGAAACGGGCGCCGGCTCACCCGGCACATGCCATGCGGAAAGCGACAGCGGCACTTGTTCCGCATATTGCGCGGGGCGGATGAACTGACTCAGGGCCCGCTCCAGGCGTCCCTCCACCAACGTGCGGTCGTCATGCATCACGATTCCTCTCGCCGGTCCTCGGGCCGTTCGCCCGGACGTCTTGCGTTGGGTTTCCGATAGTTGACGAATGGACATGAGTGGTGTTCCCCGCGTGGGGCATGCATCCGGTGAGCGTGTTCGAGAGAAGGGGACATGGCGACGTGCGGGTGGGGATGATGAGTGCGCATACAGGGGTCGAGCCCGCGGAGTGCGGGCCCGGATGCAAACCATCGACGGCAGTGGAGGGAGAGGAGGTCCGGCCCGCGGGCGGGGATGTGCGGCTGCGCCGCCGGCTGGGCTCTGCCGATCTCACCGCCGTGCCGGAGTTACGTCATTCGCTGCGGCAGGCGCTGCGGCGCTGGACGCGGTCGGGTACGGAGACGGCGGACGTGGCGGAGCTGCTGGCCAGCGAGTTGGTCACCAATGCGCTGATACACACCGATCATGGTGCGGTGGTCACGGCGGCCGTGGCGGGCTCCACACTCCGGGTGGAGGTCAGAGATTTTGTGCCGGGGCTGCCGGTGCCCGATGTGACCGCGGCGCCGCCCCGCATCGCCGACGACGAGGGCGACGAGGGCGGCGAAGGCGATGACTGCGCCGAATTCGAAGACCTCGACGAACTCGGCACGCACGGCAGGGGCCTGATTCTGGTGGAGAGGCTCGCTGACGCCTGGGGTGTGCGGACACAGGCGGTGGGCAAAGTCGTCTGGTTCGAACTGCGCCGGCACGAGTCGGAGGGGCCGGCCTGAGACAGGCAGGACCCCTCCGCGCGCACAGCCGAACAGCCGAGCTCAGCCGAACTGCTGCTCGAGATCCTTGAGTTTCTGCTCCAGGGAGTCGAGACGCGGCAGGGTCTGGGTGTCGTCCTCGGCGGTGAGGTCCACCGTATGCGGTTCAACGCCACGCGGATGCGGCGCTGCTTTCACGGCCTGAAGGGAGGGTCGGGAGCCGGCGGCAGCCGAGCTCCCGGGACTGGGGCGAAGCGGCAGGTGTCCCTGCTCGGCTATGGCAGGCTCCACGACGGAGCCGGGGGAGCCGACGGAGTCGCCCTTCTGCCCATGCCCGGACCCCGAGCCGGGGCTCAGCATCTGCACCTCGGTGACCTGCATATCCGTCATCTGCATCTCGGCGGAGAGCTCCGGGGGACGCGCGACCTGTCCCCGACCCCAGGCCCGGTGCTGGCGGTTGAGGGCCTTGAGCTGCGCCCTCTCCCTCTTCTCCCGGTCCCGCATGCGGAGACGGTTCTGCTGGTGCTGCCGCCTGTCCTCGCGTACCTCCTCGACCGCCTCGTCCAGCGTCCGCACGCCCTCCAGCAGCATCAGCGACCACGCGCCGAAGGTCTCGCGCGGTGCGCGCAGCCAGCGCACCACCCGGATCTGCGGCAGCGGCCGGGGCACCAGACCCTGTTCGCGCAGTGCCGACCTGCGGGTCTGCTTGAGCGCGCGGTCGAACAGCACGGCCGCGGAGAGCGACATTCCGGCAAAGAAGTGCGGCGCGCCGGCATGGCCCATGCCGCGCGGCGCATGCACCCAGTTGAACCAGGCGGCCGCCCCGGCGAACGTCCACACGAGCAGCCGGGAGCCGAGGGCCGCGTCGCCGTGGCTGGCCTCGCGCACGGCGAGGACGGAGCAGAACATGGCCGCGCCGTCGAGGCCGAACGGCACCAGATACTCCCAGCCCCCGGAGAGGTTCAGGTTCTGCCGGCCGAAGCCGACCAGGCCGTGGAAGGAGAGCGCGGCGGCCACCGCGGCACAGCAGAAGAGAAGGCCGTAGGAGGCGGTGCCGTAGATGGCCTCCTTGCGCCGGCGGCGCTGTTCGCTGCGTTCCCAGGAGTCGTCGGACGGCGCGGCCTTCTCACTGGCGCGCTTGCCGCGCGCAGCCACCGCCACCGCCACCACGACCCCCACGAGCAGCACACCGCCCGGAAGCAGCCAGTCCAGCGTTATGTCGGTCAGTCTCATGACGGTGTTCCCTAGGTTCCTTGCGTAAGCGGTAGGCCTTTCGGCGGCCATATTGGCCGAAGATCCGCCACTCACACATTGATTCTTGGCAAGAGAACGCCATTGAGTCTGCAAGGCATTCGGATAGGTGCGATCTAGTCGAACGTTCTTATGAAAGCCCTGAGTTGAGTTCGAATAGTCTCATGCGTATGGGTGGGTCAGGGCAACCGGAAGTGATCGGAAAGGTTTCCGAGGGCATTGCGGTGACAGGCGTGGTTCAGGCGGACCGGTGGAGCCTGTCGATCCGGTCGACGTCGCATGTGCGCGGGCAGGTGACGCAGGTGTCGTCGGGGCGCAGGGTGTAGAAGAGGCAGCAACTGGCCCGGTCCCGTGTGGGCAGCGCCTCTCCGTCGGGTCCCGTCAGTTCACGGAAGCCCGCCGTGCCGACATACGGCTTGGTGGCCCCCGGCAGCAGCCGCTCCAGCTCCGCGACCGCCCGCCGTTCCTCCCCGAGCAGATGTGCGATGTACCACAGTCCTTCGACGATCTCGTCCGTGGCCATGCCCCACAGGGCCCGCTTGCCGCGGCGCACCCGGGGCCGGAAACCGTCCAGCACGGGCTCGATGTGCTCGGCGACGGCGCTGCGCACCTCGGCGCGCAGCGCCTCCTCGTCGGGGACGACGCGGGCGCCCGGCAGCGCGGCGGCGGGGTCGTCCGGCAGACAGGCGAATTCGCGGACGTGTACGGTCATCCGGCCCAGAGCGCGCTGGAAGGCGACGGACCCGACGGGCACGCGCGGCGCCCTGCGCAGCGTGAACCAGGGAACGGTGACCAGCAGGCAGGCCGGCCAGGCATAGCGGTGCAGCCCGAAGCTGGCGATCACATCGGGACGGGCCCGCTGCCCGTAGTCCCGCTGCACCTGGGCGTCGTCCCAGGCGAGAAACGCCTCCAGGGCCTCGCCCCCGGCCGCCAGCTCGGACGCCCCGACCCAGCCGTCCCCGGACGGCGGCTGCTCGCCCTCCGCCAGCTCCGTCACGCGCAGCCCGGGGAACACCTCGGCCAGGCGCGCATAGGCATCCGCGACGGGTGAGGCGAGGCCGGGGAGCACAGCGGGAACGGTCATGGAGGGACCACCGAATCGCGATCGTTGGCAGGTAAGCCTTACCTTACCCGACGCGATCGGTGTTTGAACTGTGACCTTGTCCGCCTATCGTGCACAGGGGCCCTGCACGGCGCGCGCCGGGCCGTGCCCGACCCCCGAGGAGGACCAGAATGGAGCAGGCCAGAGCGCAGGCCCCGGCAGAGCCGGCCGCGTCGGCCGCCCGCGTCCCCCGCATATCAGGGCCCTCCCGCGCCCAGGCGGCCGTCGAGCGTGCCTCCGGCAGCCCGCGCGTCCCGGGGCAGGTCCGCGGCGAGCACACCCACAGCGAACCGCCAGCCCCCGCCGCGGCGTCGGCCCCGCGCGCCGTACGCCGGCACTCGGTGCGCGCCCAGATCCTCACGGCGCTGCGCACCGCCCTGGTCGACGGCGAGCTGACCCCGGGCCGGGTGTACTCCGCCCCCGCCCTCGGCGAGCACTTCGGCGTCTCCGCCACCCCCGTACGAGAGGCGATGCAGCAGCTCGCGGTCGAGGGGGCCGTCGAGGTCGTCCCCAACCGGGGATTCCGCGTCACCGTGCGCACCCCGCGCGAACTGGCCGAACTCGCCGAGGTCCGCGCGCTCCTCGAAGTCCCGGTGCTGCTCCGTCTGGCCCGCACGGTCCCGGCCGAGCGGTGGGCCGCGCTGCGGCCCCTGGCCGAGGCGACCGCCGCGGCCGCCGCCGTCGGCGACCGCGCGGAGTACGCGGAGGCCGACCGCGCCTTCCACCGCGCGGTCCTCTCCCTCGCGGGCAACGACCAGCTGGTGACGATCGCCGACGACCTGCACCGCCGTGCCCAGTGGCCGCTGCACGCCGCCCCCGCCGCCCTCCGGGCCGACCTGGTCGCCGACGCGGCGGAGCACACGGCCCTGCTGGACGCGCTCACCGCCCAGGACTCCGCGGCCGTCCAGTGCCTGGTCCGCGGGCACTTCACAGGCTCCTGATCACCGCGCTCGGCCGCTGCGGGGCCGGACTACGCTGGAAGGCCAACGACGGTCGAGCGGGGGAGCGAGCCGATATGGGTGACGAGCGCGGCGAGCGCGGTGAGCGCGGTGAACACGACGAGCACCGGTCCGAGATATCCGACGAGGCATGGGAGGCCTTCCAGCGCGACAGCGAAGGGCCCGCACGGCTGCGCGCCCCCAAAGAGCCGTCCGCGCGGGCCCGGATGGTGACCGAGCGCCTGCGGCGGGAGGACGAGGCCGCCGCCCGGCGGCGGGGCAGGACCCGGCGCCGGGCACGCCGGGGCGGGCCGGCGCGGGCGGAACCCGAGGGATGGCGGACCTGGACGGCCCAGCGACGGCCCGGCCGGCGTCGCGGAGGACCGTGGCGGCAGCTGGTGTGGGTGCTTCTCGCCGTCGTCCTCGTGCTGATCCTGCTGAACCCGGGCGGGACGCTCGGCTGGCTCGGCGGTTAGGCCGGGTCTGGGGCGTTCTCTCCTGCCCCTGACTGGGCAGCGACATCAAGGCGGCAGATCAACCACTGCGATTCCCGCCTCGCTCATCGCGGAGGAGCCGAAGTCGCCGCGGACGCTGCCCAGCGGCATCCGGCCCTGCGGCTGGCCGTCTCCCCCCGCGGGATCCACGCGCTTGCGGCCCACCGGATCCGCACCCTGCTGCTGGACCAGGCGGACTTGGCCGGGCGCCGGCACACAAGGTCAGTCCAGCGGCATCCGGATGACGGGATCGAAAGGACGCTTGTTGAACCCGGTCCGCAGATTGCGGCAGTTCGGCGCCGTGCACATGAAAACGTCATCGACGTTCTTCCGGCCTGTGCGGTTTTTGAGCCGGATCTTCTCGTCGGCCATGAGAGGGCGGTGTTGTTCGTCGGACTGGCAGGTGTAGCAGTACATCTTCTGGTCTCGCACGATACCTCCTGCAGTGGGAGGACAGGCCAACCGTGAGCGCGGGAAGTCACGTTGGGTGACGACCAGTACGCAATCGTACAACTCGGCCCGCCTGCTCAGGAATACGTGCAGCGAACGGTCACCCATCTGAATGCGGACGGCCGCAACTCGGGCTCCCCGGGCTGCCTTTGCCGCTCTGGAGCAGCGCATCGGCAGTCCCCGACGTCGGCCCGCCGTCACCCTGGGCGGGCCGGACACGGCGCTGTGTTTATGCGTCAGCGAACCGTCTGGAAGGTGCGCCGGTAGGCCTGGGGGGGAGACGCCGATGGCGGCGTGCAGATGCCGGCGCAGCGAGGCGCCGGTGGCGAAGCCGACCTGGCCGGCGATCCGGTCCACCGGCAGGTCGCTGGTCTCCAGCAGGTGCCGGGCCCGGGTGACGCGCTGCTGGATCAGCCAGCGGCCCGGGCTGAGACCCACCTCGTCGTGGAACCGCCTGGCGAAGGTGCGGCGGCTCATCCGGGCGTGGTCGGACAGTTCCGCCAGGGTCAGCGGCCGGTCGAGCCGTTCCAGGGCCCAGGCGCGGGTGGCCGCAGTGCTGGATGTGCCGGACTCGGGCACCGGCTGTTCGATGTACTGCGCCTGGCCGCTGTCGCGGAACGGCGGCTGCCGGGATCGGGGTGGCAGCGTTCCGGCCCGGCGACGAGGTCTTCGGCATGCTCCCCTACCCCTTCGGCCACGGCTCGCACGCCGAGTACGCGATCGCCCCGGCCCGGGCCCTGGTCCGCAAGCCGGAGGGCGTCGACCACGTGCAGGCGGGCGCACTGCCCCTGGTGTCGCTGACCGCGTACCAGGCGCTGATCGAGACGGCCGGCCTCCGGTCCGGCCAGCGGGTGCTGATCCACGCGGCAGCCGGCGGGGTCGGCCATGTGGCCGTGCAGCTCGCCAAGGCGCACGGCGCCCATGTGATCGGCACGGCGAGCGCGGGCAAGCACGACCTGGTGCGGGAACTGGGCGCGGACGAGGTGATCGACTACCGGGAGACCGACTTCGCCGAGGCCGTGAAGGACGTGGACATCGTCCTCGACACCGTCGGCGACGACTACTCGCTGCGGTCGCTGCGCGTCCTGCGCCCCGGCGGGATCGTGGTGTCGATCCTTCCGGTGGGGACCGACGAGTTCCACCAGGAGGCCGCACGGCTCGGGGTCCGCGCCGTGCGGATGCTGGTGGACGCCTCCCGGTCGGGCATGCAGGCCGTCGCGGAAATGGCGCAGGCGGGCACCCTGCGGGCGGTCGTCGCGGGGACCTTCCCGCTCTCCCGGGCTGCCGAGGCGCACACCCTGGGCGACACCGGCCGTACGGCGGGGAAGCTGGTCCTGGTGGCCGACTGAGCGATCCGGCCCGCGAAGCGCCGCCGTCTTCTTGAGTGGTGACCCGCACCGGTGTTCTTCGGAGGAGGCGGAGCCCCGATGCCGGGGTCCGGGGCGGAGGCCCGGTGCCGAAACAGGCCCGTCGCACCGAGGCCGTCAGGCCTCGGCGGGGCCCGGCTGGGCGGGGACCTGGGGGCGGAGCTGGTCCGCGAGCCAGACCGGGACGCCGCCCAGGAGACGGAAGAGCCGGCCGGCCTCCTCGCGCAGGCGGCCGGCCTCCGGCTCCGGTTCGCACGCGGCCAGGGACGCCAGCGCCGGAGCCGTCCCGATCAGATAGCCCAACTCCTCCCGGATCCGCAGGCATTCGGAGAATCCGTGCCGGGCCTGCGCCAACTCGCCCTCCCGCAGGGCGAGTCCCGCCTGGTGGTGCCAGGTGAACGACAGCAGCAGCGCGTCGCCCCGCGCCTCCGCGCCCGCATGGGCGCGGCGGTAGGCGGCGAGCGCCGCCTGCGGGGAGTCCGAGAGGTGCTCGGCCACCAGCCCGCGGCGGAAGTCCAGCAGCGGGCGGCCCGGCGAGGCGGGCGCGAGCAGCGCGGCTGCCCGGCCGAGCGCCGAGCGTGCCTCGTCCGCGCGGTCGCGCATCCCCAGCAGGGTCGCCGCGTATGCCAGGCGGCCCCGCTCGCAGGCGGCCGCCCCGCGTTCCTCGTCGCTCGCGGCCGTCGCCTCCGCCGTGCGCAGCGCGTCCTCGGCCTCCGCCCAGCCCTCAGCGGTGAACAGACAGCGCTCGACGAGCAGTCCGGTGCGCTCCAGTGCCGCGGCCGGCTCGTCGGCGCGGTGTGCGAGCAGCGCTGCCGCGTCGGTCCAGCAGCCGCGTGAACGCAGCCGCCATACCGCGGTCTGGAGTGGATCGTCACCTGCAGTGGTTCCGGAACCAGACATGGCGGTATGCGCCACTTGCCCTCCCCGAGCACGCCATTGAGCCGTTGGGTCCAAGCCGATGCGTAAAGCCGCTGACCGCATGAGCCGTCGGCCCGACGGCGCCGAGGCGTCGTCGGGCCCGAGCTATCGGGTCAGACGGAATCTCAGCATGGAACGGCATGCCGGGCCAAGAGGTGCAGGTGAATCAGTTCACAATCACCCCCGGGGGGGGCGGCCCGTCGGCCGTGGGGCGGACCGGTCAGCTCATCCGCAGGGCCAGGAAGAAGTCCAGCTTGTCCTCGAGCCGGGACAGATCACGGCCCGTCAGCTGTTCGATCCGGCCCACCCGGTACCGCAGCGTGTTGACGTGCAGATGCAGCCGGACCGCGCAGCGGGTCCAGGAGCCGTCGCAGTCCAGGAACGCCTCCAGCGTCGGGATCAGCTCCGCGCGGTGGCGCCGGTCGTAGTCGCGCAGCGGGTCGAGCAGCCGGGCCGTGAACGCGCGGCGTACGTCGTCCGGCACGAACGGCAGCAGCAGCACATGCGAGGCCAGTTCATGGTGGCCGGCCGCGCACACCCTGCCGGGCCGGGCGGCGGCCACCCGACGGGCGTGCCGGGCCTCCTCCAGTGCGCCGCGCAGCCCCTCCGCGGAGTGCACCGCGGCGCTGACGCCGAGGGTGAGGCGGCCGTCGTCGGCGAGCCCGGCGGACAGCGGCTCGCGGACGGAGGCGAGCAGCTCGTCGGCGTGCAGCCCCGCCTCGGCCGTGTCGGTCTCGCCGGACTCGGGGTCGACGGGCACGGCGGACGCGGGCAGCGGCACCAGCGCGATCGCCTCCTCGCCCGTGTGGGCGACGGCGATCCGGTCCGCGGGGTCGGAGCCGGGGGCCGCCGGGTCCACCAGGATCTCCTCCAGCAGCGACTGGGCGAGCTGCCCCGCCTCGACGGCCGGGCCGGCGGCCGGGGCCACGGCGGGTGCGCCCGCCGCCGCCGTGCCCCCGGGCGCCTCCCAGTCCACGCGCGCCACCACGACCTGCCAGTGCGGCGCGGCGCCGAGCCCCGGCAGCAGCACGGGCGCGGCCACCCGCAGCCTGGCGGCGATCTCCGCGGGCGCGGCGCCCGACTGGACCAGCTCCAGGACTTCCTGGGCGAGCCGCCGCCGCACGGTGCGGGCCGCCTCCCGGCGGTCCCGCTCGACCGCGATCAGCTGGGTGACGCCCTGGAGCAGATCCAGCCGCGCCGCAGGCCAGTCGCCCGCGTCCGCCTCCACCGCCAGCAGCCATTCGGACAGCACCGTCTCCCGCACATCCCGGGAGGCAGGGGCCGCCCCCCGCCCGGAATTACGGATCGGGAAGAGGGAATAGGTGGATCCGCCGACTACCGCGCGGTACGGGGCCCGCCGCCCCGCTCGGGAGGCTGCCAGGTGTTCGCCCGCGAGGGCGGCGCTCGCACCGGCGGGCAGCGGGTCCTGGGCGCCTGCGATCCGACGTCCGGACGGGGACAGCACCCAGGCGCGAAGGTCCAGGTCGGAGCCGAGTAGATCGAGGACGACCTCAGGGCCGCCGCCCGCCGGGCCCGAGGTCATCAGCCGCCGGTGACGGTCCACGACGGCCGCCAGATCGCCTGCCCGCTCGCCGGAGACCTGCCGTACGACATGCTCAGTGATGGTCGCGAACGCAACGGATTCATTAACTGCAAAGAGCGGCAGTCGATGGCGCAAACACGCCTCCACCAAGTCTTCCGGAATATCGCCGAGCTCGGCCTCGCCGGCCGCCAGGCCGGCCACTCCCGCACTCGTCAGAATCCGGACGAAGGGCTCGGAGTCCTCCGGCGAATGCCGCCAGGCCAGACCGGTGAGCACCAGCTCGCCGCCAGAGAGATAGCGGCTCGGGTCCCGCAGGTCGGTCGTCATCACGCCGCGGACGCCGCGGTCGAGTTCCTCCTCGCCGCCAAGCAGCCGCAGCCCCAGCGCATCGGTTTCCAGCAGTGCGCGCAGCCGCATCTCGTCGCCGCCGATCTCTCTCGTCGTTGTCTGGTTGTCACCGGTTCCCTTTGGCCATGGTTTCCGGGGGGAAACGGTGAGGTTACTGAGCCTCGCCTTTCGTTCGAATCTACAAGACGAGACCGGCGGCCAGCCAACTCCTTCATGGTTTCGGTGACTGCACCCGGCTGGAAACGACTTGTGTACTAGGCCACACAGCGTTAACGGCAGATGAATAACCAGTCGAGGGCCGACCGTCCCGGACCCGACCGCCCAAGACGGCGCACGACCTGCGGCGACGCACCAGCCGCGACGACGCACGAGCTGCGACAGACGACCCCGATCACAAGAAGAGAGCCACTCATGGACTTCCTTCGCCCCGCCAGCTGGGAGGAGGCGCTCGCCGCCAAGGCAGAGCACCCCACGGCTGTACCCATCGCGGGCGGCACCGATGTCATGGTCGAGATCAACTTCGACCACCGTCGGCCCGAGTACCTCCTGGACCTGAACCGCGTCGGCGAGCTGAGCCAGTGGGAGACCGGCGAGGAGACCGTCCGGCTTGGCGCCTCCGTACCGTACACCGCGATCATGGAGCAGCTGCGAGCCGAGCTGCCGGGCCTGGCGCTCGCCTCGCACACCGTGGCCTCCCCGCAGATCCGCAACCGCGGCGGCGTCGGCGGCAACCTCGGCACCGCCTCCCCGGCCGGCGACGCCCACCCGGCGCTGCTCGCCGCCGGGGCCGAGGTCGAGGTCGAGTCGGTGCGCGGCAGCCGTCTGATCCCGATCGACGACTTCTACACGGGCGTCAAGCGCAACGCCCTCGCCCCGGACGAGCTGATCCGCGCCGTGCACATCAAGAAGGCGGACGGGCCGCAGCAGTACTCCAAGGTCGGCACGCGCAACGCGATGGTCATCGCGGTCTGCGCCTTCGGCGTCGCGCTGCACCCCGAGACCCGCACCGTGCGCACCGGCATCGGATCCGCCGCCCCCACCCCGATCCGCGCCGAGGCCGCCGAGGAGTTCCTGAACGCCGCGCTGGACGAAGGCGGCTTCTGGGACAGCGGAAAGATCATCACTCCCTCGATCGCCAAGCAGTTCGCGGAGCTCGCCTCCGCCGCCTGCAACCCCATCGACGACGTCCGCGGCACCGCCAAGTACCGCCGCCACGCCGTCGGCATCATGGCCCGCCGCACGCTCGGCTGGACCTGGGAGCAGTACCGCGGCGCCGGCCGCCCCCTTGAAGGAGCTGCATAACCATGCGTGTCAATTTCACGGTCAACGGTCGTCCGCAGGAAGCCGACGACGTCTGGGAGGGCGAGAGCCTTCTCTACGTGCTGCGTGAGCGCCTGGGGCTGCCCGGCTCCAAGAACGCCTGCGAGCAGGGCGAGTGCGGCTCCTGCACGGTCCGCCTGGACGGGGTCCCGGTCTGCTCCTGCCTGGTCGCGGCCGGCCAGGCCGAGGGCCGCGAGGTCGTCACCGTCGAGGGCCTGGCCGACTACGCCAGGCAGCGCTCCGAGGGCGGCTGCGCCGACGGAGCATGCGGCAGCGCGGAGTCCGGCGCCGGCCTGGACGCCGCCCGGCGCTGGGAAGCGCGCCCGTCCGACGGCCAGACCGGTGAGCAGGGTGAGCTCGCCCCGATCCAGCAGGCGTTCATCGACGCCGGCGCCGTGCAGTGCGGCTTCTGCACCCCCGGTCTGCTGGTCGCCGCGGACGAACTGCTGGAGCGCAACGCCCAGCCCACGGACGCCGACATCCGCGAGGCGCTCTCCGGCAACCTGTGCCGGTGCACCGGCTACGAGAAGATCCTCGACGCGGTCCGCCTGGCGGCCGCCCGTCAGGGAGAGGCGGTCTGACGATGGCCACCACCGGCACCCCTGCCAACCTCACCCAGGGCTCCAAGACCAAGGGCGGCATCGGCGAGTCCACGCTCCGCCCCGACGGCACCCTCAAGGTCACCGGCGAGTTCGCCTACTCCTCGGACATGTGGCACGAGGACATGCTCTGGGGCCACACACTGCGCTCCACGGTCGCGCACGCCGAGATCAGATCCATCGACATCTCCGAGGCCGTCGCCACGCCCGGCGTCTACGCCGTGCTGACCTATGACGACCTGCCGGCGGAGATGAAGAACTACGGCCTGGAGATCCAGGACACGCCGGTCCTCGCCCACGGCAAGGTCCGCCACCACGGAGAGCCGGTCGCCCTTGTCGCCGCCGACCACCCGGAGACCGCGCGCCGCGCCGCCGCCAAGATCAGGATCGATTACGCGGAGCTGCCGGTCATCACCGACGAGGCGTCCGCCACCGCGCCCGACGCGGTCCTGGTCCACGAGGGACGGGACGACCACCACATCGGCCACGTCCCGCACCCGAACATCGTGCACCGCCAGCCGATCGTCCGCGGCAACGCCGCCGAGGCCGCCGAGCGCGCCGATGTCATCGTCACCGGCGAGTACACCTTCGGCATGCAGGACCAGGCCTTCCTCGGCCCGGAGTCCGGCCTCGCCGTCCCCTGCGAGGACGGCGGCGTGGAGCTGTACGTGGCCACCCAGTGGCTCCACTCCGATCTGCGCCAGATCGCCCCCGTCCTCGGCCTGCCCGAGGAGAAGGTCCGGATGACGCTCTCCGGCGTCGGCGGCGCCTTCGGCGGCCGCGAGGACCTGTCCATGCAGATCCACGCCTGTCTGCTGGCGCTGCGCACCGGCAAGCCGGTCAAGATCGTCTACAACCGGTTCGAGTCCTTCTTCGGACACGTTCACCGGCACCCGGCGAAGCTCCACTACGAGCACGGCGCCACCAAGGACGGCAAGCTCACGCACATGAAGTGCCGGATCGTCCTGGACGGCGGCGCGTACGCCTCCGCCTCCCCGGCGGTCGTCGGCAACGCCTCCTCCCTCTCCGTGGGCCCGTACGTCGTCGACGACGTCGACATCGAGGCGATCGCGCTCTACACCAACAACCCGCCCTGCGGCGCCATGCGAGGCTTCGGCGCGGTCCAGGCGTGCTTCGCGTACGAGGCCCAGATGGACAAGCTGGCGGCCGAGCTGGACATGGACCCGGTGGAGTTCCGCCGGCTCAACGCCATGGAGCAGGGCACGATCATGCCGACCGGGCAGCCGGTCGACTCCCCGGCCCCGGTCGCCGAGCTGCTGCGCCGCGTCAAGGCCATGCCGCTGCCGCCCGAGCAGCAGTGGGTGACCACCGAAGGCGCCGATGTGCGCGCCCTGCCCGGCGGACTGTCCAACACCACCCACGGCGAAGGCGTCGTCCGCGGCGTCGGCTACGCGGTCGGCATCAAGAACGTCGGCTTCTCCGAGGGCTTCGACGACTACTCCACCGCCAAGGTGCGCATGGAGGTGATCAACGGGGAGCCGGTGGCCACCGTGCACACCGCGATGGCGGAGGTCGGCCAGGGCGGCATCACCGTCCACGCCCAGATCGCCCGCACGGAGCTGGGCGTCACCCAGGTGACCATCCACCCCGCCGACACCCAGGTCGGTTCGGCCGGCTCCACCTCCGCCTCCCGCCAGACGTACGTCACCGGCGGTGCGGTCAGGAACTCCTGCGAGCTCGTCCGCGAGAAGGTCCTCGACCTCGGGCGTGCCAAGTTCGGCACGTACCACCCCGCCTGGGCCACCGCCGAGCTGCTGCTCGAGGGCGGCAAGGTCGTCACCGACGGCGGCGAGGTCCTCGCAGACCTGACGGACGTCCTGGAAGGCGAGGCCGTAGAGGTCGAGGCCGAGTGGCGGCACCGCCCCACCGAGGCCTTCGACCTGCGCACCGGCCAGGGCAACGGCCATGTCCAGTACTCGTTCGCCGCGCACCGCGCCGTCGTCGAAGTGGACACCGAACTGGGCCTGGTCAAGGTGATCGAGCTGGCCTGCGCCCAGGACGTCGGCAAGGCGCTCAACCCGCTGTCCGTCGTCGGCCAGATCCAGGGCGGCACCACCCAGGGCCTGGGCGTGGCGGTCATGGAGGAGATCGTCGTCGACCCCAAGACCGCGAAGGTGCGCAACCCCTCCTTCACGGACTATCTGATCCCCACGATCCTCGACACGCCGACGATCCCCGTCGATGTGCTCGAGCTGGCCGATGAGCACGCCCCGTACGGGCTGCGCGGCATCGGCGAGGCCCCGACCCTGTCGTCGACCCCGGCCGTCCTCGCGGCGATCCGGAACGCGACGGGGCTGGAGCTGAACAGGACGCCGGTGCGGCCCGAGCACCTCACCGGCACCTGATCCCCACAGACTCTCCGGGCGGTGTGCGCCGTGCCTCACCAGGAACGTCACACTTCCCCGGCCCGTCACACGCCGCCCGGAGAACCCGGCAGTACCCGCAGGACCAGCAATGTCAGCAGTAACAGCAGCACCCCCACAGCAGTGCCAGTTCGTCTCGGGCCGTCCCCCGGGTCGTGCAGCCAACGCACCATCCCAAATCCCGCACTCCGATGCGGGTGCCCCTGTGAACCTTGGGAGTAGGCACCATGACCCAGCAGTCCCTTGAGCCGAAGACTGCGGCGGAGGACGCCGGCGCCGGTACGCGCCAGCCCGCCGGAAGATCCTGGCTCGACCGGTATTTCCACATAACGCAGAGAGGATCGACCATCGGGCAGGAGGTGCGCGGCGGCATCACCACCTTCATGGCGATGGCGTACATCATCCTTCTCAACCCGGTCATCCTGTCGGTGCCGGACGCCACCGGCGCACGCCTCGACGGCGATCAGCTGACCACCGCCACCGCGTTCGCGGCCGCCGCCACCACGATCGTGATGGGCCTGATCGGCAATGTGCCGCTTGCCCTCGCCGCGGGACTGAGCGTCTCCGCCGTCATCGCCTTCCAGGTCGCCCCCGAGATGACCTGGCAGAACGCGATGGGCATGTGTGTCATCTACGGTCTTGTGATCATCCTCCTGGTGGTCACCGGACTACGAGAGATGATCATGAACGCGATCCCACTGGCGCTCAAGCACGCCATCACCATGGGGATCGGCCTCTTCGTCTGCCTCATCGGCCTGGTCCAGGCCGGCTTCGTCACCAGCATGCCCGGCCCCGGCGGAGTCGCCGGCGCCAAGCCCATCCAGCTCGGCACCGCCGATGTGCTCACCGGCTGGCCGGTGCTCTGCTTCGCCGTCACCGTCATGCTGATCTTCGTCCTCCAGGTCCGCAGGATTCCCGGCGCGATCCTCATCGGCATCGTCGGCGGCACCGTGTTCGCGGCCGTCGTCCATCAGCTCGCCGGCCTCGACAAGGCAGCCTGGGGCGGTCTGAACGCCCCGGAGATCACCGGTTCCATCGTCTCCACCCCCGACTTCGGACTCTTCGGAGAGGTCTCCTTCAGCGGCATCGGCAGCGTCGGCGGCATCACGGTCGGCGTCATCGTCTTCACCCTGGTCCTGGCCGGCTTCTTCGACGCCATGGGCACCATCATCGGCATCGGCCAGCAGGCCAACCTCGCCGACTCCAAGGGCAAGATGCCCGGGCTGAACCGCGCCCTCGCCGTCGACGGCGCGGGCGGCGCGATCGGCGGCCTCGCCGGCGCGTCCGGCCAGACGGTGTTCATCGAGTCCACCGCCGGCGTCGGCGACGGAGCCCGCACGGGCTTCTCCAGCGTGATCACCGGCCTCGCCTTCACGCTCTGCCTGTTCTTCACCCCGCTCGCCCAGGTGATCCCGTCCCAGGTGGCGGCCGCGGCGCTGGTCGTGATCGGCTCGATGATGCTGACCAACGCCAAGCACATCGACTGGAACGACCCGGCGACCTCGATCCCGGTCTTCCTGACCACCGTGCTGATGCCCTTCACCTACTCGATCACCGCGGGCATCGCGGCGGGCGTCATCGCCCATGTGCTGATCAAGGCCGCCCAGGGCAAGGTCCGCGACATCGGCTGGCTGATGTGGGTGCTGGCCGCGGTCTTCCTCGCCTACTTCGGCCTCCACCCGATCGAGGGCTGGCTGGGCGTCAAGTAACCCCGGCCCGTCCCACGGGCCACACCTCCGCACACCCGTTAGGAGACCGACATGCTGGACATCGCCGACGAGCTGCACCGGTGGGTCGAGCAGGGACGCGCCTTCGCCGTCGCCACCGTCGTGGCCGTCGGCGGCAGCGCGCCCCGCCAGCCAGGCGCCGCGCTCGCCGTCGACAGCGAGGGCACGGCGATCGGCTCGGTCTCCGGCGGGTGTGTGGAGGGCGCCGTGTACGAGCTGTGCCAACAGTCCCTCCAAGACGGCCGGACCGTGCTCGAGCGCTTCGGCTACAGCGACGAGGACGCCTTCGCCGTCGGCCTGACCTGCGGCGGCGTCATCGACATCCTCGTCACCCCGGTACCCGTCGACGCCCCCGTCAGGGAGGTGTTCTCGGCCGCCCTGGCCGCCGCCGCCCGAGGGGAGGCGGCGGCGCTCGCCCGCATCGTCGAGGGCCCGGCCGAACTGCGGGGACGCACGCTGCTCGTCCGACCCGACGGCGCCTGCGAAGGCTCCCTGGGCGGACATCCCGAACTGGACCGCACCGCGGCCGCCGAGGCCGCCGCCCTCCTCGACGCCGGCCGCACCGCCGCCGTGGGGATCGGAGAGGACGGCAGCCGCTGCGGACAGCCCCTGACCCTCCTCGTGGAGTCCAGCGTCCCCGCCCCCCGGATGATCGTCTTCGGCGCGATCGACTTCGCGTCCGCGCTGGTGCGTGTGGGCAAGTTCCTCGGCTACCACGTCACCGTGTGCGACGCCCGCCCCGTCTTCGCGACGCCGGCCCGCTTCCCCGAGGCCGACGAGATCGCAGTCGAGTGGCCGCACCGCTACCTCGAATCGACCGACGTCGACTCCCGCACCGTGCTGTGCGTCCTCACCCACGACGCCAAGTTCGACGTCCCGCTGCTGCGACTGGCCCTCAGGCTCCCCGTCGCCTACGTCGGCGCGATGGGCTCCCGCCGTACCCACCAGGACCGCAACGAACGGCTGCGGGACGTCGGCGTCACCGACCTCGAACTCGCCCGGCTGCGCTCCCCGATCGGCCTCGATCTGGGGGCCCGCACCCCGGAGGAGACGGCCCTGTCCATCGCCGCCGAAATCGTCGCGAACCGCCGCGGCGGCTCGGGCGTCTCCCTGACCGGGGCCCACACCCCCATCCACCACGACGGCCCGGACACACCGACGGGGCGCATCGGATCGGTCGCCTGACGGCCACGCGCTTTGACGGCCACGCGCTTTGACGGCCACGCGCCCTGACGGCCCGGCTGACCGGCGGCGCCCTCCGGCAGCGGCCCGGGCGGGCGCCCACCCGCCCGGGCCTGACCGCGGTCGCGGGCCGATCCGCGCCGATGCGCCCGGCCGGGCGTCGTGGTGCGACGGGTCTCTCAGGCTTCGCCGCCCTCCAGATCGCCCTCCGTCTCCAGATACGCCTCCCGCAGGGCCTGAAGCACCGCGGGGTCGGGCTCGGCCCACATGCCGCGGGACTCCGCCTCCAGCAGACGCTCCGCGATGCCGTGCAGCGCCCATGGATTGGCCTGCTGCAGGAACTCCCGGTTCTCCGGGTCCAGGACGTACGTCTGAGCGAGCTTGTCGTACATCCAGTCGGCGACCACGCCGGTCGTGGCGTCGTAGCCGAAGAGGTAGTCGACGGTGGCGGCGAGTTCGAAGGCGCCCTTGTAGCCGTGGCGGCGCATCGCCTCGATCCAGCGCGGGTTGACCACCCGGGCGCGGAAGACCCGGGAGGTCTCCTCGACCAGGGTGCGGGTGCGGACGGTCTCCGGGCGGGTGGAGTCGCCGATGTACGCCTCGGGGGCCGTGCCGCGCAGCGCCCGCACCGTGGCGACCATTCCGCCGTGGTACTGGAAGTAGTCGTCGGAGTCGGCGATGTCGTGCTCGCGCGTGTCCGTGTTCTTCGCGGCCACCGCGATCCGCCGGTAGGCGGTCTCCATCTCCTCCCGCGCCGCACGGCCGTTCAGCTCGCGCCCGTAGGCATAGCCGCCCCAGACCGTGTATACCTCGGCCAGATCGGCGTCCGTACGCCAGTCGCGGCTGTCGATCAGCTGGAGGATGCCCGCGCCGTACGTGCCCGGCCGGGAGCCGAAGATACGGGTGGTGGCGCGGCGTTCGTCGCCGTGGACGGCGAGGTCCGCCTGCGCGTGCGCGCGGACGAAGTTGCTCTCGGCCGGCTCGTCCAGCCAGGCGGCCAGCCGCACCGCGTCGTCCAGCAGTCCGATCGTGTGCGGGAACGCGTCCCGGAAGAAACCGCTGATGCGCAGGGTGACGTCGATGCGCGGACGGCCCAGCTCCGCCAGGGGGACCGGTTCCAGGCCCGTCACCCGGCGGGAGGCGTCGTCCCACACCGGGCGGATGCCCAGCAGCGCCAGCGCCTCGGCCACATCGTCGCCCGCGGTGCGCATGGCGCTGGTGCCCCACAGGGAGAGGCCGACGGACGTGGGCCACTCGCCGTTGTCGGAGCGGTAGCGCTCCAGCAGCGAGTCGGCCAGCGCCTGGCCGGTCTCCCAGGCGAGCCGGGAGGGGACGGCCTTGGGGTCCACCGAGTAGAAGTTGCGTCCGGTGGGCAGCACATTGACCAGACCGCGCAGCGGCGAACCGGACGGGCCGGCGGGCACGAAACCGCCGTTCAACGCGTGTACGGCATGGTCGATCTCGGCGGTCGTGCCCGCCAGCCGGGGCACGACCTCGCGGGCCGCGAACTCCAGCACCGCGGCGACCTGTTCACCGTGGTCCGCGGCCACTGCCGCGACGGCGGCCGGTTCCCAGTCCGCCGCCTCCATGGCCTCGACGAGCGCGCGGGCCGTCTCCTCCGCCGCGTCCGCGTCGGTGCGGGTCGCCTTCGACTCGTCCAGGCCCAGCGCCTCCCGCAGGCCCGGCAGCGCGGACGTGCCGCCCCAGATCTGCCGGGCGCGCAGGACGGCGAGCACCAGATTGACCCGCTCGGGGCCGGTCGGCGCGCCGCCCAGCACATGCAGGCCGTCGCGGATCTGCGCGTCCTTGACCTCGCACAGCCAGCCGTCGACGTGCAGCAGGAAGTCGTCGAAGCCGTCGTCGTCCGGGCGGTCCTGAAGCCCCAGGTCGTGGTCCAGCTTCGCGGCCTGGATCAGCGTCCAGATCTGGGCGCGGATCGCGGGCAGCTTGGCCGGGTCCATCGAGGAGATCGCCGCGTACTCGTCCAGCAGCTGCTCCAGCCGGGCGATGTCGCCGTACGACTCGGCGCGCGCCATCGGGGGCACCAGATGGTCCACCAGCGTGGCGTGCACCCGGCGCTTGGCCTGGGTGCCCTCGCCCGGGTCGTTCACCAGGAACGGGTAGACCAGCGGCAGATCGCCGATCGCCGCGTCGGGCGCGCAGGCGGCTGACAGGCCCGCGTTCTTGCCGGGCAGCCATTCCAGATTGCCGTGCTTGCCCAGATGCATCATGGCGTCCGCGCCGAAGCCCCCGTCCTCGCGGGCGGCCTGGATCCACCGGTAGGCGGCCAGATAGTGGTGCGACGGAGGCAGATCCGGATCGTGGTAGATCGCGATCGGGTTCTCGCCGAAGCCGCGCGGCGGCTGGATGAGGACCAGCAGATTGCCGCGGCGCAGCGCGGCCAGCACGATGTCGCCGTCCGGGTTCTGCGACCGGTCGACGAACATCTCGCCCGGCGCGGGCCCCCAGTGCTCCTCCACCGCCTCCCGCAGCTTCGCGGGGAGCCGGTCGAACCAGCGCCGGTAGTCGGCGGCGGGGATGCGGACCGGGTTGCGGGCCAGCTGCTCCTCGGTCAGCCACTCCTGGTCATGGCCGCCCGCCTCGATCAGCGCGCGGATCAGCTCGTCGCCGTCGCCCGAGGCAAGGCCGGGCACCTCCTCCGCGCCAAACTCATAGCCCTCCGCCCGCAGCCGGCGCAGCAGCGCGACCGCGGAGGCGGGGGTGTCCAGACCGACCGCGTTGCCGATGCGGGAGTGCTTGGTGGGGTACGCGGAAAGCACCAGCGCGATCCGCTTCTCGGCGGCGGGGACATAACGCAGCCTGGCGTGGCGCACCGCGATCCCGGCGACGCGGGCGGCCCGCTCGGCGTCCGCGACATAGGCCGGCAGGCCGTCCTCGTCGATCTCCTTGAAGGAGAACGGGACGGTGATGATGCGGCCGTCGAACTCCGGCACCGCGACCTGGCTCGCCGCGTCGAGCGGGGACAGTCCCTCGTCGTTCTCCTCCCAGGCGTCGCGCGAGCCGGTCAGACACAGTGCCTGGAGCACCGGCACATCCAGCGCCGCCAGCGCCCCCGCGTCCCAAGCCTCGTTGTCACCGCCCGCCTGCGCCTCGGCGGGCCTGGTGCCGCCCGCCGCCAGCACCGTGGTCACCACGGCATCCGCGGTGCGCAGTTCGTCGAGGAACTCGGGCTCGGGGGCGCGCAGCGATGCCACGTACAGCGGCAGCGGGCGGCCCCCCGCGTCCTCGATCGCCCCGCAGAGCACGTCTGCGAAAGCCGTGTTGCCGCTCATATGGTGCGCCCGGTAGTACAGCACCGCGATGGTCGGCCCCTCGACGCCGTCACGCTCCGTGCGCTCCAGCCGCCCCCAGGCGGGCGCGGTCGCCGGCGGTTCGAAGCCGTGGCCGGTGAGCAGCACCGTGTCCGACAGGAACCGGGCCAGCTGCTCCAGATTCGCCGGACCGCCGTGCGCGAGATAGGCGTGCGCCTCGGCCGCGATGCCGATCGGGACGGTGGAGGCCTCCATCAGGGCGGCGTCCGGGGCCTGTTCACCGGTGAGCACCACCACCGGGAGGTCCCCGGCGAGCAGCGCGTCCAGCCCCTCCTGCCAGGCGCGCAGCCCGCCCAGGAGTCGTACGACGACGAGGTCCGCGCCCTCCAGCAGCGCGGGCAGCTCGTCGAGCGGGAGCCGTGCGGGGTTCGCGAACCGGTACGGCACAGGGCCGCCCGCCGCACGCGCGCTCAGCAGGTCGGTGTCCGACGTCGACAGAAGCAGGATCATCCGGCGTCCGGCCTTCCTCGGGGTCCGCGCCCCGGGCAGTGGGGACGGCGGGAGTTCCTGGCTCATCCGGAAGGTGCGCTCTTCACGCTCCTGCCGGACTCACAGTGGCGGGACCGCGCCGGACTCTCACCGGCTTCCTCCCCTTGCGCCGTCCACGGCGATGACGGGCCGTCTGGCCCGTCATCGAGCATAGTAGGGGTGCGGGCAGCTGAGCAGGGGATACGGCTTGTGTGATGGTCGGTATGCTCGCGCCCATGCCCACGGCTCCCTCCGCCGCCAACCGCCCGTACGGGGATGAACCGCCCCCGCGGGACGGCGCCGACGCCTGCCCGGGGGCGCTGCGGCTGCACTCCGCGAACGACGGCGCGCTGGCCCGCGTGCGCGTCCCCGCGGGCCTGCTGACCGCCGCGCAGGCGGACGTCCTCGCATCCGCCGCCGAGCGCCTCGGCGACGCCCGGCTCGACCTCACCTCCCGCGGCAACGTCCAGCTGCGCGGCCTGGGCGCCGCCTGCGGCGGGGAGTTGGCCCGCCTGCTCGACGCGGCGGGCCTGCTGCCCGCACCGCGCCACGAACGCGTCCGCAACATCGTGGCCTCGCCGCTGACCGGTCTGGACGGGCGCGGCGCGTACGACGTCCTGCCCTGGGTGCGCGAACTGGACTCGCTGCTGTGTGCGAGCGAGACGGCGACCGCCCTGTCGGGCCGCTACCTGTTCGCCTGCGACGACGGCCGCGGGGACATGACCGCGCTCGACGCGGATGTGACGATTCTCGCGTCGAGCGCCGACGGGCAGCGCCCGGAGTGCGCCTCCTCCATGCGCCGGGCGGCGGCGACCGGCCACGACGGCGCGGCCTGCGGGCCGCCGCAGCCGGAGAGCCGGGCCGAGTCCGGGCCCGCGGCGACAGCCGGGCAGCGGGCGCATGCGCCCGAGGCGCCGGC
>NZ_JARWBG010000057.1:0-38842 GCF_029846775.1 Streptomyces chengmaiensis
GCTTCCTTCGTACTCACCCCGACCAACCGGTCCAGGCTTTCCTCCGGGCGCTTCCCTTCGGTGTTTCCAACCTTACCAGATCCTTTTCCCGTTCCGTTTCCGGTGCGGAATCCGTTTCCAGTGGCCGTTGGAGGGCCTTTTGCCTTTCGGCTGCCTTTCGGCCGGACCGACTTTATCAGAGGTTCTGAGTCGGAATTCCCGACCTCTTCCGGGATGCGGTCCGAGCACACAAGTGCGTCGGGTTCCCGTGCAGGCGGAGACGTAAACGTACTGGAGCGGGGCTCCCCGACGCAAATCGGGGGCCCCGCTCACACCTGCCCGAGCACGCAGGCCCGGTGAGGGGCCGTCAGACGTCGACGACGACCGGGAGGATCATCGGGCGGCGGCGGTAGGTGTCGGAGACCCACTTGCCCAGCGTGCGGCGGACGAGCTGCTGGAGCTGATGGGGCTCGACGACGCCGTCCTGGGCTGCCTTGGCGATGGCCTCCTCGATCTTCGGGATGACCGCGTCAAAGGCCGCGTCCTCGATGCCGGAGCCTCGGGCGTGGAGGTGCGGGCCTCCTACGACCTTGCCCGTGGTGGAGTCGACCACCACGAAAGCCGAGATGATGCCCTCGTCGCCGAGGATGCGCCGGTCCTTGAGCGCGGCCTCGGTGACATCGCCGACCGAGAGGCCGTCGACGTACACATAGCCGGCCTGGACCTTGCCGACGATCCTGGCCTTGCCGTCGACCAGGTCGACCACAACGCCGTCCTCGGCGATCACGATGTGGTCCTTGGGGACACCCGTCAGAGCGCCGAGCTCGGCGTTGGCGCGCAGATGACGCCACTCGCCGTGGACCGGCATCAGGTTCCTCGGCTTGCAGATGTTGTAGAAGTACAGCAGCTCACCGGCCGAGGCATGACCCGAGACGTGCACCTTGGCGTTGCCCTTGTGGACGACGTTCGCACCCCACCGGGTCAGCCCGTTGATCACGCGGTAGACGGCGTTCTCATTGCCCGGGATGAGGGACGACGCCAGGATCACCGTGTCGCCCTGCACGATGCGGATCTGGTGGTCGCGGTTGGCCATGCGGGACAGTGCCGCCATGGGCTCGCCCTGGCTGCCCGTGCAGACGAGCACGACCTCGTCGTCGGGCAGGTCGTCCAGCGTCTTGACGTCGACGACCAGACCGGCGGGCACCCGGAGGTAGCCCAGGTCCCTGGCGATCCCCATGTTCCGGACCATCGAGCGGCCGACGAAGGCGACCCTCCTGCCGTATTCATGGGCTGCGTCGAGGATCTGCTGGATGCGGTGGATATGGCTGGCGAAGCTGGCGACGATGATCCGCTTCTGGGCGCCGGCGAAGACCTGCCGCAGGACGTTGGAGATATCCCGCTCGGGCGGGACGAATCCGGGGACCTCGGCGTTCGTCGAGTCGGAGAGCAGGAGGTCGATGCCCTCCTCGCCCAGCTTGGCGAAGGTCGGCAGGTCCGTGAGGCGGCGGTCCAGCGGGAGCTGGTCCATCTTGAAGTCACCCGTGTGGACGACCATGCCCGCAGGTGTGCGGATGGCGACGGCCAGCGCGTCCGGGATGGAGTGGTTGACCGCGACGAACTCGCAGTCGAAGGGGCCGATGCGCTCGCGGTGCCCCTCGGCGACCTCGAGGGTGTACGGACGGATGCGGTGCTCCTGGAGCTTCGCCTCGATCAGGGCGAGCGTCAGCTTGGACCCGATCAGCGGGATGTCGGGCTTCAGCCGGAGCAGGAACGGGACGCCACCGATGTGGTCCTCATGGCCGTGCGTGAGCACGATGCCCTCGATGTCGTCGAGGCGGTCCTGGAGAATCGTGAAGTCCGGCAGGATCAGGTCGACTCCGGGCTGCTCCTCTTCGGGGAAGAGCACGCCGCAGTCGACGATCAGCAGCCGGCCGTCGTACTCGAAGACCGTCATGTTCCGGCCGATCTCGCCCAGCCCGCCCAGCGGGGTGACGCGCAGGCCGCCCTTGGGGAGCTTCGGCGGAGCGCCGAGTTCAGGATGCGGATGACTCAAAAGACTCTCCTCACCATGTACGCCACGTACCGTCGAGGCACGTGGCGTACATGACATTTCGTGCACTTGCTGTTGTCGTGGTCCGCCGTATGCCGGTCGGACTGCTACGCGTATTCAGTTATGAAGTCCGTTGTCCTCAGCAGTACCCCGCCGACGTCAGAGCTGTACCCCGCCCGCCGCCAAGTCGATCTTGAGCTGGGCGGTTTCCTCCGGGGAGAGCTCCACCAGTGGAAGGCGCAGCGGTCCGGCCGGCAGGCCCTGGAGCGTGAGCGCGGCCTTGGTGGTGATTACACCCTGGGTGCGGAACATACCCGTGAAGACCGGGAGCAGCTGCTGGTGGATCTCGGTGGCCTTGGAGACGTCGCCGTTGAGGTGGGCGTCGAGCAGAGCGCGCAGCTCGGGGGTGACGACATGGCCGACGACCGAGACGAAGCCGACGGCGCCGACCGACAGGAGGGGGAGGTTGAGCATGTCGTCGCCGGAGTACCAGGCCAAGCCGGACCGGGCGATGGCCCAGCTGGCGCGGCCGAGGTCGCCCTTGGCGTCCTTGTTGGCGACGATGCGCGGGTGGTCGGCGAGGCGGACGATCGTCTCGGTGTCGATGGGGACGCCGCTGCGGCCCGGGATGTCGTAGAGCATCACGGGCAGCTCGGTGGCGTCGGCGATCGCCGTGAAGTGGCGGAGCAGGCCCTCCTGAGGGGGCTTGTTGTAGTACGGCGTGACCGCGAGCAGGCCGTGGGCGCCGGCACCCTCGGCGGCGCGGGCGAGCTCGATGCTGTGGCGGGTGTCGTTGGTGCCGATGCCGGCGACGATATGGGCCCGGTCTCCGACCGCTTCCAGCACCGCGCGTACGAGCCGGTCTTTCTCCGCGTCGCTGGTGGTGGGCGACTCTCCGGTGGTGCCGTTGACGATCAGGCCGTCATTGCCTGCGTCCACCAGATGGGCGGCCAGCGCCTGGGCGCCGGGAAGATCGAGAGCGCCGTCCGCCGTGAAGGGCGTGACCATGGCGGTGAGGACCCGACCGAAAGGGGTCTGCGGGGTGGAGATCGGTGCCATGGGTAACACGCTACTCGCTGCTCAGTACGGTGTGTCCCCTCGGGGGACGTGACGTCTGACGTGACATGCGGAGCCCGGCACTGCCTGCTCGGGGGTTCAAGCAGTGCCGGGTCCGTTTGATCAGCCTAGATGAAGTTCTCGAAGCGCCGCAATACGGACACTTCACCGGACCGATTCGTACGTTTGTACCCTTCTGGTCGCTTTGCTGCGCCCTCAGGGGGCGATGCGGCCGTTGGCGTTGAAGGCCGCGTGCGTCAGCGGCATCAGCCTGGCCCAGTGCTCTTCCATCTTCTCGCCGACCATCTCGATCTCACGTTGTGGGAAGGACGGGACCTTCGCCATCTCGTGCTGCGTACGCAGACCGAGGAAGTGCATCAGCGAGCGGGCATTGCAGGTTGCGTACATGGAGGAGTACAGGCCGACAGGGAGGACCGAGCGGGCCACCTCGCGGGCGACGCCCGCGGCGAGCATGGTCTGGTACTCCTCGTACGCACGGCGGTACGAGGACTCCATGCCCTCGGTGACCACCTGGTGCTGCTTGTCGGTGCCCTCGACGAAGACGTACTTGCCGGGCCGCCCCTCCTGGACGAGCTTGCGGTCCGGCCCCGGGACGTAGAAGACCGGTCGGAGCTCCCGGTAGCGCCCGGACTCCTCGTTGTACGACCAGCCCACGCGGTGCCGCATGAACTCGCGGAAGACGAAGATCGGGGCGCTGATGAAGAACGTCATCGAGTTGTGCTCGAAGGGGCTGCCGTGCCGGTCCCGCATCAGGAAGTTGATCAGGCCCTTGGAGCGCTCCGGGTCCTTTGAGAGCTCTTCGAGGGACTGCTCACCGAGAGTCGAGACGCGCGCTGCCCAGAGCACGTCCGAGTCCTGGGCGCTGCTTCTCACCAGGTCTGCGGTCACATCACTGCGGAACTCGGGCTCGGCGCTGTCAGCGGGGGTGGGTGGCACTGGGGTCCTTCCGGTTACGACGGCGGCGACCACTCTAACGAGCGGCCTGTCCGGGCCGAACGGGGGCCGGAGAGATTTACGGCACCAAATGGCGCTTTCTCTCGTCTGTACCAGTAGCAGTGATCAAACACCAGCCCGAGGAGGCCACCCTCATGTTCACCCGGCGAGAGGCCGTTCCGTTCGCATTCGTCGCGGATGCCGATCGCTTCCGCAGTAACGTCACTCCTCCGCCGCGCGAACGTCCCAGCCTCTCTCAGCTCGCGGGCCGTACGCTGATCGGGCTGACCCTCGTGTCCGGACTGGTGGGCTCGCTGCTCTTCGGGCTGCCCGCGCTGGAGACCAGCCAGTCGCCGGGGCATACACAGCAGTCGGCGGCCACCGACGGGCGCTGATCAGGCGGCCCCTGAGGTAGTCGGCCCGGGACCGCCTCGATAGCCTCACCGGTCACAGCCCCAACGAGTGCGCCGTCCCGCGTGCGCTGGTGAGTGAGGAACCGTCGTGCCCCTGCCCTTTCTGACGGCCGACCGTACATTCGACGCGGACTCATCCGACGCCGCGCTGCCCTTCGACGACCACGACCAGTGGCGGCGTCCCTATCGGCCGGGCCCCTGGCGTGTGGGCATGGCCGCGCTGCTGCTGCTTCTGGCGTCGTTCGTGTTCCTGGCGGCGATGATCGTCGCCTTCGCCGGGGCGACGGACGGAGCCACGGTGTGCCTGGGCCTGGGGCTCGCCATCACCGTGGTGGCGCTGCGGCTGCTGCGCATGGGCGTGTGGGTGAGCCGCCACGGCCTGCGGCGAGTGGGGTTCTTCGCCACCGCCACGCTGGCGTGGGGCCGGGTCGAGGCCGTGCGGACGGTGCAGCAGCCGGTGCGCTGGCTCGCGATGCCGCGGACCGTGCAGGGGCAGGCGCTCGTCCTCGTACGGCGGGGTGGCGCGGGTGGGGCGGTGCCGTTGCTCACGGACCACAATGCGGACTTTCTGTCGCGTACGGAGGCGTTTGACCGGGCGGCGGACGCGGTGGAGGCGTGGGCCTGCGAGTACCGGTGACCGGGGCCCCGCCCCAGACCCCGCGCTTACGGGCTGCACCCCGGGGGCCCCTGCCCCTCAAACGCCGGCGGGGCTTGATGGTGCTTGCGTTCGAGGAGCCGGGGGTCCTGGGGGCGGAGCCCCCGGTCACGTCAGGCGCGGCCCTCGTGGAGGGCGATCGCGTGCTGCATCGCCTTGCGGGCGCGCGGGGTATCACGGGCGTCGTGGTAGGCCACGGCGAGCCGGAACCAGCAGCGCCAGTCGCTCGGAGAGTCCTCCGTCTCCGCCCGCCGTGCGGCGAACACCGCGTCCGCTGATTCCCGGTCGATACGGCCGCCGGGGGTGCGTGCCAGCTCGTCGACCGGCAGTCCGCCCTCCGCCTCCAGTTCTGCGGCCAGCTTGTTGGCCTTGGTGACGAACTGGGTGTTCTTCCAGAGGAACCAGACGCCGATCAGCGGAAGGATCAGCACCGCACACCCGAAGGTGACGGTGAGCGCGGTGCCCTCCTGGATCAGGAGCACCCCCCGGCTGCCGACCAGGACGAAGTAGACGACCAGGACGGCAGCCGTGATGACGTACGTGATCTTTGCGCGCATGGCGGTTCCGCTCAGCCCAGGTCGAGGAAGTGTTCCAGGCCGAAGGTGAGGCCCGGGGTGGTGACGACGCGGCGGACGCCCAGCAGGATGCCCGGCATGAAGCTGCTGTGGTGCAGCGAGTCATGGCGGACGGTGAGGGTCTCGCCCTCGCCGCCGAGCAGCACCTCCTGGTGGGCCAGCAGGCCGCGGAGCCGTACGGCGTGCACGGGCACCCCGTCGACGTTCGCGCCGCGGGCTCCGTCCATGGCGGCGGTCGTGGCGTCCGGCTGCGGGTCGCAGCCGGCCTCTGCGCGGGCCGCGGCGATCAGCTGGGCCGTGCGGGTGGCGGTGCCCGAAGGGGCGTCGACCTTGTTCGGGTGGTGCAGCTCGACGACCTCGACCGACTCGAAGTAGGGGGCGGCGATCTGCGCGAACTTCATGGTGAGGACCGCGCCGATGGAGAAGTTGGGTGCGATGAGCACACCGGTCTGCGGCGCGGCGTCGAGGGAGGTGCGCAGATGCGCGAGGCGCTCGTCGGTCCAGCCGGTGGTGCCGACGACGGCGTGGATGCCGTGGCGTACCAGGAAGTCGAGATTGCCCATCACCGAGGCGGGAGTGGTCAGCTCGACCGCGACCTGGGCGCCCTGGTCGACGAGGGTCTCCAGCTTGTCGCCGCGTCCGAGGGCCGCGACCAGCTCCATGTCCTCGGCGGCCTCCACGGCCCGTACGGCTTCGGAGCCGATCCGCCCCTTGGCTCCCAGGACGGCCACGCGCAGCTTGCTCATTGCTCTGCTCTCTCTACGAGAAGGATCTAGGAAACGGCTTCGTGCAGTCGGTCGGCCTGTCGGTCCTTCAGCGGGCCGATCACCGACAGCGAGGGACGGCGTCCCAGGACGTCGGCGGCGACGGCGCGTACATCGTCGGGAGTGACTGCGGCTATCTTCGCCAGCATGTCGTCGACCGACATCTGGGCGCCCCAGCACAGCTCGCTCTTGCCGATGCGGTTCATGAGCGCGCCGGTGTCCTCCAGGCCGAGGACGGTGGAGCCGGAGAGCTGTCCGACGGCACGGGCGATCTCGTCGTCCGGCAGTCCTTCGGAGGCGACGCGCTCCAGCTCGCCGCGGCAGATCTTGAGCACATCGTGAACCTGGCTGGGTCGGCAGCCCGCGTAGACGCCGAAGAGCCCGCAGTCGGCGAAGCCGGAGGTGTACGAGTACACGCTGTAGGCGAGGCCACGCTTCTCCCGGACCTCCTGGAAGAGGCGGGAGGACATGCCGCCGCCGAGGGCGGTGTTGAGGACGCCCATGGCCCAGCGGCGCTCGTCGGTGCGGGCGAGGCCGGGCATGCCGAGGACGACATGGACCTGCTCCGTCCTGCGGCCGAGCAGGTCGACCCGGCCGGCGGTGCGCAGGGAGCGGTGGCCGTCGCGCGGGGCGAGCGGCAGCGCGGCGGTGTCGCCGAGGGCGCCGGCCCTGTCGAAGGCGCGGCGGACCTGGCGTACGACGGCAGCGTGGTCGACGTTGCCCGCGGCGGCCACGACCAGGTGGGTGGGGTCGTAGTGCTTCTTGTAGAAGCGGCGGATGCGGTCGGAGGTCAGCGCGCCCACGGTGTCGACGGTGCCCAGGACGGGGCGCCCGAGCGGGGTGTCGCCGAACATGGTGTGCGCGAACAGGTCGTGGACGCAGTCGCTCGGGTCGTCCTCCGTCATCGCGATCTCTTCGAGGATCACGCCGCGCTCGGCGTCGACGTCCTCCTGCTGGATCAGCGAGCCGGTGAGCATGTCGCAGACGACGTCGATGGCCAGCGGCAGATCGGTGTCGAGCACGCGCGCGTAGTAGCACGTGTACTCCTTGGCCGTGAAGGCGTTCATCTCGCCGCCGACGGCGTCGAGGGCGGCGGAGATGTCGAGGGCGGAGCGCCGGTGCGTGCCCTTGAACAGCAGATGCTCGAGATAGTGCGTGGCTCCGCCGAGCGACGGCGTCTCGTCTCGGGAGCCGACGTGTGCCCAGATGCCGAAGGTCGCCGACCGTACGGAGGGCAGGGTCTCGGTGACGATGCGCAGTCCGCCGGGGAGGATGGTGCGCCGGACGGTGCCGATGCCGTCCTTGCCCTTGAGGAGCGTTTGGGTACGGGCGACGGCCCGCGCCTCCGAGGAGGTGCGGGCCGTCGGCCGGGGACTACGGGAGGTCACTTGGCGGCGTCGTCCTTCGTTTCGTCGCCTTCTTCGCCCTCGATCACGGGGATCAGGGAGAGCTTGCCGCGGGAGTCGATCTCCGCGATCTCGACCTGGACCTTGGAACCCACGGCGAGCACGTCCTCGACGTTCTCCACGCGCTTGCCGCCGGCGAGCTTGCGGATCTGCGAGATGTGCAGCAGGCCGTCCTTGCCCGGGAGCAGGGAGACGAACGCGCCGAAGGTGGTCGTCTTGACGACCGTGCCCAGGTAGCGCTCGCCGACCTCCGGCATGGTCGGGTTGGCGATGCCGTTGATCGTGGCGCGGGCGGCCTCGGCGGCCGGGCCGTCGGCGGCGCCGATGTAGATGGTGCCGTCGTCCTCGATCGTGATGTCGGCGCCGGTGTCCTCCTGGATCTGGTTGATCATCTTGCCCTTGGGGCCGATGACCTCGCCGATCTTGTCCACGGGGATCTTGACGGTGATGATCCGCGGGGCGTTGGGGGACATCTCGTCCGGGGTGTCGATCGCTTCCATCATCACGTCGAGGATGTGGAGGCGGGCGTCACGGGCCTGCTTGAGGGCCGCGGCCAGGACGGAGGCCGGGATGCCGTCCAGCTTGGTGTCGAGCTGGAGCGCGGTGACGAACTCCTTGGTGCCGGCGACCTTGAAGTCCATGTCGCCGAAGGCGTCCTCCGCACCGAGGATGTCGGTGAGGGTGACGTAGTGGGTCTCGCCGTCGACCTCCTGGGAGATCAGGCCCATGGCGATGCCGGCGACGGGGGCCTTCAGCGGCACACCGGCGTTCAGCAGCGACATGGTGGAGGCGCAGACGGAGCCCATGGAGGTGGAGCCGTTGGAGCCGAGCGCCTCGGAGACCTGGCGGATGGCGTACGGGAACTCCTCGCGCGTGGGGAGCACCGGCACCAGCGCGCGCTCGGCGAGCGCGCCGTGGCCGATCTCGCGGCGCTTGGGGGAGCCGACGCGGCCGGTCTCGCCGGTGGAGTACGGCGGGAAGTTGTAGTTGTGCATGTAGCGCTTGCGGGTCACCGGGGAGAGGGTGTCCAGCTGCTGCTCCATGCGGAGCATGTTGAGGGTGGTGACGCCCAGGATCTGGGTCTCGCCCCGCTCGAACAGGGCCGAGCCGTGCACCCGCGGGATGGCCTCGACCTCGGCGGCGAGCGTACGGATATCCGTGACGCCGCGGCCGTCGATGCGCGTCTTCTCCTTGATGACGCGCTCACGGACCAGGTTCTTGGTCAGCGAGCGATAGGCGGCGGAGATCTCCTTCTCACGGCCCTCGAACTCCGGGAGGAGCTTCTCGGCGGCGAGCTGCTTGACGCGGTCGAGCTCCGCCTCGCGCTCCTGCTTGCCGGCGATGGTCAGCGCCTGGGCCAGCTCGGGGCGGACGGCGGCGGTCAGCGCCTCCAGGACGTCGTCCTCGTAGTCGAGGAAGACGGGGAATTCGCCGGTCGGCTTGGCGGCCTTGGCGGCGAGGTCCGACTGGGCCTTGCACAGGACCTTGATGAAGGGCTTGGCGGCGTCGAGGCCGGCGGCGACGATCTCCTCGGTCGGCGCCTCGGCGCCGCCCTTGACCAGCTCGATCGTCTTCTCGGTGGCCTCGGCCTCGACCATCATGATCGCGACGTCGCCGTCGGGCAGGACGCGGCCTGCGACGACCATGTCAAAGACGGCGTCCTCAAGCTCGGTGTGGGTCGGGAAGGCGACCCACTGGCCCTTGATCAGGGCGACGCGGGTGCCGCCGATCGGGCCGGAGAAGGGCAGGCCCGCGAGCTGCGTGGAGCAGGAGGCGGCGTTGATCGCGACCACGTCGTAGAGGTGGTCGGGGTTGAGGGCCATGATCGTCTCGACGACCTGGATCTCGTTGCGCAGGCCCTTCTTGAAGGAGGGGCGCAGCGGCCGGTCGATCAGCCGGCAGGTGAGGATGGCGTCCTCTGAGGGGCGGCCCTCACGGCGGAAGAACGAGCCGGGGATCTTGCCGGCGGAGTACATCCGCTCCTCGACGTCCACCGTCAGGGGGAAGAAGTCGAGCTGGTCCTTGGGGTTCTTGGAGGCGGTGGTGGCCGACAGGACCATGGTCTCGTCGTCCAGGTACGCCACGGCGGAGCCGGCGGCCTGCTTGGCCAGGCGGCCCGTCTCGAAGCGGATGGTGCGGGTGCCGAAGGAGCCGTTGTCGATGACGGCCTCGGCGTAGTGGGTCTCGTTCTCCACTAGCGTTTTCTCCTACGTTTCGTCTGTCGCCCGCTCGCCCGTGTGGCGGGGGCGGGGCGGAGAAGCGCTTCGCTTGCGGGCCGGTCTTCGATCGAAGCACCCGGGGTGATGGTTCCGGGGGCCACTACCGAGGACCGGCGGCCGGCGGCTGAGGCGGCTTCTCCTCGTCTTTGGTTGTGTCTGTCGCTCTACTGCGTACAGCAAGCGTCACTGCTTCGTACAGCGATTCCGCCTTGTACAGCGATTCCGCTTTGTACAGTGTCGCTCCGCGATATGGCTCTGCGCGACCAGACTAGTTCCCGTCCGGGCCGTCCCGCACGCAGAGCGACGGCAGCTGTGGAAAAGCCGCCGTGCATACGGCGAAGGGAGCGGCCCCCTGTCGAGTGGGAACCGCTCCCTTCACAGCGTCTTACTTGGCGCCAGCCGCACCGCGGCGGATGCCGAGACGGTCGACCAGCGCACGGAAGCGCTGGATGTCCTTCTTGGCCAGGTACTGCAGCAGACGGCGGCGCTGACCGACCAGGATCAGCAGACCACGGCGGGAGTGGTGGTCGTGCTTGTGGGTCTTGAGGTGCTCGGTCAGGTCCGAGATGCGGCGGGAGAGCAGCGCGACCTGGACCTCGGGGGAGCCGGTGTCGCCCTCCTTGGTGCCGAACTCGGCCATGATCTGCTTCTTCGTGGCGGCGTCGAGAGACACTCGGAACTCCTTCGTGAATGCGTGCGCCCGCGAGTGCCCCTGGTCTTGGTCTCAGGGGAGCTTCCGTGACTCGGAGGCGAAGGTCCGATGAGCGCTGCGCCCAGAACCGGGAGGGCTCCGGGGATGGCGTACACAAACGGCCGTCACACAGCGTACCAGCCCCGGGAGCCGCCCTTACTCCCCGGTCATCGCCCCTCGCAACGCGCCCCGGGTGCGGCGCGCCAGGTCGTCGTGCCCAGACCGTCGTGCCCAGACCGTCGTGCCCAGACCGTCGCGTCCCGGCCGCCCCAGCCGCCGACGGACGGCCGCCTCGCCGCTCCGCCGCTCCGGACCCCGCCGGTCAGCTCGTCAGGGAGCGGGCGGCGCTGTAGACGTCCAGGACGGCCAGGCAGAGCGGCACGAGGGAGAGCAGCACGGCGCCTTCCGCGAGGTCGAGCAGACGGCCCCAGAAGGGGGACAGGCCCTTCCTCGGGATGACAAGGCCGATCGCGGTGAGCAGCGCGGCGCCTGCGGCCACGGCCGCGGTGAGCCAGATCGTACGGATGTCGAGACCGCCGCGGTCCCCGTACATCAGCAGGTCCTGGAGGAGAGCCGCGGGCGGGTTCAGGGACAGACCGAGGATCAGCAGGGCGATCGCGGCGAGACCGGCGACCAGGGCGCAGGCGACCTGTGAGGTGTACCGGAAGAGCCGGGCACGCAACAGCATCGCGAGACCGGCGGCGAGGGCGAGGAGCTGCGCCCAGACGCCGTCGGCGAAACCGAGGACGGCGGCGCAGCCGACGACGACCGCCGCGCAGCCGCCGACGAGGCCGAGGAGCATCTCGTGGCCGCGGCGGGCCTGGGCGGCGATCCGGTCGGCGTCGACGGGCTCGGCGTCGGGGACGCCGCCCGTCTCGCCGGGGTCGGCGTCGAACGCGTCGGCGGCGGCGCTGTGCGGGGAGGCGTATCCGATGGGCAGCCGGGCGAAGCGGGCGGACAGCCCGGGCAGGAACGCGACAAGCCCGACGGCGACGGGTGCGACGACTGCGGCGGTCGCGGTGGCGGAGGCTTCGGTGAGGATCGCGACGAAGGTGGCGAGGGTGCCGACGGCGGCGAGGAAGGTGGTGGCGACGAAGGCGGCGTCGCCGCTGGGGGTGAGCGCGACCAGGACGACGGAGGCGATCAGCACCGTGACGCAGCCGAGCAGGAACTGGAGCTTTCCGGGGCCGCCGCCCGCGTCAGGCTCGATGATCCCGGAGCCGCCGATCAGCAGCAGCGGCAGTGCGCCGAGACCGAGGGCGACGGCGGTGGCCCGGTCGGCGTAGACCCGGGCGCGCACTCCGGCGAAGGCGGTGAGCAGCACGCCGGCCGCGCCCGCGATGACGCCGGGCAGGCTGTGCATGTCGTGCCGGACGGGGTCGGCGAACCACAGGACGAAGCCCATCAGGACGAGCAGCAGTACTCCGCCGATGAGCCCGGCGGTGCGCAGCAGGTCGTCGCTCCACAGACGGCGGTCGCGTACGACGGCGGAGGCGACGGCGTCGGAGACGTCGTCGAAGACGGCCGGCGGAAGGGACTCGGCGAAGGGGCGCAGGCTGAGGATCTCGCCGTCGAGGACCTGTTGGGCGGCGAGCGAGCGAGCGCTGTCGAGCACGGTGCCGTCACGGCGCACCAGGTGGTAGCCGGCAGGGGCGCCGGGGTCCTGGCTCTGGCCGGTGAGGCGCAGGATCTCCGGGTAGACGTCGGCGACGGCTATGTCCTCGGGGAGTGCGACGTCGATGCGGCTGTCGGGCGCCACGACGGTGACGCGGCAGAAGCCGGTCGTTGCGGTCGTACTCACGTTTCTGGACCCCCATGGTTCGCGGCTGATCCGCCGGCTGATTCGCGGTTGAGCACCCGGGCGGTTTCCCGATCGGTTTCCCGATGGGCTCCCCGGCGGGCTCCGGGCAAGCTCCGGGCGGGCGCCTCGATTTGGTTCGCTTCGATTTGGTTCGCTTCGATTCGATTCGCGGTTGCGCACGCTGCGTGCGGCCTCGCCCTCGGGGCAGTGCGCCGGGACTGCGCGCGCCACCCTACCGGGCGGCGGTGTCACGGGCTGCAAGTAGGATCGCCGTCGCGCGGAGTCGGGTTCCGCCAGCAGAAGACGTCGCGGGGGCGTCGGCGCAGAACCGCCGGACCGCCTTCTGCCGTATTGAGGGATTGATGCTCCGGTGAGCCAGATCGTCGTGAAACGCCCGCCCAGGGCGCTGCCGCCTGAAGTGCCCACGGACGAGCTGACTCTGGAGGCTCCGCCCGAACTGCCGCGGGGTCAGCAGGAGGGCATGCTGATGCAGATCCTCCCGGTGCTCGGCATGGGCTCGTCGGTGGTGTTCTTCTTCTCGCCGCAGGCCCCTCCCTTTATGCGCATCATGGGTGTGCTGATGCTGGTCTCGACGGTCGCGATGGTCGTCGCCCAGGTGGTGCGCTACCGCCGCGGTACGCAGGGGCAAATGGCCGATGTCCGGCGCGACTACCTCAAGTACCTGGCGCAGACGCGGCGGACGGTGCGCAAGACCGCGCGCAGGCAGCGCGATGCGCAGCTGTATCTGCACCCCTCCCCCGAGCAGCTGTGGTCCGTGGTGGCCGAGGGCTCGCGGCTGTGGGAACGGCGCGTGGGGGACGACGACTTCGCCCAGGTGCGCATCGGCCTGGGGGCGCAGCAGCTGGCGACCCCGCTGATAGCCCCGGACACCGCTCCGGTGGACGAGCTGGAGCCGCTGGCGGCCGGTGCTATGCAGCGGTTCCTCGCGGTGCACGGCTCGTTGGACGGGTTGCCGATGGCGGTGTCGCTGCGCGCCTTCTACCACGTGACGGTCTCCGGGGAGCCGGAGTCCGCGCAGTCGGCGGCACGGGCCATGGTCGCGCAGCTGGCGAGCCTGCACTCCCCCGAGGATCTGATGCTCGCGGTGGTGGCGTCGCGCAGCTCGCAGGAGCGCTGGGACTGGACGAAATGGCTGCCGCATACGCAGGTGCCGGGCAAGCTGGACGGCGCGGGCACGAAGCGGCTGTTCGGGGACGACCTGGGCGAGCTGGAGCAGTTGATGCACAGCAGGCTCGACGGCCGCCCGCGCTTCAGCCGTGACGGCTCGCCGGTGCTGGACCAGCCGCATGTGATCGTGGTGCTGGACGGCGGGATGGTGCCTCCGGACTCGCTGTTCGCCGCGGCCGAGGGACTGCAGGGCGTCACCATCGTCGAGGTGGTGCCGGGCGAACTGGAGGAACCGCGCGGCGGTCTGTCGGTCGTGGTGCGGCCGGGACGGCTGCGTCTGGAGTCCGGTGCGGGCGTGGCGTACGAGGGCGTGCCGGACGCCATGTCGCTGCCGGCGGCAGAGGCGCTGGCGCGCCAGCTGGCGCCGCTGCGGATGGGCGGTGGCGACGACGACGAACCGCTGCTGGCGAACCTGGACTTCACGGATCTGCTCAACCTGGGGGACGCGGCCGGCATCGACGTGGCCCGCACCTGGCGGCCGCGGTCGACCGCGGAGCGGCTGCGGGTGCCGATCGGCGTGGGCGAGGACGGCCAGCCGGTGATGCTGGATCTGAAGGAGGCCGCGCAGGAGGGCATGGGCCCGCACGGGCTGTGCGTGGGCGCGACCGGTTCCGGCAAGTCCGAGCTGCTGCGCACCCTGGTGCTGGGGCTCGCGGTCACGCACTCCTCGGAGACGCTGAACTTCGTCCTCGCGGACTTCAAGGGCGGCGCGACGTTCGCGGGCATGTCGCAGATGCCGCATGTGGCGGCGGTCATCACCAACCTGGCCGACGATCTGACGCTGGTCGACCGCATGGGCGACGCGATCCGCGGCGAGTTGCAGCGCCGTCAGGAGCTGCTGCACAAGTCCGGCAACTACGCCAACATCCACGACTACGAGAAGGCGCGGGCGGCGGGCGCCCCGCTGGAGCCGCTGGCGTCGCTTGTGCTGGTGCTTGACGAGTTCTCCGAACTGCTGACGGCCAAGCCGGACTTCATCGACATGTTCATCCAGATCGGCCGTATCGGCCGGTCGCTGGGCGTGCATCTGCTGCTGGCCTCGCAGCGCCTGGAGGAGGGCAAGCTGCGGGGTCTGGACACGTATCTCTCGTACCGGATCGGTCTGCGGACGTTCTCGGCGGCGGAGTCGCGGGCGGCGATCGGCGTGCCGGACGCCTACCATCTGCCGTCGGTGCCCGGCTCGGGGTATCTGAAGTTCGGCACGGAGGAGATGACCCGCTTCAAGGCGGCGTATGTGTCGGGGACGTACCGTACGGGCGGCCCCGAGCTGCCGGTGGGCCAGCTTGCGGTGGAGCGGCGGCCGGTGCTGTTCACGGCGGCGCCGGTGCCGGTGGTGTACGCGGCGCCCGATCCGGCGGCCGCGTCCCGGTCGGCGGCCCACGAGGAGGACGAGGCGCTGGCGGACACGGTGCTCGATGTGATCGTGCGCCGGCTGGAGGGCCAGGGCGTGCCCGCGCACCAGGTGTGGCTCCCGCCGCTGGACACGGCGCCTTCGCTGGACCAGCTGCTGCCGGGGCTGGCCCCGACGCAGGACCGGGGGCTGACGGCGACGGAGTACACGCGTCCGGGTGGTCTCACGGTGCCGCTGGGCCTGATCGACAAGCCGTTCGAGCAGCGGCGTGAGGTGCTGTACCGGGACTTCTCAGGTGCGGCCGGCCACATGATGGTGGTCGGCGGTCCGCAGTCCGGGAAGTCGACGCTGATGCGGACGCTGATCTCGTCCTTCGCGCTCACGCACACCCCGTCCGAGGTGCAGTTCTATGCGCTGGACTTCGGCGGCGGCGGTCTTGCGTCGCTGGCGGACCTGCCGCATGTGGGCGGGGTCGCCTCCCGGCTGGACCCGGAGCGGGTGCGCCGGGCGATCGCCGAGGTGATGGGGGTGCTGAACAAGCGGGAGGAGTTCTTCCGCGCCAACGGGATCGACTCCATCTCCACCTACCGGCGCAAGCGGGCGGCGGGCGAGCTGCCCGGCGAGGCGTGGGGCGATGTCTTCCTGGTCATCGACGGCTGGGGCCCCTTCAAGAACGACTACGAGGGCCTGGACGGCATCGTCGCGGACGTCGCGGCCCGCGGTCTCGGCTACGGCGTCCATGTGGTGATCACCGCGGCGCGCTATATGGAGGTGCGCGCGGCGCTCAAGGACCAGATGCTGGGGCGTCTGGAGCTGCGGCTCGGTGATGTGATGGACTCCGAGTTCGACCGCAAGGTCGCGGCCAACGTCCCCGCGGGCGTGCCGGGGCGCGGCCAGGTTCCGGAGAAGCTGCACTTCATGGCCGCGCTGCCGAGGATCGACGGAAGCAGTTCGGCCATGGACCTCGCGGACGGCTCAGCGGCCTTCGTCGAGGCCGTCAAGAGCGCCTGGGCGGGCCCGCCGGCGCCGCCGATCCGGCTGCTGCCGCGCCGCCTCGGGGCCGACCGGTTGCCCAAGGGCTTCGAGTACCCCCAGCACGGAGTGGCGATCGGCATCGACGAGACGAATCTGGAGCCGGTGTTCGTCGACTTCGAGACGGACCCGTTCTTCCTGGTCTTCGGCGAGAGCGAGTCGGGCAAGACGAATCTGCTGCGGCTGCTCGGCAAGCAGATCTGCGAGCGGTACACGCCTGATGAGGCGCGCATCATGGTCGGCGACTACCGGCGCACGATGCTGGAGGCGGTGCCGTCGTCCCATCTGTTGGAGTACGCACCGATGGCGTCGTCCATGGAAGTCCATATGAACGCGATCAGCTCGCTGATGGAGAAGCGGGCGCCGCAGCCCGACATCACTCCGCAGCAGCTGCGGGACCGCAGTTGGTGGACCGGGCCGCAGCTCTTCGTGATCATCGATGACTACGAGCTGGTGACGACCAACTCCGGCAATCCGCTCTCGGTGCTGGTGGAACATCTGCCGTTCGCGCGGGACGTGGGCATCCGCTTCATCATCGCCCGCAATTCGGCCGGGGCTTCGCGTGCCATGTACGAGCCGGTCATGCAGCGTATGAAGGAGCTGGGCGCCCAGGGCGTGATCATGTCGGGCGATCCTGCCGAGGGCGACATCCTCGGCAATGTCAGGGCGCGTCCGATGCCGCCGGGCCGCGGCACGTTCGTCTCACGCCGGCGCGGCGCCCCGCTGGTGCAGCTGGGTCTGTTGCCGGACCAGCACGGATAGTCGCCGCGCCGGAGTAGGGTGGCTCTGCACCTCGTTCGTCGCACCCTCGGGAGGGGACCCGCGCCAATGGCTGACGCAAGCGAGAAGGAACGCCAGAAGGATGAGCTGTACGCGCTCGACATCTCCGGCGTCGAGTGGCTGAGTGCTCCGGGGACGAGTGAGGACGAGGAGCGGGTCGAGATCGCCCACCTGCCCGGCGGAGCCGTCGCCATGCGTTCCTCGCTGGATCCCGACACGGTGCTGCGGTACACGGAGGCGGAGTGGCAGGCGTTTGTCCTCGGGGCGCGGGACGGGGAGTTCGACCTGCAGTGAGGCCGCCGGCGGCGCCTGGCGGCCCGCCCTGGCCGTGCCATGACGAAGGGGGTTGCCCGCGCTCGCGGGCAACCCCCTTGTGCGTGAGCCGGTACGGCTCAGGGCGTCTCAGTGCATCATGCGGAAGCGGGCGGCGTTGCCCTTGTCCGTGTCCTGGTAGCCGATGACGGACTGGTCCAGCAGGGCGGCGATCTTGGCCAGGTCCTGGTTCAGACCGTCCATGTCCTTGCCGGTGTTGCCCTGGATGGTGGTGTACGCCTCCTTGGTTTCACCGGTCCAGCCCTGGGCGACATGGGCGACATGGCCCATGAGGATGCGCAGCTGCTCGTTGAGGTGCGAGGAGGTGGCGCGGACGTCCCTGGCCGCCTGGGTCACGGTGTCGTAATTGACGGCAGTGGTCATGGTGTGCTCCTAGTGACGAAGTTCAGCGAAGGCGACCGGGATCAGAGGCTGAGGATGGCGCTGCTGCCCTGGGACTTCTCCATCCCCTGGAAGGACTTGATGCGCTCGATCTCCTGGGCGTCGAAGCCGTCGGCGCTCATCTTGACCAGGTTCTCGAGGTTGTCCAGGTCCCGCTGGACATTGCGCAGCTGCTTGTTCAGATCGCTCTGCACAACGTCGTACGCCTGGCTGGCCGCGCCCTTCCAGCCCGCCTGGATGCGGTCGACCACACCGTTCAGCGATGTGATGCGCGCATTGAGCTCCGTCTGGAAGGCATTGATCTTGCGCGCCAGCTCCGTGATCTCAGAACTGGTTACCTTGAGATTTTCGTCCGACATCTTTCCCCTTCTTCCTGCGACAGTGACTGTGACGGAAGCCGAATGGATGCCGCCCCCGTGCTGAACACCAGTGCGCCTGATGTCCAGCGGTCACTCTAGCCAGTTGGAAACTGGTGTTCCAACTGCAAAGCCCCTCAAGGGGGCTTGGCTCAGTGAGCTCTTCTGCGCCGAGTGTCCCGGAGGACCACGGCCGTCCCGGAGATCACCGCCACCAGTACGACGCCGATGCCCAGCACATAGGTTGCATAGCGCTCGCGGCGTTCCTGCGGAGTCTCCGTCATGGCCAGATGGGCCGGTTCGGGCGCGGGCGGCTTGGGCGGGCCGGGGTCGGCCTGCGGGGCCTGAGGCGGATGGGCGGGGTCCGCCTCCAGGGCGCGGACCGGGTCGACGACGCCCCAGCCGACGTAGTCGTCGCGGCCGTTGATGGCGCGTTCGGCGGTCTGCTGGATCTGCGCGACGATCTGATGCGCCTTCCACTCGGGGAACTTGGCCTTCAGCAGTGCGGCGACCCCCGCGACGTACGGGGCCGAGAAGCTGGTGCCGTTGTCGATGCACTGGCCGTTGCCGGGGACGGTGGAGACGACGTCCACGCCCGGGGCGGCGACGCCCACGAACTCTCCCGCCTGGGAGAACGCCGCGCGCTCGTTGTTGCGGTCGGAGGAGGCGACGGCGAGGACACCGGGGAAGGCGGCCGGGTAGGTGTTCTTGAGCTTGCCGTCGAGGCCGTCGTTGCCCGCGGAGGCGACGACCACGATCTCCTTGTCGAGGGCCCGCTGAACGGCCTGGCCGAGCGGGGACTGTGTAGTCAGCGGCTTGGTGGTGTCCTGGGAGATGTTGATGACCTGGGCGCCCTTGGCGATCGCGTGGTCGATCGCCGCGGCCATCGTGCGGTCGTTGCCGCTGTTCTTCTCGTCGTTCTGGCGGATCGGGATGATCGTCGACTCGGGAGCCAGTCCGACGAAGCCGGTTCCCTCCCGTGGGCGGGCGGCGATGATGCCCGCGACCTTGGTGCCATGGCCGACCTCGTCGACGGTGCCGTCGGTCCTGCCGCGCTTGTCGTCGCTCCCGGCTTCCTTGTCGGGCTTGAGCAGATCCTTGCCGGCCGAGGCGTCGACGGCCGCTTTGAGCTGCGGATTGTCGTTGTCCACACCGGTGTCGATGACGGCGACGCGTACGCCTTTGCCCTTGGTGTCCTGCCACAGTTCATCGAGCAGCACCCGCTGAAGCGGCCAGGGGGCGCCCTCGATCTGCTTCTTCATGGGGAAGGTGCATTCGCCGCTGCCGTCGAGGCCGACAGGGCCTGCCTCCCCGGCGAAGGCAGGCGGCGCGGCGCCCAGGCCGCCGCAGAGCGCGGTCGCGGCGGTCAGCAGCGCGGCCTTGCGAAATGGTGCGGGCACGGTTCCCCCTCTTACGAGCCCTGCGGCTGACGTGCGCTGTTGGTGTCCAGCCGCGGCCCCTTGGACAGGAACTCCGACCACACGATCGGCACCAGCGCCGGGGTGACGTTCTCATAGCCGAGCCGCACCTGCGCCTGGCTGGGCTCCGGACGGCCGTCCGACTGCTGCTCCTGGCCGCCGGCCCCGATGTCGGAGCGCTCCGTGCTGCTGTCGCCGTTGGCCTGCACCGCGTACCGCAGCCCGGTGTCCGTGACCAGGAAAAGGGAGCCGTCCGGCTTGGTCTGCTTGCCCTGGACCTGGGTGTACAGCAGGCCCGAGCCGGGGGTGACATAGGTGCTGGTGCCGCCCGCGGTGATCTCCGCAGGGTAGCCGGAGCCGGCCCAGGTGGACAGGGTCGTACGGCCTTTGCCGTCGACCTTGCGCAGCACGCTGCAGACGGTGTCCCGCTCGCCGCCTGCGGAGTTGACCTGCTTGGCCTTCAACTCGGGCCAGCGCAGCCCGTCGCCGAAGACCTCGGTGTCGGGGGTGAAGGAGGCCGCGTCGACGGCGGCAGCCTCGCCCGCCATGTCGAGGTCCGCGGTCTGCGGCGAGTTGATGAGCAGCCAGGCGGTGAAGTCCGAGACGGGCTGCACCTTGCCCGGGAGCACCACATAGTGCTGGGGCCCGGTGCCCGTCGGGGCCTTCAGCACCATGCCGACCCGGTCCTGCGTCCCGGTCAGCCCTCCGCCGGCGCCCGCGCTCCGACCGACCTGGCCGGGTATCCGCGGGAAGTCGATAGGGCTGCCGTCGTGCAGCGTGGCCAGCCAGTCGTCGGTGACCTGCTGCGGCTCCTTGCGCTCGCCGACCAGGGTGCGGGTCAGCACCTCGGCGTCCGCCTCGGCGCCCCGTACGAGATATTTGGTTCCCGAGGCGTCCACCAGATAGCGCGGGGACTCCTTCTGGCCCTGGACATAGAGGACTTCGCCGCCGGTGAGGCGGTTCTTGCCCTCGGTCAGCTTCAGATCGCGGTCCCCGAAGACGAACGCGGCCTTCTGCACGGACCGGCTCTTGCCGCCGCCCGGCTGCTCGCACACCGCCCACCGCTTGTCCTTGTCCGCCTCCTTGGCGCCGGGCAGCCGGTCGGGGGCGTACGGAATGCCGAGGATCGGGCCGCGCGGCGGCTTGCCCGCGTCCAGGATGTCGTCGCTGACCTGGATGACGCCGAACTCCTGGGGGTTGAGCAGCAGCCTGGCCGAGGCGAGGTTCAGCACCGGGTGCAGCAGGGTCTTCTTGTCCTTGCCCTTGCCGGTGGTCAGGACGACATAGCGGGTGGTGGAGTCCTTGCCGACGATGACCTTGGCGCCGGGCTGCGCCCAGTCCTTCGGGGCCTTGGGCTTGAACATGCCGAACGCGCCGAAGCCCGCCAGGACCAGCGCGCCCACGATGAGACCGGGGACCACGGCCCGCAGGGGGCGGGGCGCGCCCTCCTCGGTGCCCGTGGCCGACGGCTGGAGGAATGCCGCCACCGTGCGCTTCTTCGCAAAGGTGTATGCGTTGAGCTCATCCCGCCGTGATGCCATGAGTCCCCATTGGTGAAAAAGGCGCTGTCTCCCCGTGGGGGCCCTGTGGTGAGCACGGTCCCCCGGGCCCTGATTGTCGGACCGGCCCCCTACTATGCCTGTTGATCGATGGCGCTCGTGTGGCGGGTAGGGTGATCCAGCCGCCAAGAGCCTTGCCCGACGGGGGCGGACAGGGGTGATCGGGATGAAGTGGGGCCTTATGAACCGGGGGATGACGCGATGACGGCATCCGCGACGCGGACGCGTCCCGCGCCTCGCAGCACCCGCGGCGCCCGCGGACGGTCGTCCGCGCGGCCGCCCGCACAGACCTCGCCCCAGGGCCCGACGCCGGCTGTGCCGCGGCTCCACGGACGCCCCGGACACTTCGGATCGTTCCGACTGCAACAGCTCGTACTGGTCGAGGTCGCCGCCGCGCTGCTGCTGGCGGCCTGGGTGCTGGACCCGCTGATGCTGGTTCCCGCGGGCGTGGCGGCCGCGGTGCTGGTGCTGCTGGCCGTGGTGCGCAGACACCGGCGCTCGCTGCCGGAATGGCTCGCCACGGTCCTCGCCCTGCGCGCCCGCCGGCGCAGGGCCGCCACCTTCGTGCCCCCGCCGGGCACCGAGCCGGGGCTGGCGCCGATCGTCGAGTGCGACCCGGCGCTGCGGACGTACACCTACAGCGACCGCGACCGGCGCCCGGTCGGGATGATCGGCGACGACACGTTTCTGACCGCGGTGCTCCAGATCGAGTCCGCGGACGGGCCGGCGCTGCGGCAGGACCGGGCCGCCCGGCCACTGCCGATGACGCTGATACGGGATGTGCTGGAGGTCGACGGCATCCGGCTGGAGTCCGCCCAGATCGTGCAGCACACCCAGCCCGCCCCCGCTCCCCATCTGCCGCAGCAGTCGGTGGCCGCGCGCAACTACGGTCCGCTGCAGGCCCAGACGGGCGCGCCGGCCCTGCGCATCACCTGGGTCGCGCTCAAGCTGGACCCCGAGCTGTGCCCCGAGGCGGTGCAGGCGCGCGGCGGCGGCCTCGAAGGCGCGCAGAAGTGCCTTGTGCGGGCCGCGGACCAGCTTGCGAGCAGGCTCACCGGGGCCGGTTTCCGGGCGACGGTGCTGACCGAGGAGGAGCTGACGTCGGCGATGGCCACCTCGTCCTGCGCCAGTCCGCTGGCGATAGCCCAGGCCGGCCGGGCCGAAGCACCCTCGCGGCGCACCCAGGAGACCTCCCGCACCTGGCGCGTCGACGACCGTCGGCACACCACCTACTGGGTGGGCCGCTGGCCGCAACTGGGCGGCGACGGCGCCTCGATGCCGCAGCTCGTCGCACTGCTCACCTCGCTGCCCGCGCTGGCCACCACGTTCAGCCTCACGATCGGGAGCGGCGACCGGCGGGGCGTGACCGTCACCGGCCATATACGGATCACCGGGCGCAGCGACGAGGAACTGGTCGCCGCCCGCCATGAGCTGGAGCGCACCGCACGGGGCGTCAAGACGGGTCTGGTGCGGCTCGACCGTGAGCAGTTGCCCGGGATGCTCGCCACTCTGCCGCTCGGGGGAGCCCGCTGATGACTGTGCCCACTGCCAAGCCGCGGATCGGTTTCGGGCTGATAGGCCCCCGCCGCGAGCGGCATACGCTGCCCGTGGACCAACTGGGCTCGCTGGCGCTGCCGGTGGGGGACGACGGTGTGGTCATCGGCGTCGACGCCGAGGGCAAGCCGTCGGTGCTCGGCGTCAACCGGCCCACCCCGTACGAAGTCACGCTGATCGGCGGCCTGTGGACGGCGCAGGTGCTGGCGCTGCGTGCGGCGGCGACCGGCGCACGGGTCACCGTGGAGACCGGCCGCGGTCCTGCCTGGACCACACTGGCCCAGGCGGCCGGCGGCGGACAGCAGTGCATATCGCTGCACGATGTGGGGCGGGTGCCTCCGCAGGGGCCGTCCGCGGGCAGCCCCGTGGTGGTGATACGCGACTGCGGGATGCGGCCTCCGCGCGGCCGTGTGGTGTCGGCCCCCTGGCAGTCGGTGGTGACGCTGCTGCCGTATCTGAGCCCGGCTGCGCCGCGGTTGATGGCGAAGTCGACGCTTGTCGGCATTCAGCGGGTCTCGCCGGATGAGGCGGCGCAGATCGGACGCATCATGCAGCTGCCGCGGCCCGAGGTCGAGGCGCTGTCCAGCCTGGCCGACGGCGTCACCCTGTGGTGCACGGCGAGGGACCGCCGCTTTGTGATGACCCAGGCGACGGACGCCGAGACCGGACTGCTGGGCAGCGCACGCCGGATGGACTGACCCGCCAGCCGTCGGCCGCCGGCCATAACCGTCGGCCGTCGACCGCGCCGACTGCCGGACGGCCTCCTCACACTCTGCCGAGTGTCTGTCACTCGCGGGCGGACCGGTGCGCGCGGCGTGACGCACGGGACAGTGGAGGAGATGCGACGGCCCTGCCGGAGCGCGCGCGTCGGCGATTAGGGTGGGTCCGGGCGCGGCAGAAAGACCGGGGCGGGATCGAACCCGTGAGCGGTTCTGGCGCGTTGCAAGCGGGGAGAGCCGGGCGGATGCGACATTTTGCCGTTCGCCCCCACCCAATCACGCGGCACAAGGGTGCTCGACCACACCAGGAGGCAAAGTGAACGGCGATCGGGACGACACCCGCGGGGGCTGGAACGTGCCCGTGGACGATCAGTCCGACGCGGATCCCGCCGAGCTGACGGGTGAGTTCACCATCGACTACACCCCGCCCGCCTGGTACACGCAGAACGCGTCGGGAGACGGCTCGGGCGGAGCCGGCGGCACGGGGGCGACGCCTCCGCCGCCGAACGGGGCGCCGGTGGCGGTGCCCGGGCTGCCCGCGGGCAGCGGATTCGAGCCGAACTGGGCGCCGGGGCCGCCGCCGCAGGGGCAGACTCCAACGGAGGGTCAGGCCCCGCAGGGACAGACTCCACCGGAGGGTCAGGCCCCGCACGCTCAGCCCCCGCAGGGCCGGTTTCCGCAGCAGACGCCACCACAGCCTCACCAGCAGATGCCTCAGGGGCCTCAGCTGCCTCAGGCACCTCCTCAGCAGGGACCGGTGCCGCCGTATGCGCAGGCGCAGCCCGGTCAGGGGCCTGCCCCCATACAGCCGCAGGGGCCGCTGCCCGCCGGGACCCAGACGCCGCCGCCCGCACCGGTACAGCCCTCGCCGGTACAGCCCTCGCCGGAAGCCGCCGCGCAGCCGTTCGGGGGTGGCGACGTGGAGAGCGGGATGACGATGCGCTTCTCCCCCGCCGCGCTGAAGCGTGAGTTCGCGGAGCGGGACGCCGCGAAGAAGGCGGCGGAGGAAGCCGCCAGGAGCGGCGCGGACACATCCGGGCCCGCCGAGGGCCGGCAGGGCGAGCAGACCGGGGACCGGCCGGGAGACACCTCTGCGGTGGACGCGGCGGCCTCGGATGCCCCTGGCGCGGACGCGGGCGAAGGCGAGAAGCCCGCGACCGGCGATGCGGCGGCGGACACGCAGGCCGCACAGACCGCACAGCGCGGAGAGACTGACCCGACGACAGCCGCGGAGTCCGGCAAGGGAACCTACGAGGCTTCCGCAGACCTGACCGGCGAGACCGGCGACGCGGACGGGAACGGGAACGAGGACGAGGACGAGGACGAGGACGAGGACGAGCAGCACGGCGGCGCAGCCGAAGAGCCGTCGGGCACTGCTGAGGACGCCTCCAGGAGCGAGGAGTCCGAGTCTGCGGCGGCGGGTGAGCCGCAGTCCCCGGACGCGCAGTCCGGCGAAGCCGCACAGAGCCCGGCCCCCGAGGCCGCACAGCCGTGGGTTCCGACGCCGCAGCCGCAGCCGCAGCCGCAGCCGCAGCAGGACGGGAGCACCGGAGCGCCGCCGCAGCCGCCCGCGTACCAACCGGCTGCTCCCTCCGCCGCACCGCAGTGGCCCGTCCTGGCAGAGCAGCAGCCGCAAGCTCGGCCGCCGGTGCAGGAAGGTCCCGCGGCCACGCCGGCCTGGCCTGCTCAACCCCCTGCCGGGTCCGCACCTGAGGGCGGCGGCTATGGCTTCCCTCCGCCTCCCCGGCAGGATCACCCCGGAGCGCCGGGGGACGCACGGGCACAGGCCACCCCGCTGCCGCCCACCGCGCCGATGCCGCAACAGGGCGGTTACGGGTTCCCGCAACCCGCCCGGCAGGACCAGCCCGGAGCACCGGGGGGGCCGCTGCCCCCCGTCCCGCCGCAGCCCGACCCGCAGGCGCAGCAAGGCGGTTACGGGTTCCCCCAGCCGGGACAGCCGGGCGGTTACGGGTTTCCGCAGCCCGGCCAGCCCGGAGTGCCGGGGACGCCGCTGCCCCCCACCGCGCCGCAGCCCGAACCGCAGCCGCAGCCGCAGCCACAGCCACAGCAAGGCGGTTACGGATTCCCCCAGCCCGGCCAGCACCCAGGCCAGCCCGGCCAGCACCCCGGCCAGCCCGGCGGGCCCGATCAGCCGCCCGGCGACCCGAGGACCAGCGGGGCTTGGCCGACGGCCGTGACCCACGACCAGCGGGAGCGTTCCGTGCCGGGCGCGCCGCTCGGCTACACGGCCGCTGTCGAGCTCTCCTCCGACCGCCTGCTGCGCAACGCGAAGCAGAAAGCCAAGAGCAGCCGTAATCCGGCGGCCTCGTCGCGATTCAAGTTCGGCGCCCGGAAGGAGGAGGCCGAGCGTCAGCGCAAGCTGGAGCTGATCCGCACCCCGGTGCTGTCCTGCTACCGGATCGCGGTCATCAGCCTCAAGGGCGGTGTCGGCAAGACCACGACGACGACCGCTCTCGGCGCGACGCTGGCCACCGAGCGGCAGGACAAGATCCTGGCGATCGACGCCAACCCGGACGCCGGCACGCTCGGCCGACGGGTGCGGCGGGAGACCGGGGCGACCATCCGCGACCTGGTGCAGGCGATCCCGTACCTCAACTCGTACATGGACATCCGCCGGTTCACCTCGCAGGCTCCGTCCGGTCTGGAGATCCTCGCCAACGACGTGGACCCGGCCGTCTCGACGACGTTCAACGACGAGGACTACCGCCGGGCGATCGAGGTCCTGGGCCGGCAGTACCCGGTGATCCTGACCGACTCCGGCACCGGACTGCTCTACAGCGCGATGCGCGGAGTGCTGGATCTGGCGGATCAGCTGATCATCATCTCGACCCCCTCGGTGGACGGCGCGAGCAGTGCGTCGACCACGCTGGACTGGCTGTCCGCTCACGGCTACGCGGACTTGGTGCAGCGGTCGATCACGGTGATCTCCGGAGTCCGCGAGACCGGCAAGATGATCAAGGTCGAGGACATCGTGCAGCACTTCCAGACCCGCTGCCGAGGTGTGGTCGTGGTGCCGTTCGACGAGCATCTCGCGGCAGGCGCCGAGGTGGACCTGGACATGATGCGTCCGAAGACCCGTGAGGCGTACTTCAACCTCGCGGCGCTGATCGCAGAGGACTTCGTACGCGCCCAGCAGCAGCAAGGGCTATGGATGTCGGACGGCAATCCACCGCCCCAGGCCGCCCCGCCGATGCCGGGCCATCAGGGGCCGGGGCAGGCGCCGGGCCAGCCCCAGTGGCATGGCCAGCCCGGACAGGCCATGCCGGGCCAGCCGCCCCAGCCGATGCCCGGACAGCCCTACCCGCCCCAACACCCCGGACAGCCACCCCAACACCCGGCACCCGGACAGCCCGGACAGCAGGCACCCGGACAGCCGCAGCAGCAGCCGTACGGAGGGCAGCCGCCCCAGCAGCCGTACCCGCCGCAGGGCTGGCAGCAGCCGCCCGCACAGGGCCAGCCCGGACAGCCTGGACAGGTCATGCCGGGCCAGCCGCCCCAGCCGATGCCCGGACAGCCCTACCCGCCCCAACACCCGGCACCCGGACAGCAGGCACCCGGACAGCCCGAAGCACCGGGCCAGGCGCCGCCTGCGGACTGGCAGCAGCAGCCGCCCCANAGGCACCCGGACAGCCCGAAGCACCGGGCCAGGCGCCGCCTGCGGACTGGCAGCAGCAGCCGCCCCAGGCCCCGCCGCCACCTCCGCCGCAGCAACAGCAGTAAACGCCGCATTTCCCGGCCCACGACGGCCCGCACCGGCACCGGTGCGGGCCGTCGTCGTGCCCCCGGCGCACACACGAGCTCCACACAGGCTGTAATGCATCGTTGACGCAGTGCGACACCGCTGGTAGACCTGCGCTTCACCAGCACACGCGAGCGAGGACGTGAGGTCGCCTGCCATGACCGTCAAGACTCCGCACCGCACCACCCGCCGCCGTACCCGGCTGATCCTCGCCTGCGCGATGCTGACGGCTTCGGCTCTCGTCCCTCAGGCCACGGCGGCGGCCGACGGCACGGACGACGACAAGCGCGACGGGCACACCGTGCTGACGGTCGCCGTCTCGCAGAGTGTGGACTCCCTCAGCCCGTTCCTGGCACAGCGGCTGGTGAGCACCAGCATCCACCGGCTCGCCTATGAGTTCCTCACCAACTACGACGTCGAGGACGCCCGCCCCGTCCCCGGTCTGGCCACCGACTGGAGGCCTTCCGCGGACAAGCTGACCTGGACGTACACCATCCGCAAGGACTCCACCTGGTCGGACGGCAGACCGGTGACCGCCGAGGACGCCGCGTGGACGTTCAACACGATGATGGAGAACGAGGACGCGGCCACCGCCAACGGAAGCTTCACCGCCAACTTCAAGCGGGTCACCGCGCCGGACTCCCATACGCTGGTCATCGAACTGAAGAAGCCCCAGGCCACCATGACCGCGCTCGACGTCCCCATCGTGCCCCGGCACATCTGGGAGAACGTCACCGACTTCTCGTCCTTCAACAACGACAAGCGGTTCCCGATCGTCGGCAACGGCCCGTTCGTCATCACGGACTTCAAGGTCGACCAGTACGTCAGACTCAAGCCGAACAAGAACTTCTGGCGTGGCACGCCGCGCTTCGACGAACTGCTGCTGAAGTACTACAAGGACGGCGACGCGGCAGTGGCCGCCCTCCGCAAGGGCGAGGTGTCGTTCGTGCAGGGACTCACCCCGGCCCAGGCCGCCGCCCTGGAGAAGGAAGCCGACATCGCGGTGAACGACGCGCCGGGCCGCCGCTTCTACGCACTCGCCGTCAACCCCGGGGCGCGCGCGAAGGACGGCACGCGGTTCGGCGACGGCCATCCCGCGCTGCTCGACCCGGCCGTGCGCAAGGCCCTGTTCCATGCCGTCGACCGCAGCGCCGTCGTCGACAAGGTCTTCCAGGGGCACGCCGTGAAAGGCGAGGGCTATATTCCGCCACGCTTCTCGCCGTACTTCTGGAAGCCGTCGCCGAGCCAGGAGATCAATTACGACCCGGCCGAGGCCGCCCGGCTCCTCGACGGCGCCGGCTACCGCAGGAACGCCGAGGGAAAGCGCGTCGGCGAGGACGGCCGCCCGCTCGACTTCCGCATCCTGTGCCATGCCACCGACCCCAACGACAAGGCGGTCGCCAAGTACTTCCAGGAGTGGTGGGGCAAGCTGGGCATCGGGCTCACGGTCGAATGCCTCGACAATGTCTCCGACCCCTGGCTCAGGGGCGACTACGACCTGGCCTTCGACGGCTGGTCCGTCAACCCGGACCCGGACTTCGTGCTGGCCATCCACACCTGCGACGCGCTCCCGGCCACCCCCGGGGACACCGGTTCGACCGACAACTTCATCTGCGACAAACGCTATGACGAGCTGTATGCGCGGCAGGCCGTCGAGTACGACCCCGCCAAACGGGCCGAGCTGGTGAAGCAGATGCAGTCGAGGCTGTACGACACGGGCCTGATGAACGTCCTCGCCTATCCGAACGCCGTCGAGGCGTACCGCACCGACCACATCGAGTCGATCACCACGATGCCGGCGGGCGCCGGCAACCTCTGGGGCCAGGACGGCTACTGGAGCTGGTGGTCCGCGGTGCCCGCGTCCGGCGCGCCCGTCTCGGCGGACACCGCGGACGAGGGCTCCTCAGCCGAGGTGTTCATCGGCGTGGCGGCCGCCGCCGTGGTCGCCGCCGGGGCCGGGGTGTACATGGCCCGGCGCCGCCGCGCGGCGTCCGACGACCGCGAGTAGCAGACGACCCCGAGCAGCCGATGACGCCGAGCAGAGCGACGTGCCTGAGCGATCCCACCCACCTGAGCGCACCGACGACCGTGAGCGAACGATGACCGCGACCACCACACCGGCCAAGGCCGTACCGCCCGCCGACGGGCTTCCGCCCGCCGGCCGGGGCGGCGGCGTCCGCGCCTATCTGCGCTATGTGGCGGGCCGGCTCGCGGGGGCCGCCGTATCGCTGCTCGCCGTTCTCGTCACCGGCTTCTTCCTCTTCCGGATCGTGCCCGGCGACCCGGTGCGGGCCATGACGCACGGCCGTCCCACCTCCGCCGAGCAGCTGGCCGCTCTGCGCCGTCAGTTCGGGCTCGACCAGCCGCTGTGGCAGCAGTTCGCCGACTACTGCGGCAAGGCGCTGACCGGCGATCTCGGCATGTCGTACCAGTTCCACGCGCCCGTCGGGGAGCTGATCGTCCAGAAGCTGCCGGCGACGCTGCTGCTGACCGGCACCGCCGTGGTGGTCTACTCGGCGCTCGGCCTCTGGCTCGGCACCCGTTCCGCGTGGCGGCACGGCAGCCCGGGCGACCGCCTCACCACGGGGGTGGCGCTCACTCTCTGGTCCGTGCCGTCGTTCTGGCTCGGCCTGTTGCTGATCATCACCTTCGCGGTGGGTGCGGGGCCCGTTCCCGGGATGTTCCCCACCGGCGGCATGGAGTCCGGCGATGCGACGGGGCTCGCGTACATCGCCGACGTCGCCCACCACATGGTGCTGCCGGTCCTCACCCTCGTCGCCGTCGGCTATGCGCAGACGCTGCTGGTGATGCGGTCCTCGCTGCTGGACGAGATGGGCGGCGACTATCTCACCACGGCGCGGGCCAAGGGGCTGCGGGACGACGCCGTACGCCGCAGGCACGCCGTCCCCAACGCGCTGCTGCCCACGGTCACCATGGTCTTCATCAATCTGGGCCATGTGGCGGCGGGTTCCATCCTCGTGGAGACGGTGTTCTCCTGGCCGGGGCTCGGGGGGCTGTTCTACCAGGCGCTCAGCGTGCCCGATCTGCCGCTGGTGCAGGGCCTGTTCATGGTGTTCGCCGGGGCGATGATCCTGATGAACCTGCTCGCCGATCTGCTGTATCCGCTGCTCGACCCCCGGGTGGGCCGATGACGACGACCGACTCCTCCCCCACCTCCCTCAGCTGGGCACGCCGCAGGCACTCGGCCGCCCGCTTCTGGCGGGCGTACCGCACCCGTCGCGCGGGTCTGGCGGGTCTTGCCGCGCTGGCGCTCATCGCCCTGGTCGCGCTGGCCGCACCGCTGCTGGTCGGCTCGGATGTGCAGAGCGTGACGCGTGCGCCGGGCGGGCCGCTTGAGTCGCCCAGCGCCGAGTTCCCCCTCGGCACCGACCAGTTCGGGCGCTCCCTGCTCGGGCTGCTGGTCTGGGGAGCGAGGATCTCGCTGACCGTGGGGCTGCTCGCGGCGGCGCTGTCCGTCGCCATCGGCACACTCGTCGGCATCCTCGCGGGCCACTACGGAGGATGGTTCTCCGCCCTCGCCATGCGGGTCACGGACTGGTTTCTGGTGATGCCGACGCTGGTGCTGGCGATCGTGCTGGCGACGGTGATGTCCCGCAGCGTCTGGACGGTGATCGTGGCGATCGGGGTGACCAGCTGGCCGACGACGGCGCGGCTGGTGCGGGCGCAGACCATCGCGGTCGAGTCCCGCCCGTACATCGAACGCGCCCGCGCCCTCGGCGGCGGCCACAGCCACGTCATGAGCCGCCATGTGCTGCCCAACGTGATGCCGCTCGTCCTGGCGCAGACCACGCTGTGCATCTCCAGCGCCATCCTCACCGAGGCCACGCTCGCCTTCCTCGGGCTGGGCGACCCGACCGTCGTTTCCTGGGGCGGCATGCTCCAGGACGCGCGCGAGGCGGGCGCGGTCTCCGCCGGCCACTGGTGGTATCTGGCCCCGCCCGGCATCGCAGTCGCCGTCGTCGCGCTCAGCTTCACACTGTGCGGCCGGGCGATCGAATCCGTACTCAACCCGAGGCTGGGAGCTGCCGGATGAGCGACGTGACACTGCTCGAAGTGCGGGACCTCCATGTCGTGTACGGGACCGGGGAGGCCGCAGTGCCGGCCGTACGCGGCGTCGACCTCCGCCTCCCCGCGGGCCGGAAGCTGGGGCTCGCCGGAGAGTCGGGGTGCGGGAAGTCGACGCTCGCCCTCGCCCTGCTGCGGCTGCTGCCGCGCACCGCCCGGCTCAGCGGGCAGATCCTGCTGGACGGCGAGGACGTGCTCACCATGCGGTGGGGGCGGCTGCGGGCCGTGCGCTGGGCGGGGGCGTCGATCGTCTTCCAGGGGGCCATGCACTCCCTCAACGCGGTGCAGCGGATCGGGGAGCAGATCGCCGAACCGCTGCTGGTGCACCGCCGGGCGTCGGCCGCGGGGGCCCGGGCGCGCGCCGGGGAACTGCTGGAGCAGGTGGGGCTGCCCGCCTCGCGTGCCGCCGCGTATCCGCACGAGCTGTCCGGCGGCCAGCGGCAGCGGGTGATGATCGCGATGGCGCTGGCCTGCGGCCCTCGGCTGATCATCGCGGACGAGCCGACCACGGCCCTCGATGTGATGATCCAGGCTCAGATCCTGCGGCTGATCGAACAGCTCGTCTCGGAGCAGGACATCGGGCTGCTGATGATCAGTCATGATCTGGCGGTGCTCGCCGACACCTGCGACCGGCTGGCTGTGATGTACGCGGGGCGGGTGGTCGAGGAGGGGCCGGCACAGCAGGTGTACGGGGCGGCACGACATCCGTACGGGCGTGCCCTGGCCGCCGCCTTCCCCCGGATCGGGGACGCGGGGTCGCGGCGCGCGCCGCGAGGGCTGCCCGGCGATCCGCCCGACCCCTCCTCGCTGCCCTCCGGGTGCGCCTTCCGTCCCCGGTGCCCCGACGCGGTGGAGGCATGCGCCGCCGCCGAACCGGTGCTGGCCGCCGCCGAACCGGTGCTGGCCGAGGCCGCGATGGAGCATCGGGCCGCCTGTGTGCATGTCGTGCCGGCCCCCGCGAGCGTCAGGAGTCCTTCATGAGCACACGGCCGCCCGTGCTGTCGGCGGAGGAACTGCGGGTGGTCTTCCCCGGGCGGCGGGGCGCACCGTCCGCGCGCGCCGTCGACGGAGTGGACCTCGCCATCGGCGCGGGCGAGATCGTGGCGCTCGTCGGCGAGTCCGGCTGCGGCAAGAGCACTCTGGCGCGGGCGCTGCTCGGGCTGGTGGAGCCGACCTCGGGCGTCGTCTCCTTCGGCGGGAGACCGCTGTCGTACGGGACGCGGGCGCTGAAGGAGTACCGGCGGCGGGTGCAGCTCGTGCTGCAGGACCCGAGCGGTTCGCTCAACCCCCGGCACACGGTGTACGAGGCCGTGGCCGAGGGACTGCGCATCCACGGCCGCGGCGGGGACGAGCGGGCCGCGGTGGCCGACGCCCTCGCGCAGGCGGGGCTGCGCCCGCCGGAGCGGTTCTTCCTGCGCTATCCGCACGAACTGTCCGGCGGCCAGCGGCAGCGGGTCGTCATCGCCGGCGCGCTGGTCCTCCGGCCCGAGGTGATCATCGCGGACGAGCCGGTGGCGTCCCTGGACGCATCCGTGCGCGGGGAGATCCTCGCGCTGCTGCTGCGGCTGCGGGAGGAGCTGGGGGTGGCGGCTCTGGTGGTGACGCACGACCTGGGGCTGGCGTGGAACATCGCGGACCGGGTGGCGGTGATGTATCTGGGGCGGATCGTGGAGTCGGGCCCGGTGGAGGACGTCCTGACGGATGCGCGGCACCCGTACACCCGGGCGCTGCTGTCCGTACTGCCGGAGTCCGCCGAGCCGCCCGCGATCCTCACGGGCGAACCCCCGGACCCCTCCCGCATCCCGCAGGGCTGCCGCTTCCACATCCGATGCCCTTCCCTGACCTCGGGCGAGGCGGCGGGGGCGGGGGTCGCGGAGCGCTGCCGGACGGAGGAGCCGGAACTGCTGGGGGGTGTGGCCTGTCATCTGCGGTGAGGGGCTCGGGGGTGCGGGTGCGGTTTGTCCTGGGACCCTCAACGGAGGCCGGCGCACGGGCTTCAGCCCGACCCCGGCAGCTGCGGGGGTGCGGGGGTGCGGGGGCCACACCCTCAGGGGTGGGCGGTCGGGCGCGAAAGCGGCCCCGGAACCCGCGAGGGGGCCGGTATGCCGGAGGACACCCGCGACATACCGGCGGACACCCCCGGGCTCACGCTTCGGCGTCGTACTCCGCCGTCAGGGTCCGGCACTGCTTAACGTCGTCCGCGATCGCCGCCAGCAGCGCCTCGATGGAGTCGAACTTCTTCTGCCCCCGCACATACGCCAGGAAGTCCACCGCCACATGCAGCCCGTACAGATCGAGGCCCACGCGGTCGATCGCGTATGCCTCCACTGTGCGCTCCGTGCCGTCGAACTGCGGGTTCGTGCCGACGGAGATCGCTGCGGGCATCCGCTCCCCCGCCGCCGTCAGCCAGCCCGCGTACACCCCGTCCGCCGGGATCGCGGTGTGCGGCAAGGTCTCGACGTTCGCCGTCGGGTAGCCCAGCTCGCGGCCGCGCTGGGCGCCGCGTACGACGACGCCCTCGACGCGGTGGGGCCGGCCGAGGATCTCCGCCGCCCCCTCGATGTCGCCCTCGGCGACGAGACGGCGGGTGAGGGTGGAGGAGAACGGCTCGCCGCCGCCCGCCTCGCCGCTCACATAGAGGTCGACGACCTCCACCTCGTAGTCGTACGTCACGCCCAGCTCCGCGAGATAGGCGACATTGCCCGCCGCCCGGTGTCCGAAGCGGAAGTTGGGGCCCTCGATGACGGCGCGCGCGTGCAGCTTGTCGACGAGCACCTTCACCGTGAAGTCCGCCGGCGACAGCTTGGAGAACTCCGCGGTGAAGGGCAGGATCAGCACCGCGTCCACGCCGAGCTCCGCCATCAGCTCGGCGCGCCGGTGGTGCGGAGCCAGCAGCGGCGGATGGCTGCCGGGGCGGACGACCTCGCTGGGGTGGGGGTCGAAGGTGACCACGACGGACGGGACGCCGAGCTCCCGCGCCCGCTCCACGGCCCGCCCGATGATCAGCTGGTGCCCGCGGTGCACTCCGTCGTAGGAGCCGATGGTGACGACGCTGCGCCCCCAGTCCTGGGGGATGTCCTCCAAGCCACGCCAGCGCTGCACTGTGACCGCTCCTCGTCCGCCTGTTCGCCGATTACGCAGGTCTAAGAGTGCCATGCCCCAGCTTCCCGGTTCGCATCGCCTGTGGACAAGCGAGCGTGCCGCCGCCCGGCATCTCCAGCATGCGCCGTGCGCGGGCCCGACGACCGCGGCCCACTGCTCCGGCTCCCCGCCGGCCAACCACGGACAAGCCGGGCGGAACCGGGCACCTCACGGGCGAGCTCGACCAGTCGGCGGTCAAAGCAGCCGCGCCTTCGGGGGTGCGTACCGGCAGCATGCCGACACGGCGGACGAGGGCTCTCGTGTGTTCACCGGCCCACTGCCCGGCGCGAGGGCGGCGGCCCGCAGCAGCTCCCCCAGGGGTCCCCGCCGGGCCTCTGCTGCCCGTGTGGCGCACAGCGGGAGCGCGAATCCGGCGGCCGCCCGCCCGGCCTCGAGGGCGGCGCCCACGACCGCGAGCACCGCACCCGTGTCCGCGTCGAGCACGGGCCCTCCGGCGGCTTCCCGGCCGAGCCGCAGCGCATGATCAGCAGGAGAAGTCCGTGTGCCAAAAGCGCCCCGTGTGCTCCGGTGGTTCACTCCGAGCGCCTGCCCGTTGGGGTGAAAAGGGCTGCTGTGACGGATAGACCACCTGCGGAGGGGGATCGTGGAGCGGGCGACGGTGCAGACGCCCGCTCCACGATGAACCGGCTCAGCCGAAGACGGCCAGGCTCTTCGCCTTGCCCTTGTGCTCCTCGACCAGCGCCAGGAAGCGCCCGTCGGGTGCGAACGCGGCCACGGGCGAGGAGGGCTGCGGCGGCATGTCGATCCGTACGCCGTTCAGCAGCAGCCTGGCGTGCTTCTCCGACACGTTCCAGCGGGGGAAGGCGCGGTCCGCCGCCTCGGCGATCGGCATCACCGTCAGCTCCTGCTGGAGCTGGTCGAGCGTCTTCGCCGCGTCCAGGCCGTACGGGCCGACGCGGGTGCGGCGCAGCGCCGTGAGATGGCCGCCGACGCCGAGGTCGGCGCCGAGGTCGCGGGCGAGGGCGCGGATGTACGTGCCCGAGGAGCAGACCACCGACACCACCAGGTCGACGACCGGCGTGCCTCCCCCGGCGTCTTCGGCCCGGGGGGACCCCGAGGCGACCGCCTCCCGGACGTCGTACACCCGGAACGAGGAGACGGTCACCGGGCGGGCGGGGATGTCGAAGTCCTCGCCGCCGCGCACGCGTGCGTAGGACCGCTTGCCGTCGATCTTGATGGCGCTGACCTTGGACGGCACCTGCATGATGTCGCCGGTCAGCTTGGCGACGGCGGCGTCGATGGCCTCCCGGGTGATCCCGGAGGCGTCGGCGCAGGTGGTGATCTCGCCTTCGGCGTCGTCCGTGACGGTGTTCTGGCCGAGCCTGATGGTGCCCAGGTACTCCTTCTCGGTCAGCGCGAGATGGCCGAGCAGCTTGGTGGCCCGCTCGACCCCGAGCACCAGGACGCCGGTGGCCATGGGGTCGAGCGTGCCGGCGTGCCCGACGCGGCGGGTCCTGGCGATGCCGCGCATCTTCGCCACCACGTCGTGCGAGGTGAAGCCGGTCGGCTTGTCCACGATGACCAGGCCGTCCTGGGGGCCCCGCCGGCCGTCGGCCGGCGGGGTCTTGCTGTGCTGTGTCATGACGCGGCCGCGTCCTCGTTTCCGCTCTCGCCCTCGTCGTCCTGCTTGCGGTACGGGTCGGCGTCACCCGCGTAGTCCGCGCCGGAGGACGCCTCCCGCACCTTGGCGTCGGAGGCCCGCGCCTTGTCGAGGAGGTCCTCGATCGTGCGGGCGTTCTCCGGCAGGGCGTCCGCGACGAAGGTGAGGGTCGGGGTGAACTTGGTGCCGGCCGCGGCGCCGACGGCGGAGCGCAGGATGCCCTTGGCGCTCTGCAGTCCGGCCGCGGCGCTGGCGCGGTCCTCGTCGTCGCCGTAGACCGTGTAGAAGACCGTGGCCTCCCGCAGGTCGCCGGTGACCCGGGTGTCCGTGATGGTCACATGCGATCCCAGCCGCGGGTCCTTGATGCCGCGCTGCAGCTTCTCGGCGACCACTTCGCGGATGAGGTCCGCCAGCTTCTTCGCCCGCGCGTTGTCGGCCACTGGTCCTTCTCCTTCTTTGCCTTGCTTTTCGTGCCTTCGGGACCGCTCACGTCTGCGTCGGTCTTTGTGAACGCCTCAGTCCTCGTCACTGTGCAGCCTGCGTCTGACCGACAGCAGCTCCACCTCGGGCCGACCGGCGACAAGGCGCTCACACCGGTCCAGCACTTCCGTGAGGCGCCCCGTGTCCCCCGAGACCACCGCGACGCCGATCTCGGCCCTGCGGTGGAGGTTCTGTCCGCCGGTCTCCGCCGCGCTCACGGAGAACTTCCGCTGGAGCTCGGCGACGATCGGACGGACCACGGAGCGTTTCTCCTTCAGCGACCGTACGTCGCCGAGGAGCAGATCGAAGGACAGCGTCCCCACATACATGTGATGCCCGGATGTCCCGCCGGTTCGGGGTCATGGACGCCTGCCAGCGCTTGGCAGGGACACCAAGAACCGTACACGCAACGGCCGGGGCCGATCGACGGAAATATCCCGCCGACCGGCCCCGAACCGGCTGCTCGCGTCAGCCGCGAGGCTTCTCGCGCATCTCGTACGTCGCGATGACGTCGTCGACCTTGATGTCGTTGAAGTTTCCGAGGTTGATACCGCCCTCGAAGCCTTCGCGGATCTCGGTGACGTCGTCCTTGAAGCGACGCAGACCCTCGATGGTGAGGTTCTCCGCGACGACCTTGCCGTCGCGGATGAGCCGGGCCTTGGTGTTGCGTCGGACCTCGCCGGAACGGATGAGGACACCCGCGATGTTGCCCAGCTTGGACGAGCGGAAGACCTCGCGGATCTCCGCCGTGCCCAGCTCGACCTCTTCGTACTCCGGCTTGAGCATGCCCTTGAGGGCCGCCTCGATCTCCTCGATGGCCTGGTAGATCACCGAGTAGTACCGGACGTCGACGCCCTCGCGCTCCGCCATCTGCGCGGCCCGGCCGGCCGCGCGGACGTTGAAGCCGATGACGATGGCGTCGGAGCCCATCGCCAGGTCGATGTCGGACTCGGTGACCGCGCCGACGCCGCGGTGCAGCACCCGGATGTCCACCTCTTCGCCGACGTCGAGTTGGAGCAGCGAGGACTCGAGAGCCTCCACCGAACCGGACGCGTCGCCCTTGATGATGAGGTTGAGTTCCTGGATCTGACCGGCCTTGAGCACCTTGTCCAGGTCCTCGAGGGACACCCGGCGGGTGCGCTTGGCGAAGTTCGCGTTGCGCTCGCGCGCCGCGCGCTTCTCGGCGATCTGACGGGCCGTGCGGTCCTCGTCGACGACCAGGAAGTTGTCGCCGGCGCCCGGGACGTTGGTGAGACCCAGGACCAGGACGGGGGTCGACGGACCCGCTTCCTCGACGTTGTTGCCCTTGTCGTCGAGCATGGCGCGGACGCGGCCGTAGGCGTCGCCGACGACCATCGTGTCGCCGACCCTCAGGGTGCCGCGCTGGACCAGGACGGTCGCCACGGCGCCGCGGCCGCGGTCGAGGTGGGACTCGATCGCGATGCCCTGCGCGTCCTGCACGGGGTTGGCCCGCAGGTCGAGCGAGGCGTCCGCGGTGAGGACCACGGCCTCCAGCAGGGAGTCGATGTTGAGACCCTGCTTGGCGGAGATGTCGACGAACATGGTGTCGCCGCCGTACTCCTCGGCCACCAGGCCGTACTCGGTCAGCTGACCGCGCACCTTGGTCGGGTCCGCGCCCTCGACGTCGATCTTGTTGACCGCGACCACGATCGGCACCTCGGCCGCCTTGGCGTGGTTCAGCGCCTCGATCGTCTGGGGCATCACACCGTCGTTGGCCGCCACCACGAGGATCGCGATGTCGGTCGACTTCGCACCGCGGGCACGCATGGCGGTGAACGCCTCGTGACCCGGGGTGTCGATGAAGGTGATCTTGCGGTCCTCGCCGTTGACCTCGGTCGCGGCCTGGTACGCACCGATGTGCTGCGTGATGCCGCCGGCCTCGCCCGCGATGACGTTCGTCTTGCGGATCGCGTCCAGCAGTCGGGTCTTTCCGTGGTCGACGTGACCCATGACGGTCACCACCGGCGGACGCGAGACCAGGGCCTCCTCGCCGCCTTCGTCCTCGCCGAACTCGATGTCGAAGGACTCGAGAAGCTCTCGGTCCTCCTCCTCCGGGCTGACGATCTGGACGGTGTAGTTCATCTCCGAGCCCAGGAGCTCCAGGGTCTCGTCGGAGACGGACTGGGTCGCGGTGACCATCTCGCCGAGGTTCATCATGACCGCGACGAGCGACGCCGGGTTGGCGTTGATCTTCTCCGCGAAGTCGGTGAGGGACGCACCGCGCGACAGGCGAATGGACTCGCCGTTGCCGCGAGGCAGCATCACACCGCCGACCGACGGGGCCTGCATGGCCTCGTACTCCTGGCGCCGCTGCCGCTTCGACTTGCGGCCACGGCGCGCCGGGCCGCCGGGACGGCCGAAGGCGCCCTGGGTGCCGCCGCGGCCGCCGGGGCCACCCGGACGTCCGCCGAAGCCGGGACGGCCACCGCCGCCGCCGAAGCCGCCGCCACCGGGGCCTCCGCCGGGACGACCGGCGAAGCCGGGACGACCGCCGCCGCC
>NZ_JARWBG010000058.1:0-38748 GCF_029846775.1 Streptomyces chengmaiensis
GCGCGACGGCCGCGCCTCCGACGGCCGCGCCTCCGACGGCCGCGCCTCCGACGGCCGCGCCTCCGCGGCGGCGGAGGAGACGGCCGAGGACGCCCGAAGGACGGGGCCGCGCCTCGGGAACGTCCGGGGCAGGGGCCGGGGCCGGGGTCCGGGTCGGGGCCGGCGGGCGGACCGCGGGGGAGGGGGCCCCGGACGGCGGGAGCGGAGCCGCCCCGGACAGCCGGACGCGCAGTTCCGCCGCCCGGCGGCGGGCGTCACGGACCGAGAGGGGCAGCGGGGACCAGCCCGCGAGCCTCCCCAGGGCGACGACCGGCGGATGGACCGGGGAGAGGGCCATGACCTCGGCCGGAGCCCCGGTCACCGGGGCCTCGCCCGGCGCGGGCAGCAGTACGACCTGGTCCGCGTACTGCACCACCCGCTCCAGCCGGTGCTCCGCCATCAGCACCGTCGTGCCGAGGTCGTGCACCAGGCGCTGGAGCACCGCGAGCACCTCCTCGGCGGCCGCCGGGTCCAGCGCGGACGTCGGCTCGTCGAGGACCAGCACCCTCGGGTGCGGGGTGAGCACCGAGCCGATCGCCACCCGCTGCCGCTGGCCGCCGGACAGCGTCGCGATCGGCCGGTCGCGCAGCTCGGCCAGGCCGAGCAGGTCGAGGGTCTCCTCGACCCGGCGGCGCATCACCTCCGGCGCTAGGCCCAGCGACTCCATCCCGTACGCCAGCTCGTCCTCCACGGTGTCCGTGACGAAGTGCGCGAGCGGGTCCTGGCCGACCGTGCCGACGACATCGGCCAGTTCACGAGGGCGGTGTGTCCGAGTGTCGCGGCCGTCGACAGTGACCCTGCCGCGCAGTGTGCCGCCCGTGAAGTGCGGCACCAGCCCGGACACGGCTCCCAGCAGCGTCGACTTGCCCACACCGGACGCGCCGACGAGCAGCACCAGTTCGCCTTCCGGCACGGTCAGATCGATCCCGTCCAGGACGGGGGTGCGCGCCTCGCCGTCGGAGTCGCCGTAGACCACCGACACGTTCTCGAACCGGATCACTGGTTCGGCTCCTTCACAGATGAGACGGGCGCAGGCGCGGCCGCGGGCATGGGCGCGATGAACGCGGGGAGCAGCCCGATCAGCACCGCAGCCGCGGGCCACAGCGGCAGCGCCGGCGCGACCGGCGGCACGACACCGGGATGCAGCGCGACCGGATCTGCCGCCCGCGCCCACACCAGAGCGGCGGCGACGGCCGCACCGGAGGCCGCGACCAGCCAGGAGCGCAGGCCGAAGCGGTCTGGACGGTAACGGGTGCGCGGGGAGCGCAGCCCGCCGAGCCGCAGCCCGGCCAGCGCCGCCAGCAGCCCGGCGGCCATCAGCGGCAGCCCGTACGACGCACCGGTCGCGGCCAGCAGCCCGTACGAGCCCGCGCACACGCCCAGCAGCCCGCCGAGCGTCAGCGCGTGCGTGGCACGCCGCACCGCGGGTGGGACCTCGGCGGTACGCCCGTACCCGCGCGCGTCCATCGACGCGGCGAGGGCGACCGACCGCTCCAGCGCGCCCTCCAGGACGGGCAGCCCGATCTGCCCGATCGCCCGGACGCCGCCGGCGGGGCGGCCGCGCAGCCGCCGGGCGGTGCGCAGCCGCACCACGTCCGCGACCATGTTCGGCGCGAACGTCATGGCGACGACGACCGCGACGCCCGCCTCGTACAGCGCGCCGGGCAGGGACTTGAGCAGCCGGGCCGGATTCGCCAGCGCGTTCGCCGCGCCGACGCAGATGAGCAGTGTCGCGATCTTGACGCCGTCGTACAGCGCGAACAGCAGCTGTTCCCCGGTGATCCGGCCGCCGATGCGGATGCCCTTCGCCCAGTCGGGCAGGGGGGCTTCGGGCAGCGTCAGCAGGACGTGCGTCCCGGGGATCGGCGAGCCCAGCACGGCGGAGAACAGCACTCTGACGGCGATCACGACGAGCCCGAGCTTGACGAACGCCCCGTACGAGCGGGCCCAGGGCGCGTCGGTGCGGCGCGCGGCGACGACATACCCGGCGACGGCGACGATCAGCGCCAGCAGCAGCGGATTGGTGGTGCGCGAGGCGCCCACGGCCAGTCCGACGGCCCACAGCCACCAGGCCCCCGCATGCAGGGCGTTCGCCCGGTCGGCGACGGGTGCGCGCAGCCGCGCCCGCCATGCGCCTGTCCGGACCGATGCGCCTGTCCGGGCCGACGTGTCTGTCCGGGCCGACGTGTCTGTCTGGGCCGACGTGTCTGTCTGGGCCGACGGGCCGGACAGGCCGTCGGCGTCGTGGCGCCGGTCGGCCGCGGTCGGCGCGGAGGAGCCGGTCGGTTCAGTCGCGTTGGCTGGCTCGGGTACCGGGGAGGAGGCGTACCGTTTCGCCGAGGCGGGGCGGCCGTCCGGGGCGTTGGGCCCGTACGGGCTGCCGCCGCGGTGGGCGTGGGCCCGGCTCATGGCCTGCGTCGGCGGGACTGCCATACGGCGGCCGCGCCGAGCAGCAGCACCGCCGCGCCGCCCGCGATCAGTCCGAGCGACGGTCCGCCTTCCCCGTCCCCGTCCCCTTCCCCGTCGGAGGCGGAGGAGGCGACGGGCGCGGGCGACGGGGCCCCGGAGGCCGCGCCGCCGGGGTCGCCGCTGCCCGACACCTGCTCTCCGCAACCCGTCTTCGGGTACCCGGAGATCGCGCACAGCAGCGCGTCGCTGTTGTACCGCAGCGGCTTGGCCACGGCGGCAAGCGCCTCCGCGCTCGTCGCGTCCTCGTCGACCCGGGCGCAGGCCGTCCGCGGCGCGGGAGGCGTCTCGCCGTCCGGCGCATCGGCGGGCACGCCCGGGTCGACGACGACCGCGACCCGCTTGACGCCGTCCTTCGCGGGCGTGTCCGCGCAGATCGCCGCGAAGTCGGGAGCCTGTCGCGGCTGCGCCGAGTCGCCGCTGTCCTCGCTGACCGAGAAGCGGTAGCCGTTCACCGAGCCGTCCGCGGGCCTGGCGGTCGCCGGACCCTCGTTCGCGTACATCCACCGTCCGCCGTCCGCCAGCCAGAACGACCAGTAGCGGTAGCCCGCGGCCTGCGCCGGGACGGCTGCCGCCGTGAGCGCGGTGAGGGCGCACAGGACCGACAGCGCGGCGGTGAGGCGGGGGCGCATCACGGCTGCCGGTTCTTCCTGCGGCCGCTCAGCAGGAAGCCCACGCCGACGCTCGCGGCGAAGAACGTGCCGACGATCCACCACGCGCCGACGCCGGACCCGTCGTCGTCCTTGTCCTCGTCCTTCTTCTCCTTGTTCTCCTCGGAGGAGGCGGAGGCGGAGCCCTGCGGGGACGCGGCCTCCGGCGCGGGGCCGGTCGCGTTCAGGCCGGCGACCAGGTCGGTCGGGCCAAAGCTCTTGGGGTCGGCGCCCGCCGCATGGGCGGCGAATATGAGCTGTGCGTAGGCGGCGGGACCGTTCTCCTTCGCCCAGCCGTCCGCGTTCTGCTGCAGCCACGCGAGCGGCTTCTTCGCCGCCTCGCCCATGCCCTGCGCGTGCAGCGCGACCACGGCGTCGGCGGTGTTGCCAAAGTCCGGCTTCTTCTCGGGGTTCTCCGCGCCCGGCATCGGCGGGGTGTCGAGGTGCCCGGTCCCGTCGAGCGCCTTCGCGAGGTACACCGCGCCGTTGTGCGCCGCGTCCGCCGCGTTGGCCGCCTTCTCACAGGCCAGGCCCTTGGCGTCGGCCGCGCCCGCGGCGACGACCAGGCCCGCGCCGTGCGCGCCGAGCACCGCCGCGGCCGTGGAGTCGGCGACGAGGCCCGGGGTGCCCGGCTGGTACACGAACGCCCCGGCCTCCTCGGCGTCGCACGGCTGCGCGAACGTCAGCAGCGCGTCGTAGGGCGTCTTGCCGCCCTTCGACGTCACGGCTTCCGGCTTCTCGCCGGCGGCGGCGAGCGCGCCGATCACGATGGACGTGGAGTTGGCGTCGCTGGGCCCGCCGGGGTTGTAGCTCCAGCCGCCGTCCTGGTTCTGCACGGACTTCAGCCAGGCGACGCCCTTGTCGAGGGCGGCGTCGTTCCCGCCGAGCGCGGCGAGCGCCTGCACGGCCGCGGCGGTGGCGTTGGAGTCCAGCGGCAGCTTGGCGTCGCAGTCGCCGGTCGCGTCCGCGCGGTAGGAGGGGAAGCCGCCGCTGTCGCACTGCTGGCCGGTCAGCCAGTCGACGGCCTTGGCGGCCGGGCGCACGCCCACGGTGTCCTGGGCGAGCAGCGCCAGGGACTGCCGCCAGACGCCGTCGTATGTGGGGTCGCCTTCGCCGTACAGGCCGGACGGTAGCGCGGCGGAGGGCGTCGGGGACGGCGCGGCCACGGCGGCCGGGCCGGCGGTGAAGACCAGCCCGGCTGCGGCGAAGGCGGCGAGCCCGGCGGATCTGCGACGGCGAGCGGTGTTCATGGCGGTCTGTGCCTCTCCTGCGTGGGCCGGGCACGGGCACGCGGAGGGCACCAGGGCTCCGGCTCCGTATGACCTCGACGGTGCCGACCGTCGGCGGGCTGCCGACGGTGTGAGCCGGTCATTGAACGCATACGGGGCATTCCGGCTCACCGTCTGCGAGGCAGACGGCTCACGGCATGGGGCTTCCCCGGCCCGCACGGAGCGCCGGGCCGGGGGAAGGGATCAGCGCCGGAACTGCACCGGCTTCCCCCCGTACACGCATGATGACGACTCGCACACTCTACCGGCAGGCCATCCGGCGGACCCGTGCCCGCCCCTCCGTCGCCCCTCACACGGCCACGTACGCCGCGGGCCCGCTGCCCGGGACGGCCTCGGCGCGGCCCAGCTTCACCAGCCGCCGCAGATGCGCTTCGGCCTCCGACACGGCGATGTTGCGGGAGCCGTGAGGGATCCGCTCCCAGGGTCTGTTCCAGTCCATTCGCTCGGCGGCCTGCCAGGGTGTGAGCGGCCGCTCCAGCAGCCCGAGCAGAGCGGTCAGCCGGGCTTCGTGGTGGGCGAGCAACTCCCGTACGCGGGCGGGCGCGCCGGTGAAGGCGTGCTGATGGGCGGGGAGGACCTCGGCAGGGCCGAGCCGGGCGACGCGCTCCAGGGATTCGAGGTAGTCGCCGAGCGGGTCGGTGACCGCGGCGTCGTCGGGGTCCTCGTACAGGCCGATGTGCGGGGTGATCTCCGGCAGCAGGTGGTCGCCGGAGAACAGCCGGCCGTGGCCCGGCAGCCGCGCCGGATGGGCCTCTTCGAGGTGGAGGCAGACATGCCCGGGGGTGTGGCCGGGCGTCCACACGGCACGCAGCCGCCGCCCCGCCAGGTCCAGCAACTCGCCCGGCGCGATCTCGCGGTCGGGCAGCGCGGGCCGCAGTCCGGGCAGCCCGCCGGAGCGCCCGGCCGAGCGGGCGGCGCGCAGCGGGGCGAGGTGCTCCTCGGGAGCCCCGGCGCGCTCCAGCTTGTCCGTGAGGTAGTCCAGCCACAGGCCCGGTTCCGCGGCACGGGTGCGGCGCACCACCGCGGCGTCGGCGGCGTGCATCGCGATCCACGCCCCGGAGGCCTCCCGCACCCGCCCGGACAACCCGTGGTGGTCGGGGTGGCAGTGGGTGACGACCACGCCGTGCAGCGCGGCGGCCGATGTCCCGAGGGCGGCCAGCCCGTCGTTCAGGGCGTCCCAGGAGGCCGGGTCGTCCCAGCCGGTGTCGATGAGGACGGGGCCGCGCCCGGTGTCGACGAGATGGACGAGCGTGTGTCCGAGAGGGTTGTCGGGGATGGGCACGGCGATGGACCAGACGCCTCCGCCGTGTGCGATGACGTGGGGCATGGGCGTCTCGTCTCCGGTCGGCGGCACGGCCATTGCCCACTATAACTAGAACTGGTTCCAGTATTCCGTCAAGTCGACTGATCTCAAAAGGGAGCTGGCTGACCTGCATGGACGCGCTGACTGCCTGTCGTCGTCTGTCGGCGTTGGTCGGCCTCGCACGGCCCAGAGACGGCCCGAGGGTGGCTGCGCGGGTTTGGCCGGTGTCCTGTCTGGGCTGGGGCCGGGCATGATCAGGGGGCCGTACGCTGGCCCGCGGAATCGGGCAGCCCTTTGGCCTGCCCGCTGATGTGCCCGATTGGCCCCCTGGTCGTGTCCGGCGCGGGTCCCGGTCCTGGCAGGTGGGTAAAGCCGTGGAGTCGCCCGTACCCAGCTCCGGCCTGGTCTTCGCCCCTTTGCGGGCGCGGGGTGGGCGACGGCGCGCAGCCCCGGTGGCGAAGACAAGGAGGGGCGGAGCGGCGGCGGCCGTCCCCGGCGCCGCCGCGCTGTGCGCGGCACCTCTGACCTTGGTGTCAGACTGCATTGCAGTTCAGGAGGCCGGAAACGTGGACGCCTGCGCGTCCGAGTGTGCTGTGCTCCCTTTCGGCTGCCGCCGGGGTGTCGGTGTCCGTGTCCGTGGCTCGCCTGTTGGGGGCCGATCGGGCACATCAGCGAGCAGGGCAAGCAGGGGTGTCCGGGTTCGCCGGCGCGGTGTTTCGGCGGTCGGGTAGGCGATGATCTGATGCGCCCGGCTCGCTGCCCGAGCAGACGGCCGGGCAGCGAGCGAAGCGAGCCTTGATGAGGTAGAGAAACCTGTAACAGGCCAGTCATGGTCCCCTGTTGGCCGTCATGAGATTGCGGCTCGCTCGGCGAGTTCTGCCAGAGCCTTGGGGGCACGTGGGCCTGAGAGCTGCACAAGATCTCGGATCACTTCGCCACCTCAGAGGGGTACTTCCCCGCGTACGGCGTCAGCCGGTCCACCTCGGTTGCGGCGACGTATTTCGTGCGCTCCTTAAGAAAGTGGCGGGTGTGTGGTTGGCGCTCGTGCTCTTCGAAAGCGTCGTGGTCGGCGTAAAGCTCGAAGAAGATCCGCTGGTTGGGAGCGCCCTCGACGCTGTGGCAGGCATACACGAGAGTGCGCGGCTCGTGTACGCGGATGGCTGCGGTCGTCTGCTCTACAAGAGCGTCGAAGCCAGCGCTGGCCCCTTCCCTCAGTGTGAAGCGGACGGAAAGCGCAAAGTTTCCCATATCTCCTCCTCTGGCGTCTGTGCTTAGTTGGGGGGTGATACATAACAGACCGCTGGCGTCTGCTGTCCTTCCCCGAAGGTGTGGACGACCTCCCCAAGGCGGCTCCACCCGAGCCGCTCGTACAGGCGTATCGCGGCTTTATCCTTCGTCATCACATCGAGTACCAGCCGCAGACGCTTCGTTTCCGCATATTCGGTCGCGGCATCCACGAGAAGCTTTCCCAGACCTATTCCCCGTGCTTGCGGAGCAACGAAGAGGCGTGCCAATACTGCCGCCTGGGCCTTGTCATCCTCGCCTGAATGTTTCCACAGGCTGACGGCTGCGTCACCCTCGGTCGGATGATTGATTGCGACATGGCCAACGATTTCCCCATTCAAGTCGGCTACCCAAGCATTGAGGGCAGGAGGCGAGGTGAGCCATTGCTCCGGGGCGTTCACACCTTCTACGGGGTATCCGTCTCTGTGGTGGGTCTGCACCAGTGCCAGCGCGGCCCTGGGGATATCGCTTTCACGTCGGGGGCGGATGATTGCTGACCTTTCGGCGTCTACCATCGTCACTCCACTGGGACGTTGTAGCTGAGGCCGTTCATGTCGGCTCGCATGACGAAGCGGGTCACCTCGTAAGGCTCTCCGTCCTGGTCAAGGCTTGTGTGCATGACCTCGATGACGGGAACACCCTGCGGAAGTTCCAGGTGCCCGACTTCTTCGGGGGTCGGCATCCTTGCCGTGATCTCATCGTGGATGCGGGTCATTACATGCCCCTTCTCCTCAAAGATTCCGTGAATGCCGTACTGATGCGGTACTTCTGCTTCAACGAGGCCGGTGCCTTGCGCGATGCTCCAGGGAATCCATGTTGTGACTCTATAAACGGGGTCGTCGTCGGCGTAGAAGACGTTCTCTCGGCGTAGTACCGACTTGGCCTTGGGGGAAACCTTGAGCTGATCGGCGAGACGCTTATCCGGTTTCACCTTTTCGATCCCCAGGACATCAAACCGTCCGGTCTTCCCTTGCTTCTCGCATTCGATGAGGAATGGCGACAAGCCGGACTCTCGATATTTGGGTGAGTAGCGATCGCTTCCAAGGCGGATGAGTGGCTTGTGCTCGCGCACAAAGACACCTCGCCCCCACTGGGAAGTGATGAGACCTTGCCGTTCAAGCAGCTTCAGGGCCTCGGCGACGGTGTTCCGTGCCGCGCTGTACTGCTCCGCAAGTCGGCGCTGCGATGGCAGCTCGCCGCCCGGAGGGTACGTGCCGTCGTTGATGGCGGCCCGAAGCTCCTCTGCGATCTGCTGGCTGATCGGCCTGTCGCCCTGGCCCTCTCCGCTCATGGTCATTTCTCCGTTCGTCGCAGCCAGGCTAGCGCTGGCTCAAGCCAGTGTCGATTTAGGGCTTGACTCCACTGGCTCAAGCCAGTTCACTGGAGCCAGTCGGTCAACTGGCTCAAGCCAGTTGCTGGCTGCGTCCCCCATCGGTGTGGATGCCCCGCCGATCAACAGGGACGGCAACCGGAGATCGTTGGAGCGGCGCTCCGCGTCGCTCCGCTCACAGAAGTGGAGTTGCAATGCCGTCCTTCAAGATTGATCTTTCGTCTGCTGTGGTGTTTGTGGCGACGGCTCCGACGCCGAAGGTCGCGAACCGGCAGACCGGTGAGATCGCGCGGGATCGGGAGACCGGTGCGGAGCTGGTGACCGTGGGGCTGCTGATCTCGGATGAGGGGGAGGGGAACCTCCATCAGGTGTCCGTGCCGGTCACGGGGATTGACATGGGTCTGTCGCCGGGGATGCCGGTGGCGGTGACCGGGCTTCGGGCGCGGGACTGGGAGCGGGACAACCGTCACGGGATCGCGTTTCGGGCGGTGGCGGTCACGCCGCTGGCCGTGCCGGCCGCCTCGAACGGCAAGGGCTGATCTGCCGTGCGGGGGGTCGTTCTGCTGGCCCTGCTGGCCGCCTTGGTGGGCGGTGTGGTGTGGGCGCGTGTGCGTCGGCCGGATGTGTTCTGGCTGCTGGTGGGGATGCCGCTGGCCTGGGGCCGGTTCACCTTCACCTATCGGGCGACGATGGAGGCGTGCGGGCTGACGGTGGCTCCGTCGCGGGTGCGGGCGTTGATGGCCCGTGGGGTGCGGCGCGAGGTGCGGCCTGCTGTTCCGAAGGTCCGCCGCCTGCGGTTCTGCCGTGTCGGGTTCACGGTGCGGCTGAGGCTTCCGGCCGGCCTGGAACCAGCGGACGTGGCTGCCGCCTCGGCCCGGCTGCGGCACGCCTGGGGCGTGTACTCGGTGACCATGGTCGAGTTACAGCCTGGTGTGATCGAGCTGCGGATGACCGGGTATGACGTGCTGCGCCGGGTGCGGATGCCGCGCAAGGTCACGGTCTCGGGGTCGCTGGTGGTGCCGGTGGCTGTGCGGGAGGACGGCACGGCGTTCGTGAGGGATTACCACAAGGTGCCGCACGCGCTGACGCTGGGGGCGAACCAGTCGGGCAAGTCCATGTACCTGCGCAACCTGATCGCTGCCCTTGCCGGGCTGCCGGTCGCGCTGGTGGGCATCGACTGCAAACGCGGCGTGGAACAAGGCCGCTTCTCGCCTCGTCTGTCTGCTTTGGCGACCACGCCTGATCTGGCGTTGGGGCTGCTGAACGCGCTGGTGAAGTTGATGGAAGACCGCTTCGATGTGCTGGCTGAGCATCAGGTGTCGGATATGTGGGAGCTGCCTGAGGCGGTGCGGCCGGTGCCGGTGGTGCTGCTGGTGGATGAGGTCGCGGAGCTGTTCCTGACCACGGTGAAGAAGGATGAGGAACGGCGGGACCAGATGGTCACGCAGATGGTCCGCCTGGCGCAGATGGCCCGCGCAGTCGGCATCTACCTGGAGGTGTGCGGGCAGCGCTTCGGCTCCGACCTGGGCAGGGGTGCGACCCTGCTGCGGGCGCAGCTCACGGGCCGGGTGGTGCACCGGGTCAACGACAAGCAGACCGCCGAGATGGGCCTGAGCGACATCTCCCCCGAGGCGACCATGGCCGCGACCGCCATTGCTCCGGACTGTCCGGGCACGGCCGTTGCCGGGGACGCCTCCGGCGGCTGGTGCCGCATCCGCACCCCTGAACTGTCCCTGACCGACGCCACGCGCATCTGCCGCGACTTCGCGCACCTCACACCAGACGTTCCGGCGCTCGCGCCCTACCGGCCGCACCTCGCGACACCGCTCCCGGCGGCCGTTGACGTGCCGCTGTCGCTGGCCAAGGCGGCCTCGGCCGCCGAGTAGTCCCGCACCTTCCCACGGTCGGCGCGACCGCATCGCGCCAGGTCCCTACCCGAGCCATGCCCGAAACCCGAAAGGAGAAGACCGCGATGTCCGCCATCATGTCCTTCTACGGCGACGCCGACACCGGGGTTCACCTGCACGACTACGGAACCAAGCGCGCCCCCATCCTCGCCCTGGACGGCAACGGCTGCTCGCTGAGCGTGTCGGCCTTCAACGCCGTGCCCATCGCCGACCACCTGGCCTTTGCCAAGGCGCTGGCTGCCGCAACGGCTGACTACCTCGCCGCCCTGGAGACCTACGCCGCTGCCCGTCCCAACGCCACACAGGCGCGGTGACCGCCATGGCCACGCGGAAGACCACCAGCCGCCGCACCGCCAAGACCGCTGCTGTGCCGAAGTGCTCCACCTGCGGCGGGACGGGTGAAACGAGCGAGACCGTGCGGGTCGGCGCGCGCAAGGGACGCGAGACCGACAGTCGGCAGAGCGCGCTGTGCGGGTCCTGCTTCGGCACCGGCACCGCCTGACACCCGGCTGCGCACCGGGCGGGCGGTGACCTCATGCGCTGCCCGGCCGGTGCGCCCGACCCCAGAAGGAGGTGGATGTGATGATGCGCCGACCGCTCAAGCTCGATGCGGTGCTGGTTCAGGCGGTGATCGCCGCCGCGTTGTCCTTCGCCCACCTGCACGACGTCGCCCAGTCCGCCGGACAGGACGGCTGGAAAGCCTGGGCCTACCCGGTCTCCGTGGACCTGCTGCTGGTCGCCGCCTGGCGGCGTCTGCGTACCGGCAGCGCGCGGGCCCTGGCCTGGTGCTGGTTCCTGATCGCTCTGGCCGCCTCGCTCGGGGCGAACGTCGCGACCGCCGGATTCCTCGACCTGAGCGACCCTCCCGGCTGGCTGCGCATGCTGGTCGCCGGATGGCCCGCTCTGGCCTTCCTCGGCGGAACCCTCCTCGCCCACACCCCCAGCCGCGCCCCCGCACTCGCGCCCGAGACAGAGACCGTGTCTGAGTCGGACCCCGAACCTGCCGCCGGGCCCGAGCCGGTTGCGGAGGCTGTCGAGCCTGAGCCTGCGGCCCTTCCCCCGGCTCCAGCGTCTGTTCCGGTTCCGGCGGCGCTGGTGGAGCACGCGCGCAAGGTCGCTGCCGAGCATCAGGCCCGTACCGGGGCTGCGATCGACACCCCCACGCTCCGGTCCCGACTCGGCGTCCCGCCCGCCATGGCCGACGCCATCGCCGCACAACTCACCTGACAGGAGGACTGATCCATGCCGCGTCCCAGCCGCTTCCGCGACGTGCTGCGCATCGGCCCGGTGAAGGTCGGCACCTACTTCGACCGCCGGGGCCGTGACCGTCACGCAGCTGCTTGCACCGCTCCCGGTTGTGGCTTCTCCGCCGACTACCCGGACCGCTCGGCCGCCGAACTCGCCGCCCGAACCCATCAGTGCAGGCCCTGACCCAAGGAGAACCAGCTGTGCTCAAGCCCAAGTATCCCAGCCTCGACACACCGCCCGACACAAGTACCGCGCCGCTGAGCGACGGTACGCAGTCGACCGTTCCGGCCCCGGCCGCTGCTCCGGCTCCTGTGCCGGCCACCCCAGCCATGGGTCTGCGCCTCACGCCGGCCGGTCTCGCTGTGGTCGCCGCCGGTGGCGCAGGCCTCGTCCTCGTCGTCGGCGCGGTCCTGGTCTCCATGCTTCTGGCCGTCGCCATCACCGGCATCTCCGTGACGGTGTGCGCCGTGGTCCTGCGCCTGCTCGTCAAAGACCTCCACAAGCGCTAACCGGCCCCCGGGCGGCCTGAAACCGCCAAGTAACTGCCGCCCGGGTGCCGCACCCCTTCCAGACCCAACAGATCCGAAAGGACACCTCCATCATGCCCGAGCACACCCCGGCCGTGCGCCGCTGCCCCGACTGCGACGGCTTCCCCGTCGTCGCCATCGGTATCGGCGGCCGTGACCGCCACGGTCACCTCCGCACCGCAGCTGTGCACTGCCCGGCCTGTCACGGCACCGGCACTGTCACCACCCGCCCGGTCCTCGCACGGGCAGGGAGGTGACGACCGTGGGACTCCTGAACTGGCGATCCGCCGACCACTACGACCACGGTGGCGACTGCCCCTGTACTCAGTGCGGCAAGCCCACGCCGATGCGTTCGCACGCAGGTGAACCCGTCCACAAGGTCTGCGCGGAGGACTGGAACGACCGCAACCCCAACGCGCCCCGGCAGGAGCATGAGGGCCGCGACCTCGGCACCCGCCGCTTCCACTCCGACCCCCCGCGCAAGACCCGCAAGGACGGTGCTCGATGACCGACACCGCCACCCTGGCGGGCCCGGCCCCGGCCACCCTGACCGATGCGCTCAAGGTGGCCGGGGCTCCCGGCTTTGCTCGCTGGCAAGAGCAGATCCGCCGCACCGGAGGATGCGCCGACCCCATCCACCTCGTCGGCTCCACCAAGACCATCGACCCGTCTACGGGTGCGGTCCTGCACGCCTATGCCACCGACACCGAACCGGGCGGCAGGCTCCGCATCGCCTGCGGCAATCGACGCGCCTCACGCTGCCCCGCCTGCGCCTGGACCTACGCGGGCGACACCTACCACCTAATCCGCGCCGGACTGGTCGGAGACCCTTGCAAGGGCACGCCGACCACTGTGGCCGACCACCCCCGCGTCTTCGCCACCCTCACCGCGCCCTCCTTCGGGCCCGTCCACAACCGCCCCGGCAACCGACCGTGCGCCTGCGGCATCCGCCACCGCGAGACCGCCCCGGAGCTGGGCACCCCGCTCGACCCCGAGGCGTACGACTACACAGGCGCGGTGCTGTGGAACAACCACGCCTCCGACCTGTGGCGCTACTTCACGATCTACCTGCGCCGCGAGATCGCCCGCCGCGCCGGACTCACCCAGAGCGCCGCTCGTGAACAGTCCCGACTGTCCTTCGGCAAGGTCGCCGAGTACCAAAAGCGCGGTGCCGTTCACTTCCACGCGGTCATCCGCTTCGACGGACCAGACGGGCCCGACACCCCGCCTCCTGCCTGGGCGACTCTCGATCTGCTCACTGACGCCATCCGCGCGGCCGCCGCCCGCGTCGCTGTGACCGTGCCCGCAGCCCAAGACCACCCCGCCCGCCCCCTGCGCTGGGGTACCCAGCTCGACATCCAGCCCATCGGAGCCTTCGACACCGGCGAGATCACCGAACGGGCCGTCGCCGCCTACGTCGCCAAATACGCAACCAAAGCAGCCGAAACCACCGGCACCGTAGACCGCCGCATCGGCAACAAAGAAGCCCTCCGCTTACTCGACGTACCCGACCACCCCGCCCGGCTCATCGCAGCCTGCCTCGACCTACACCACGCCTACCCCCACCGCCGCCTACGCGACTGGGCCCACATGCTCGGCTTCCGCGGCCACTTCTCCACCAAATCCCGCCGCTACTCCACCACCCTCGGCGCACTCCGCAAGGTCCGCGCCGATTACCGCGCCGCCCAGCAGCGCGCCGCCCTCTGCCTGCCCGACCCCGACACCCACCCCGAGGCGACCACCCTGGTCATCGCCCACTGGACCTACGCAGGACACGGCCACACCCCAGGCGAGTCCTGGCTCGCCCAGACCATCGCCCGCGACATCCAACACAGCCGCGAACTCGCCCGTGAGATCCGTGCCGAACTCGACGCTGAGGGGGAGTGGTGAGGGTGAAACGGCCGCTCCCGGACCGCTATCTGACGCCGATCGACCTGGCTGACCTGCTCGGTGTGCCGGTCGAGACGGTGTACCAGTGGCGGCGCAAGCACACGGGGCCGCGAGGCTTCCGTGTCGGCCGTCATCTGCGCTTCGACCCTGAGGACGTGCGCGCCTGGGTCCAGTCCCTCATGGAAGGGGCTGCCTGATGGCCGGACACATCCAGGACCGCTGGTACAAGACCACTACGGGCAAGGACGGCAAGGTGGTCAAGGTCAGGACTGACCGCTTCGGCACGGGCATGCGCTACCGGGCCCGCTACATCGGCCCGGACGGCACGGAGAAGTCCAAGAGCTTCCCCGACAAACAGAAGCGGCTCGCTGACCAGTGGCTCGTTCAGATCGAGGCCGACATGGCGCGCGGCCAGTACCTCGACCCCAAGGCGGGCAAGACCACTTTTCAGCAGTACGCCACAGAGTGGCTGGGCGCGCAGACGAGCGACCTGACGACCCGTGAGCGGACGGAACGCCACTTGCGGCTGCATGTCTTCCCCTACCTGGGGAACCGCGCGCTTGCATCGCTCCAGCCGTCTGACATCCGGGCCTGGGTGCGGAGGCTTGAGGATGAAGGCGGGGCCGGATCAACCCGACGCGTGATCTTCGGCAATGTCTCGGCCGTGCTCTCCGCTGCCGTGGATGACGGCTGTCTCGCCCACAATCCCTGTCGGGCCCGGTCCGTTCGGCGTCCCAAGTCAGCTCCCGGACGCGTCACCCCATGGTCGGCTGACCGCGTGTTCGCTGTCCGGCGGGGCCTTCCCGAGCACTTCCGGGCCATGGTGGACGTCGGTGCCGGATGCGGACTGCGACAGGGCGAGATCTTCGGTCTTCCCGTGGATGAGGTGGACCCGCTGGCGGGCGTGCTGCATGTGACGCAGCAGATCAAGATTGTGGATCGGCGGCTGGTCTTCGCACCGCCGAAGAACGGCAAGCTCCGTGACGTGCCGCTGCCCGACGCGGTGGCTTTCGCGCTCGCCGAGCACATGACGGCTTTCCCGCCTGTTGAGATCACCTTGCCGTGGCTCCGCCCCGACGGCGATCCGGTGACCAAGCTCGTGTACTTCACCGCGGTGGAGGGCGGGGCGGTTTGGCGCAACGCCTTCAACGCGCACGCCTGGAAACCGGCTCTGGCCGAAGCGGGCGTGATCCCCAAGCCTGGTCCTGGGGAGCGCTACAAGGAAGCGCGCGAGGACGGCATGCACGCGCTACGGCACTTCTACGCCTCGGTGCTGCTCGATGCCGGGGAGAGCATCAAGGCTCTCAGCGCCTACCTGGGTCACGCTGACGCAGGGTTCACCCTGCGCACCTACACGCACCTCATGCCGAGCAGCGAGACGCGCACGCGCAAGGCGGTGGACGGGATGTATCGCACGGCCCACAAGCGCCCGACGGCCCCCTGACGGCCCAAGGGTCCGCAATGCGCCCTCGATCAACGGGAAATCGCTGGTCGGGGGCGTTTTCGTCGGTTCCGTGGACTACTTTAACTAGAACTGGTATCAGTTCTGAAAAAGTGTCAGCTCGGCTGTTGGAAGGCGGCGGCATGACCGACCTTGCGGAACACGGAAAGCTGTTCATCGGCGGGGAGTTCGCCGACCCTGACGGCGACGGGGTGATCGAGGTCGTCTCGCCGCACACCGAGCAGGTCATCGGACGGGTGCCGCACGCCTCGCGCGCGGATGTCGACCGGGCCGTGGCCGCGGCGCGCCGGGCGTTCGACGAAGGGCCGTGGCCGCGTCTGCCGCTCCAGGAGCGGATAGCCGTGGTCGCCCGGATCAAGGACGCCGTCATGGCGCGGCACGAGGAGATCGCCCGCTCCATCAGCGCGCAGAACGGCTCCCCCTATTCATGGAGCGTCCTCGCTCAGGCCCTGGGCGCGATGATGGTGTGGGACGCGGCGATCACCGTGGCGCGTGACCACACGGCGTACGAGGAGCGGCGCTCCGGGGTCCTCGGGCCGATCCTGGTGCGGCGGGAGCCGGTCGGGGTGGTGGCGGCGGTGGTGCCGTGGAACGTCCCGCAGTTCACGTCCGCCGCGAAGCTGGGGCCCGCGCTGCTCGCCGGCTGCACGGCGGTGCTCAAGCCGTCCCCCGAGTCGCCTCTCGACTCGTACATCCTCGCCGACATCGTCCGGGAGGCCGGGCTGCCCGAGGGCGTGCTGTCGATCCTGCCCGCCGACCGCGAGGTCAGCGAGTACCTCGTGGGGCACCCCGGCGTGGACAAGGTCTCCTTCACCGGCTCGGTCGCGGCGGGCAAGCGTGTGATGGAGGTCGCCTCGCGCCATCTCACCCGTGTGACCTTGGAGTTGGGCGGCAAGTCGGCGGCCGTCATCCTCCCGGACGCCGACCTGGAGGCTGCCGTCGCCGGGATCGTTCCCGCGGCCTGGATGAACAACGGGCAGGCGTGCGTGGCGCAGACCCGCATCCTTGCGCCGCGCGGCCGGTACGAGGAGATCGCCGAGGCGTTCACGGCCGCGGCGCGCGCACTGACCGTCGGCGACCCGCTGGACCCGGCCACCCAGGTCGGCCCCCTGGTCGCCCGGCGTCAGCAGCAGCGCTCGCTCGACTACATCAGGATCGGCCAGGAGGAAGGCGCGAAGATCCTCACCGGCGGCGGCCGCCCCGACGGCCTGGAGCGCGGCTGGTATGTGGAGCCGACCCTCTTCGGAGGCGTCGACAACGCGATGCGCGTCGCGCGCGAGGAGATCTTCGGCCCGGTGATCTGCCTGCTGCCGTACGGGAACGAGGACCAGGCCGCGAAGATCGCGAACGACTCCGACTACGGCCTCAGCGGCAGCGTCTGGACGGCCGACGCAGAGCGCGGCGTCGACTTCGCCCGGCGCATCAGAACGGGAACGTACAACGTCAACACCTTCAGCCTGGACATGCTCGGCCCGTTCGGCGGCTACAAGAACTCCGGCGTGGGGCGGGAGTTCGGCCCTGAGGGGTTCGGCGCGTACCTGGAGCACAAGATGATCCATCTGCCCGCCGGATACGGGGAGGGCTGAGGCGATGGGGGACCGCTGGCATGTGGAGGTGGATCGCGGGGTCTGCATCGGCTCCGGCATGTGCGTCGGCCACGCCCCGGACGGCTTCCGGCTGGACGCCGCCCGCCAGTCGCACCCGAGGTCGGCGGAGACCGACGCGGACGAGGAGATCCTGGCGGCGGCGGAGAGCTGTCCGGTGGAGGCGATCGCGATCACCCTGCGGGAGAGCGGGGAGCCGGTGTTCCCGCCGGAGGAGTAGGTCGGCTCCCCGTGCCGGTCATCGCCAGGAGGCGATGGCTCGGGCGATGTCGCGGAGATCCGCTTCCTGGGCTCTGATCGCGCCGGTCAGCAAGTGGATCTCATCTGGCTTCGGAGGGGTGATGGCCTCGCCGGACGCGGCCATGTACTGGTCGGCGCATGCCCAGCCGATCACGGAGTTGTACTCGGTGAACGGCCGTAGCAGGACTGCGCACTGGAGCAGCGTGGCCGCGCGGGCGGCTGGTACTTCGTAGTAGGGCTGGCCATGGGGCTGCTCGTAGATATGGCGGTCGGCCATGACGTGGAGCGCGCCCCAGTCGGCGATCGGCGTGTTCAGGGGAGAGACGCGCGTCTGGATGTCGAGGATCCAGCCTGCGTCGACCCGGATGACAGGGCTCAACGCAGTCCCTCGGGGGCGTCCTTGAAGACGTCCATGTAGTAGGCGACGGTTTTGTCGGCGTCCTTGAGGAAGGCCGCGCGCTGGGCGTCCGCGACGATTATGTCGTGTGCATGGGCGCGCATGGACTTGCCGAGCGAGGCGGCGTGCGCCTTGGCCTCGGCGAGCTCTTCGTCCGTGAACTCCACTGTGATCATCGGCATGGAGCAATGGTATCAAGCATGCAATAGGTGGTGATAGCAAATGTCAATCGCCGGTTGACGGCGTCGTCAGGTCGATCAGCCGGCAGACCATCTCGATGTCGATCTTCACCTGGGCGATCGACGCCCGCCCCGACAGCCACGTGATCAGTGCCGAGTGCCAGGTGTGCTCGATCACCCGCACCGCGGACAGCTGCTCCGGGGTGGGGTCCTCCAGGCGCATCGCGTCCAGGATGATCGCCGTGGTCAGCCGGGAGACCGTGTCCACCTCGGGGCTCACGCTGCGGTCGGCGAACGTGAGCGCGCGGACCATGGCGTCCGCCAGCTGCGGCTCCCGCTGGAGCGCGCGGAACGCCCGCATCAGCGTCTGTGCCACCCGCTCCGCCGCGGTGTCGCCGGCCGGGGGCTTCTTGCGCAGTGTGGAGTGCAGATGCCTCAGCTGGTCCTGCATGGTGGCGACCAGCAGATGGATCTTGGACGGGAAGTACCGGTAGAGCGTGCCGAGCGCGACCTCCGCCGCCTCGGCGACCTCGCGCATCTGGACGGCGTCGAAGCCGCCGCGGCTGGCGAGCTGGGCGCTGGCGTGCAGGATGCGGCGGCGGCGCGCCTCCTGGCGCTCCGTCAAGGGCGGCGTGGCCTCCTTGAGCGGCGCCCCCTTGAGCCCCGCGCCCGCCCTCGATCCTGCCGGCGACTTCGACGTGGCTTCCGCTGCTGTCATCTGTCCCGTCGTCCTGTTCCCGGTGCATGTGCGGACCTCTGCGGACCTCTGCGGACCTCTGCGGACCTCTGCGGACCTCTGCGGACCTCACAGCATGGCAGGGGCTCCGCCGTGGCGCGAATCACCTGTTCCGGCCCTTACAGCTGCGCTACCTGCCGGTAGATTCGGAGCTCCTTGAGCGATCAAGTCTGAAACTTGTTCTAGATTAGCGCGAGCGGTTACGCTCCCGCGAAACGCAGCGAGAAGGGGGCCGCGAGTGACCGCTGAGGCCATAGCAGCGGGTCCCCGTGCGGACCGCGTCCGGGACAGGGGCAGCAGGGCCGGTCAGGACGGTCAGGACGGCAGGACCGGCCGGGAGGCCCAGGGCGGCCGGGGCGACGGCGGCGGTGACGCTCCGCTGCGCATCGCGCTCCTCACCTACAAGGGCAATCCGTTCTGCGGCGGCCAGGGCGTCTACGTCCGCCATCTGTCGCGCGAGCTGGCCCGCCTCGGGCACCGCGTCGAGGTCGTCGGCGCCCAGCCCTACCCCGTGCTCGACGAGGGCGTGACCCTCACCGAGCTGCCCAGCCTCGACCTGTACCGCAGCCCCGACCCCTTCCGGACGCCGAAGCGCGACGAGTACCGCGACTGGGTCGATGCCCTCGAAGTCGCCACCATGTGGACCGGCGGCTTCCCGGAGCCGCTCACCTTCTCCCTGCGGGCCCGCCGCCACCTCGCCGCGCGGCGCGGCGAGTTCGACGTCGTCCACGACAACCAGACGCTCGGGTACGGGCTCCTCGGCGACCTCGGCGCGCCGCTCGTCACCACCGTGCACCACCCGATCACCGTGGACCGGCAGCTCGAACTGGACGCCGCCGACGGCTGGAAGCGGCGCGCCTCCGTACGCCGCTGGTACGGGTTCACCAGGATGCAGAAGCGGGTGGCGCGCCGGCTGCCGTCCGTGCTGACCGTCTCCGGCTCCTCCCGGCAGGAGATCGTCGACCACCTCGGGGTGCGCCCGGAGCGCATCCACGTCGTGCACATCGGCGCCGACACCGACCTCTTCTCACCCGATCCGGCCGTCGCCGAGGTTCCCGGGCGCATCGTCACCACCTCCAGCGCGGACGTCCCGCTCAAGGGTCTTGTCCACCTGGTCGAGGCGCTCGCCAAGCTCCGCACCGAGCACCCGGACGCACACCTCGTGGTCGTCGGCAAGCGCGCCGAGGACGGGCCCGTCGCACAGATGATCGAGCGGTACGGGCTCGAGGGCGCCGTCGAATTCGTCAAGGGCATCTCGGACGAGCAGCTCGTCGACCTGGTGCGCGGGGCGCAGATCGCGTGTGTCCCGTCGCTGTACGAGGGGTTCTCGCTGCCCGCCGCGGAGGCGATGGCCACGGGGACGCCGCTGGTCGCCACCACCGGTGGGGCGATCCCCGAAGTCGCCGGCCCCGACGGGGAGACCTGTCTGGCGGTCCCGCCCGGCGACGCGGGCGCGCTGGCCGCGGCGCTCGGCCGACTGCTCGGCGACGCGGAACTCCGCACCCGTCTGGGCGCGGCGGGCCGGGCCCGGGTGCTGGATCGTTTCACCTGGGCGCGGGCCGCACGGGGGACGGTGGAGCGGTACCGCGAGTCGATCGCCGCGGCGGGGGCGGTGCGGTGACGGTGCTCCGCCACTCCGCGCCGCTGTTTCCCGGCCACTCCGCGCCGCTGTCTCCCGCCCGCTCCGCGGCCGGGGGTGCGGGCCTGTGGCCCACGCCCAGGGTGCCGGGGTCCGGCTCTCGGTGTGGGGTGCGGCTGTCTCCCGGCCGCTCCGCGGCCCGGGGTGTGGGCCTGTGGTCCACGACCGCGATGGCTCCCGGCATCGGCCGCTGCGCCGGCTGGGCCGTGGACCTCCGGCCCATGCCTGGGCCGGCTGGCCGTTCCGGCCGCTGCGCGGCGGGGGCAGTGGCCCGCACTGCGGCCGCCTGGGCCGGTACTTCCCGCTCCGCGGCCGGGGGCGTGGGCCCCCGGCCCACGCTGCGGCCCCCGGGGCAGGACGCCCGCGCCGCCGCCGCACCGCCCGGCATCGGCCGCTTCGCGGCCCGAGACATGACGTATCCCGAAGGGCTGACTCCTTGCTGACCGTCGACTTCTCCCGATTCCCGCTCGCGCCGGGCGATCGTGTGCTGGACCTTGGCTGTGGGGCCGGGCGGCATGCGTTCGAGTGCTATCGGCGGGGTGCCCAGGTCGTGGCCCTCGACCAGAACGGCGAGGAGATCCGCGAGGTGGCGAAGTGGTTCGCGGCCATGAAGGAGGCGGGGGAGGCCCCGCAGGGCGCGACCGCCACGGCCATGGAGGGCGATGCGCTGAACCTCCCCTTCCCCGACGAGTCGTTCGACGTCGTGATCATCTCCGAGGTGATGGAGCACATCCACGACGACAAGGGTGTGCTCGCCGAGATGGTCCGGGTCCTCAAGCCCGGCGGCCGGATCGCCGTCACCGTCCCCCGCTACGGCCCGGAGAAGATCTGCTGGGCGCTCAGCGACGCCTACCACGAGGTCGAGGGCGGCCATATCCGCATCTACCGGGCCGAAGAACTGCTGGCCAAGATGAGGGAGGCCGGGCTCAAGCCGTACGGCACACACCACGCGCACGCGCTCCACTCCCCGTACTGGTGGCTCAAGTGCGCGTTCGGCGTCGACAACGAGAAGGCGCTGCCGGTGCGCGCGTACCACAAGCTGCTGGTCTGGGACATCATGAAGAAGCCCCTGGCCACGCGGGTCGCCGAACAGGCGCTCAACCCCCTGATCGGCAAGAGCTTCGTGGCATACGCGACGAAGCCGCACCAGCCCGACCACCCCGGCGGACCGGGCCGTTCCGGCGACTCCGCGGGCCTCGCCGGATGACGCCGTCCGAGCGGACCGAACATCTCGCCCTGACCGGTGTCCTCACCGCCGAGCAGGCCGCCGAGACCGTCGCCGGGATACGCGCCGCACAGCGCGAGGACGGCGCGATCCCCTGGTTCCGCGGCCACCACCTCGACCCGTGGGACCACACCGAGGCCGCGATGGCGCTGGACGCGGCCGGCGAGCACGAGGCCGCGGCCCGCGCGTACGAGTGGCTGGCACGGCACCAGAACGACGACGGCTCCTGGTACGCCGCGTACCACGACGGCGAGGCCGACCGGCCCACGGACCTGGGCCGTGAGACCAACTTCTGCGCCTACATAGCCGTCGGCGTCTGGCACCACTACCTCTCCACCGGCGACGACGCCTTCCTCGACCGCATGTGGCCCCGCGTCCACGCGGCGATCGAGTTCACCCTGGCGCTCCAGCAGCCCGGCGGCCAGATCGGCTGGAAGCGGGAGGACGACGGAACCCCCGTCAACGACGCGCTGCTGACCGGGAGTTCCTCCATCCACCACGCGCTGCGCTGCGCCCTCGCCATCGCCGACGAGCGAGAGGAGCCGCAGCCCGACTGGGAGCTGGCGGCCGGTGCGCTCGCCCATGCCATCCGCCGCCACCCGGAGCGCTTCCTCGACAAGAGCCGCTACTCGATGGACTGGTACTACCCCGTCCTCGGCGGCGCCCTCACCGGTGCGGAGGCCAAGGCCCGCATCGAGGACCGCTGGGACGACTTCGTGGTCCCCGGCCTCGGCGTCCGCTGTGTGCTGCCCAACCCGTGGGTCACGGGCGGCGAAAGCTGCGAACTGGCCCTCGCGCTCTGGGTGATGGGCGAATCCGACCGGGCCCTGGAGATCCTCCAGTCGATCCGCCATCTGCGCGCCGAGGGCGGCATGTACTGGACGGGCTATGTCTTCGAGGACCGCGCCGTCTGGCCGGAGGAGCAGACCACCTGGACGGCGGGCTCCCTGCTGCTCGCCGTGGCCGCGCTCGGCGGCGACGAGGCGACGGTCGCGGTCTTCGGCGGCGAACGCCTCCCGACGGGGCTGCCCCCGGAGTGCTGCGCCGACAGCTCACGGTAGGGCTCGGTCCCCCGGGCCTGCCGAGCGTCACATGGGTCGAACCTGCTGCGCCTGCGGCCCCTTCGTCCCCTGGCCGAGTTCGAACTCGACCTTCTGGTTCTCCTCAAGGGTCCGGAAACCGGAGCTCTGGATTTCGCTGTAGTGCACGAAGACATCGGCTCCTCCCATGTCCGGGCTGATGAACCCGAACCCCTTCTCGGAGTTGAACCACTTCACGGTGCCGATTGCCATAGCGGGGCTCCTTCGGGCGAGAGATGCTGTTGGCATCGACAACGCATCGGCGCTCCGAAGGAAACGGCCCGTGCCTCCAGTGCAGCGGTCCGGGGCGGGCAGGGCGGCCAGATCTACCCGTTCAGCTCTGCCAGCACTCTCAGCGTCTCCATGTTCGGGGCCGTGACCAGCAGGTCCGTCACCGGGCCCGACCGCCAGGCCGCCAGCCGGCCGGCGATCCGCTCCCGCGGGCCGATCAGGGAGATCTCGTCGGCGAAGGCGTCCGGCACGGCCAGCACCGCCTCCTCCCGCCGCCCCTGCGCGAACAGCTCCTGGATGCGGCGCGCCTCGGGCTCGAAGCCCATGCGGGCCATCAGGTCCGCATGGAAGTTGCGGGCGGAGTGGCCCATGCCGCCGATGTAGAAGCCGAGCATCGCCTTGACCGGCAGCAGCCCCTCGGCCACGTCGTCGCAGACCGCCGCACGGGCCAGCGGGGCGATCATGAAGCCGTCGGGGAGTCCGCCGAGGGACGCCTCGTACACGTCCGTCCGCATCGGCGACCAGTACAGCGGCAGCCAGCCGTCCGCGATACGGGTCGTCTGGGCGATGTTCTTCGGCCCTTCCGCGCCCAGCAGCACCGGAAGGCCGGCCCGCAGGGGATGGGTGATCGACTTGAGCGGTCTGCCGAGGCCGGTGCCGTCCTCGCCCGCGTACGGATGGGAGCAGTAGCGCCCCTCCAGCCGCACGGGCCCCTCCCGTCGCAGGGTCTGCCGGACGACCTCCACATACTCCCGGGTGGCCGTCAGCGGGCTCGCGGGGAACGGCCTGCCGTACCAGCCCTCCACCACCTGGGGTCCGGAAAGCCCCAGGCCCAGCAGCATCCGCCCGCCGGAGAGATGGTCGAGGGTGAGCGCGTGCATCGCCGTGGCGGTGGGGGAGCGCGCCGCCATCTGTGCCACCGCCGTGCCCAGCCGGATACGGGAGGTGTGCGCGGCGATCCAGGTCAGCGGGGTGAAGGCGTCCGAGCCCCATGCCTCCGCCGTCCACACCGAGTCATAGCCCAGCCGCTCGGCCTCCCGGGCCAGTTCCAGATGGCGGGGGTCGGGGCCCCGGCCCCAGTAACCGAGCGCGAGTCCCAGGCGCATGCCCACCCCTCCACCCCTCCCGAGCCCACAGGTTTCTGACGGTGCGTCAGGGTACGGCAACGGCCCCCCGCCCGGAAGGGCGAGGGGCCGTGAACGGTGTACGCCGGAGGCGGCGTCGCGGCGTCAGCCGCGCTGGATGCCCGTGGTGTCCTGCAGCACGCCGCGGCGGCCGTCCTGCGTCTGGGCCACCAGGCCGGGACCGCGCTGCTCCACCGCGAGATACCAGGTGCCGGGCGCCAGCTCGGCGATCGGCGTCGGGGAGCCGTCCTCGCCGTACAGCGGGCGGGCCACCGGAACCGCGAACCAGAACGGCGTGAAGTCCCCGCCGCCGCTCGTCTGCTGGGCCTGCGCCTGTGCGTCGGCGGCCTGCGGCTGCGCCCCGTACGGCTGCGGCTGACCGGGCTGCTGCGCCCCGTACGGCTGCTGGCCGCCCGGGTAGCCGTAGCCGCCGGGAGCGCCGCCCGGCTGGGCGCCGTACGGCTGCGGGGCGGCCGGACGCGGCGCGCCCATGAGCGGGGCCTTCAGAGCCGACACCAGCGGGGCGGCGATGACGCCTGCGGCGAGCACCAGTGCGGCGAGCAGCCCCACGATCGCACCCGCGCCGGCGTCCGGGTCCATGCCGATGACCGTCCAGAACGCCGTCCACGCGGCGAAGATGGAGAACGCGACCCCGAACTGGCCGAGGTCGATGCCCACGATCTTCCGCCCCGGCATGGCACGGCTCACCACGATCAGCGCTGCGCCGATGACGCCAGAGAGGAACATGCTCATCAAAAGGCCCAGATTGTCCCAGGCGTTGGGCAGGTCCACGCTGGGACACCCGCCGCTGCTGGGGCAGTCGAAGCTGGTGAACTCGAGGAACGAGGCGATGAACAGCAACACCGCTGCTCCGATCACCACGCCATCGCCTCGAGTGAGGGAGCGGATGTTCACGTATAAGTCCTTCGTCGGTCGTCTCATCGGGGCGGTCGTCGCTGCCGCCGGTGCAGGCGGATGCACGGCGCGGAGCTTCGGGGGTGCTCCCCATCGTAGAGGTGAATCTATCGTCTGCCCGAGCCGGTCGTCCGCCCGGTATCGCAGTGTGACAGGGAGTGTTACCTGAAGTCCGTCGTCCGATGACTCTTACCCGACGACTGTTACCCGGCGAGGAACGCGGTGATGCCGTTGGCCATTCCCTGAGCGGCCTTCTGCCGCCACTCCGGACTCTCCAGCAGCGCAAGGTCCTTGGCGTCCCGCATATTGCCGCATTCGATGAACACCTTGGGCACGGTCGACAGATTGAGACCGCCGAGATCGTCCCGCACATGCAGGCCCGTGCCGCCGCCGACATAGTTGGAGGGCTCGGTTCCGGTTGCCTGCCCGAACTCCTCGGCGATGTGCTCCCCCAGCTCACGGGACGGCCCCACGATCTTGCTCGTGTTCGCGCCGCCCTCCTTGACCAGGGCGGGGAGGATCAGGTGATACCCGCGGTTGCCGGAGGCCGACCCGTCGGCATGGACGGAGAGCACGGCGTCCGCCTCCGCCTCGTTGCCGATGCGCGCCCGCTCGTCGATGCAGGGGCCATAGGGCCGGTCGTCGTCCTGGGTGAGTTTCACCGTCGCCCCCTGCTTTTCCAGCAGATCACGCAGGCGGCGAGAAACGTCGAGGGTGAATTCGGCCTCCCGGTAGCCGTCATTGGAGGCCGTGCCCGTGGAATCGCAATCCTTGCTATTGGTGCCGATATCAACCTGTTCAGCAATTTCGCGCGGATGGTCGAAGTTTCCGGGATTGTGCCCCGGGTCGATGACCACGGTCTTTCCGGCGAGCGGCTGCGACGAGGACGGACTGGGGGCGGCGGAGGGCGCCGCCCCCTCGACGGTCGACCGGCCCGGCTGCGGCAGCGCCTCCTTGGTCCGGCCCTGCCCGTCGCCGACAGCCGTGCCGCCGCACCCCGCCAGCGCGGTCACGGCCAGCGCGGTCAGCGTCACGGCCAGGACGCGGGTCCGCCGGAGTACGGGGAGGGGCGGGCGCTGCTCGTACGGCCCGGGGCGTTCGCTCACGATGGGGATGCTAGCCCGGACATGCGCCGCAGCTCAGATGCCCGCGCCGGTGCGGCGCAGTACACGGAGCGATCCGGTGACGGAGACCTCCGTGAACGCACCGGACCCCAGCGCCCGCCGGTAGACGCGGTACGGGGCCTGGCCGCCGTCCGCCGGGTCCGGGAACACGTCGTGCACGACCAGCAGTCCGCCGTCCGCGAGATGCGGGGCCCACCCCTCGTAGTCGGCCGTCGCATGCTCGTCGGTGTGCCCGCCGTCGATGAAGACCAGCCCCAGCGGCTTCGCCCACACCCGCGCCACCTGCGGGGACCGCCCGACCACGGCGATGACGTGCTCCTCCAGACCCGCCCGGTGCAGCGTGCGGCGGAACGCCGGCAGCGTGTCCATCCGGCCGACCTCCGGATCCACGGTCTCCGGGTCGTGGTACTCCCACCCCGGCTGCTGCTCCTCGCTGCCGCGGTGGTGGTCGACGGTCACGGCGTCCGTGCCCGTTTCACGTGCGGCGTCCGCGAGCAGGATCGTGGACCGCCCGCAGTACGTCCCCACCTCCAGCAGCGGCAGCCCGAGCCCTCCCGCCTCGACGGCCGCCACGTACAGCGCCAGCCCCTCGTCCACGGGCATAAAGCCCTTCGCGGCCTCGAAGGCGGCGAGTATCTCCGGCTTGGGGGCCATGGGGTTCCTCCGGGGCGTACGGCGTGGGTGCTTACTGGGCGGTCACATCGTAGGCGTCCCTCACTCGGGTGGTCGTCGGGTGATTCATATCACCGGCATGTGCGAGCGCTCATACGGTCGACCGTGGACTGATCGCACGCCGTGCGGTGCGTACGGCGTTGGCTTGGGGGTGCTCGTCATGGTGGACAAGACTCGTCAGCTCGATCCCAGCGCATCTCCGCTGGCCTACTACGGCTCCGAACTCCGCCGGCTGCGGGAAGCGGCACAGCTCAGTCAGGAGAACCTCGGCGGCTGCGTCTTCTGCACCGGTTCGCAGATCGGCCACATCGAGTCAGGCCGGAGGATGCCGACGCGGGACTTCTCGGAACGACTGGACGCGGCGCTGGGTACGGACGGGACCTTCTCCCGGCTGGTGGGACTGGTGCTGCGCAACCAGCTGCCGACCTGGTTCCAGCCATACGCTGACATGGAGGCGCGGGCCACCTACATCGCCTCCTACCAGGCGCAGTTGGTGGATGGACTGCTCCAGACCGAGGAGTACGCCCGCGCGGTGCTGGCCAGCGGAATGCCTGACAGACTTGAGGAGTTGGTGGCAGCGCGGATGGAGCGCCAGCGGATCCTCGCGCGCGAGCAGCCCCCCATGCTCTGGGTCGTGCTGGACGAAGCGGCCCTGCACCGGCCGGTGGGCGGAGCCAAGGTGATGCGCGCTCAACTCGCGCACCTGCTGACGCTTTCCGGGCACCGGTGGATCAAGATCCAGGTGCTGCCCTTCGCGGCTGGTGAGCATGCGAGCCTGATCGGCTCCTTCAACATCCTGCGCTTTGAGCGCGATCCCGACCTCGTCTACACAGAGGATCTTGTCTCCGGGCATATGACGGCCAACCCTGACGATGTCAGGGAAGCCGCGCTTCGTTACGCTCACGTTCAGGCCGCTGCCCTCTCTGTAGAGGACTCGGCGGCACTGATCGCCCGCGTAATGGAGGAGCGCTATGGGAAGCATCCCGGACCTGACGGGCGCACGGTGGCGTAAATCGTCGTACAGCGCTGACACCGGCGGGGAGTGCGTCGAGTGCGCCCCGCTCGGCGCAGCCGCCTGGCGTAAGTCGTCGTACAGCGGCAACACCGGTGGACAGTGCGTCGAGGTCTCCCCCCAGCCCTGCCGTGTCGCCGTCCGCGACTCCAAGAACCCCGACGGACCCGCCTTCGCCGTCGCCCCGGCGGCGTTCACCGCGTTCGTCACTGCGGCGAAACGTTCCGCCCTCGGCGGCTGAGCCGAGGTCCTAGGACCCGCGACCGGCAGTGGATCCCCCGATGTAACGAGGTATTGATCAACTGGTGTACGGGGCACTCATCTACTGCGACCATGACAGGCATGGTCCAAGCCCCCTCAGAACTCCCCGCTGTCCGAAGCGCCGAATTCGACCGACGCCGCGCCGCCCCCTCGTGGGCGGTGCTGCTGACCGCCTGCGCAGGGCAGTTCCTCGTCGTCCTCGATGTGTCGGTGGTCAACACCGCCCTGCCGTCGATGCGGGCCGACCTCGGGCTGAGCGCCCTGGGGTTGCAGTGGGTGGTGAACGCGTACTCGATCGCCTTCGCCGGTTTTATGCTGCTCGGCGGCCGGGCCGGGGATCTGTACGGGCGGAAGCGGATGTTCCTGGTGGGGCTCGGGCTGTTCTCGGCCGCCTCGCTGGCGGGCGGGATGGCGCAGGAGGGCTGGCAGTTGCTCGCCGCCCGCGCCGCGCAGGGGCTGGGGGCGGCCGTGCTCGCCCCGTCCACACTCGCCCTGGTGACGTCCTGTGTGCCCGAAGGGCCCGCCCGCACACGGGCGATCGGCGTATGGTCCGCGGTCGGCGCGGCGGGCGGCGCGACCGGGGGGCTCGTCGGGGGAGTGCTCACCGACGCGCTGTCCTGGCGCTGGACGCTGCTGATCAACGTGCCCGTGGGCGCGGCCGTCGTGGTGCTGGGCGCGCTGTGGCTGTCGGAGACCCGCGCGGGCGGCGGCCGCCGCCTCGACCTTCCGGGCGCGGTGCTGGTCACGGCCGGTCTCGGCACCCTCGCCTACGGGATCGTGCAGACCGAGGCGTCGGGCTGGACGGCCCCGGGGACGCTGCTGCCGCTCCTCGGCGGGGCGGCGCTTCTCGCCGTCTTCATCGCCGTCGAGTCGCGGACCGAACGTCCGCTGATGCCGCTGAAGCTGTTCCGGGCGCGGTCCGTGTCCGCCGCGAACGTCGCGATGCTCATCCTGGGCTCCGCGTCCTTCGCCATGTGGTACTTCATGACGCTGTACGCGCAGAACGTGCTCGACTACAGCCCCACGCAGGCCGGTCTCGCGCTGATCCCGTCGTCCCTGGGCTTCCTCGCGGGGTCGCATCTCGCACCCCGGCTGATGGCCCTGGTCGGCGGCCGGAAGGCCGCCGTGACCGGTGCGCTGACCGCGGCCGCGGGCTACGCCTGGCAGTCCACGATGACCGCGGACGGCGGCTATGTCACCACCATCATGCTGCCCGGGCTGCTGATGATGTCCGGTGTGAGCCTCGCGGTCACCCCGCTCGCCACGCTCGCCACCTCGGGCGCGACGCCCGGCGAGGCGGGCCTGGTCTCCGGGGTGATCAACACGTCCCGCACGATGGGCGGGGCGCTGGGCCTCGCCGTGCTGTCGACCGTCGCCGCCTCCCGCACCGCGGGCGGCGCCAGTGCCGAGGCGCTGACCGACGGGTATGCGACGGCGTTCCGCACCGGTGTGGGCGTGCTGCTGGCGGCGGCCGTCCTGATGCTGCTCTGGCTGCCTCGACGGAGCCCCGAGGCGCAGTCGCACGGGACTATCTGACGTATAGTCAGGAGTCTTCACAAGTATCGGAGCCTGCGTTATACATGGGGGCGATCCGGCCCTAGAACGTGTTCTCATACGAGGTCCGGGCCGGTCCTCCGTACGACCTCGGTGCGGCCGACGGTGCGGACGGCCGTGCCGAGGTCTTCCACTCCTCGAGGAGCAGCAGCCCCATGCCCATTGACGCAGCCAGGGCCGTCGCCGCGGAACCCCGCAGCGCCGAGATCCGCTGGGACCACAAGGACGTCCAGCTCTACCACCTCGGCATCGGCGCGGGAGTCCCCGCCGCCGACCCCGACGAGCTGCGCTACACCCTCGAATCCCGGCTGCAGGTGCTGCCGAGCTTCGCCACCGTCGCGGGCGCGGGCATGGGCATGATGGGCGGCCTCGCCGCGCCCGGCATCGACGTCGACCTCGCGTCCGTCCTGCACGGCGGCCAGACCGTGCGGCTGCACCGGCCCATCCCCGTCAGCGGCCGGGCCGCCACGGCCGCCCGCGTCGCCGCCGTCTACGACAAGGGCAAGGCCGCCGTCATCGTGCTGCGCTCCGAGGCCGCAGACGACGACGGCCCGCTGTGGACGTGCGACTCGCAGATCTTCGTACGGGGAGAGGGCGGCTTCGGCGGCGAGCGCGGGCCTTCCCAGCGCGCCGAGCCGCCCGCCCGCGAGCCCGACCGGATCGAGGAGCGCCGCATCCGGGAGGACCAGGCGCTGCTGTACCGGCTGTCCGGCGACTGGAACCCGCTGCACGCCGACCCGGAGTTCGCCAAGCGCGCCGGATTCGACCGGCCCATCCTGCACGGGCTGTGCACTTACGGGATGACGCTCAAGGCGGTCGTCGACACGCTCCTCGACGGGGATGTGACGCGGGTGCGGTCCTATGCCACCCGCTTCGCCGGGGTCGTCTATCCCGGGGAGACCCTGCGCATCCGCATGTGGCGTGAGAACGGCTCGGTACGGGCCGCCGTCGCCGCGGCGGACCGGGACGACGCCCCGGTCCTCGCCGACACCGTCGTTGAACACTCCTGACCGGCTGATTCGCACGATTGGAGCCGCAGCATGCGCGCAGCCGTACTGCACGAGACAGGCCAGGACAAGCTCGACGTCCTCGACGACGTCGAAGCCGTGGGCTTCGGCCCCGGCAAGGTGAGGATCAGGGTCCGTGCCACCGGGCTGTGCCACTCCGACCTCTCCGCGATGAACGGCGTGCTGCCGCAGCCCGCGCCCTTCGTCCCCGGCCATGAGGGCGCGGGCGAGATCCTGGACGTCGGCGACGGCGTCACCGCCGTGGCTCCGGGGGACCGGGTGCTGCTGTGCTGGCTGCCCGCCTGCGGCGTCTGCCCCTCCTGCAAACGCGGCCAGACCCAGCTGTGCCTGGCGGGCTTCATGAACGCGGGCACCCCCAACTTCAAACGTCCTGCCGGGGACGTCTTCGGCTTCGCCGGGACCGGCGCCTTCGCCGAGGAGATCGTCGTAGACGCGGGCTGCGCCGTGCCGATCCCCGACGATGTGCCGTTCGACATCGCCGCGCTCATCGGCTGCGGGGTGACCACCGGTCTCGGCGCGGCGGTCAACACCGCGGATGTGGCGCCCGCTTCCTCGGTCGCCGTCATCGGCTGCGGGGGTGTGGGCATCTCCGCGGTCCAGGGCGCACGGCTGAAGGGCGCGGCGCAGATCGTCGCCGTCGACCCCGTCGCCTCCCGCCGCGAGGCGGCCCTCCGCTTCGGGGCGACCGAGGCCGTCGCGCCCGACGGGCTGGCCGACGCCAAGCAGCGGATCACCGCGGGCGAGGGCTTCGACTACGTCTTCGAGGTCGTCGGCAAGTCCGCCACCGCCCGCACCGCATACGAGACCACCCGGCGCGGCGGCACGCTGTGCATCGTCGGCGCGGGTGCCGCGGACGACGTCCTCCAACTCAATATGTTCGAGCTGTTCTTCGACGAGAAGCGGATTCTGCCCTCCATGTACGGGGGCGGGGATGTGCGCACCTCGTACGAGCGGGCCATTGCGCTCTGGCGGGCCGGCCGGATCGACCTGGAGGGGCTGATCACCCACCGGGTGCCGCTCGCCGGGATCAACGACGCTCTGGACCAGATGCGCACGGGCGCGGCCCTGCGCACCTGCGTCGAGCTGTGAGCCGTGAAGGGCGGGAGTGCAGCATGTCCTTGCCGCTCGAGGGGCTGAGCGCGATCGTCACGGGCGCGGGCCGCGGTCTCGGCCGCGCCGAGGCCCTGGAGCTGGCGCGGCTGGGCGCGGCCGTGGTCGTCAACGACTACGGCCGGCCCGGACGCGACGGTTCCGGCGAGGCGTCCGCCGCCCCGGCCGAGGCTGTCGCGGCCGAGATCCGCGCCGCGGGCGGCCGGGCCGTCCCGCATCTGGGCGATGTGGCCGACTACGACTCCGCACGCGATCTCGTCGAACTGGCCGTCTCCACCTACGGGAAACTGGACATCCTGGTCAACAACGCGGGCATATTGCGCGACCGGATGATCTTCGCGATGAGCGAGAGCGAGTGGGACTCGGTGATACGGGTCCATCTCAAGGGCCACTTCAACACCACCCACTTCGCCGCGGTGCACTGGCGCGAGCGCTTCAAGTCCGGTGAGGGGACCGGCCAGGGTGAGGGCCATGGCCCGGGTAAGGAGCGCGGCCAGGGTGAGGGCCGCGGTCCGGTCTACGGCCGGATCGTGAACACCTCCTCCGAGGCGTTCCTGGCGGGCTCGGCGAGCCAGCCCAACTACGCAGCGGCCAAGGGCGGCATCGTCGGGCTGACCACCTCCACCGCCCTGGCGCTGGCCAAGTACGGGGTCACCGCCAATGTGATCTGCCCGCGGGCCCGCACCCGCATGACCGAGGACGTCTTCGCGGGCTTCGCCGAACCGGAGGGCGGCGAGGTCGATCCGCTCGCGCCCGAGCATGTCGCTCCGCTGGTGGGCTATCTGGCGTCCCCCGCGGCGGCCCGGGTCAACGGGCAGTTGCTGGTGGTGCACGGCGGGATGGCGGCCGTCGTGGAACGGCCCAGGGTGGCGGCGAAGTTCGACGCGGAGAAGGAGGTGTTCACCTTCGAGGAACTGGATCGGACGGTGGGCGGATACTTCGCGGGGCGTCCGGCAGGGGAGACGTTCGCGGCGAGCGAGGTGCTGGGCCTCAAGCGGGGCTGATCCGACGGCCCGTCGGAGTTCGGCGGCCGGTCGGGGCGCGGCGGCTGGTTCGGAGTTCGGCGGCCGGTCGGGGCGCGGCGGCCGGTCGGGGCGCGGCGGCTGGTTCGGAGCCCGGCGGCCGGTCGGGGCGCGGTGGATGGTTCGGCAGGCTCGGCAGCCGGCGGGGCCCGATCGGGTGAAGGGGCCGCCGCGGCGGCCCCTTCACGGATTTCCTTCACGGGTTCCCGGCGGGCGGTCAGCTCGCCCGCTGTTCCGCCGATGTGCGGCGGTGGCGGCCCTGCGCCGGAGCCGAGGAGTCCTCCGACGTCGCCGCGATGCCGCGGTGTTTCCCGGAGCCGCCGGCGTCGGCCCGTTCCGCGGCCGCGGGCTGCGGACGCGTCTGGGTCGTGTCGGTTGAGGCTTCAGACATAGTGGGATGTCACCCCGTCGTGATCGCTGATTACGTGTCACGGAGCTTTGCACAGAACCGCATGACACCGCAGCACCGCGTCACCCCAGGTGTTACCGCAGGTGTACGGCCGGTGCGGCTGCGTAGCCCCCGGCCCGAGAGTCTAACCAGCGGTCGCGCGGGTGGTCAGCGGAGCCTGCTGCAGCGGCACGGGCCGGCACGCACCCCCGGGCGCCTCGGCTCCTGCGGCGGGCGCGGGCTGCGCGGACGCCGCCCGCGGCGCGGGCTGCGGCGGGTGCGCGGGGTGCGTCGGAGGCCGTTCCGCCGGGGCTCCGGCGGGCGCCGGAGGCGGGACGGGGCACGGCGCGGGACGGGGCTCGGTCGGCGTCATGGCCTGAGGCATGGCCTGAGGCATGGCCTGAGGCGGGGGCTGCGGAGTGGCCTGGGGCGCGGGCTGCGGCTCCGGCTGCGCCGCGTCCGTCTCGACGCGGGCCACGCCGCACGGTGCAGCCGGGGTCGCATACGGCAGCTGCACCACGCCGTCCCGGTTCACCAGCCCCGCTCCCGCCAGCCATCCCTGCGGGACGGGCAGCTGCCGCAGCCGCCGCTCCGCCGGCCGCCAGACGCCGAGGCCGCTGCCCGACGGGCCGTCGATCCGCAGCGCCACCGTGCAGTTCTCCGGCATCAGCATCTGCCCCGGCTGTACGGCGAAGGGGGTCAGCGCCGCGTCCGGCAGCCGCAGACAGTCGGGGAAGCGGGCCGGGCGGGTGCTGCCAAGCACCCCCCAGCACATGCGGTCCTGGCCGGGTCCCGGGGCGTTGGACCGGATCAGCAGCAGCCCGCTGTCGGGGTCGGCGAGCAGCAGCCGGTCGTCGCTCTCGTCGGTGATCTGCAGCAGCGGGGTCACCTCCCCGCCGCGCGCCAGATCCACCGCCACCGCCTTCACCGGGCCGCCGTCCAGCTGCCGGTCCAGGGCCAGCAGCCGCCCCGTACGGTCCAGCCACACCCCGCCCGTGCAGCGCCCCGGCACCTCGGCCACCCGCTCCGGGCCGAAGGACCCGCCGGCGACCAGCCAGATCACGGTGGAGCGCGCGCCGCCGGCGAGCGCATAGGCGCGCATCCCGTCCGGTGACGGCGGCAGCAGCGTCAGCTCCGCCGACTCGACCGCTCCCAGCGGGAGTTCGCCCGTTCCCGGCCCGGCCGGATAGAGCAGGGAGAAGGCGATGCGCGAGGCGACGCGCCGCCGGATCAGCACCCGGCCGTCGCTCAGCGGAAGCACCTCGGCGTCGCGCTCCTCGGGCTGGTCGAGCGGCAGCGGGACGGCGTACGGCTCGGGGCCGTCCAGCGTCCAACGCTCCGGGAACAGCGCGTCGCCCTGACCGGCGAGCCTCGCGGCGTAGGTGCCGTCCGCGCTGATGGTCAGCCCCGCGCGGACCGGATACCCCCCGCCCGGATACCCCGTACGAACCGAACCCCCCGTACACCCCGCCGCGCCGTGCTGCTCCGCGGCGGTGTCGATGGCACAGGCTGTCATCAGGTTTCCTCCAGGGATGCCCCCGGCTTCAGCCGGGGGAGGAACTGGAGCTCCTGCGGAGTAGGGCAGGAAGAGCCTATTCGCCGCCAGGGCGGATCGGCGTCCACCTACCGCGCTGCCGCAGTCGGCCCCTCGGGCTGAGTGGTGTAGGCGTATCCGTCGGCCCGCTGGAGCAGGCGGACGTGTTTGTGCCGTATTCCTTGGACGGTTCCGTGGGCGGTGGTGATGTTGAAGCTGCCGGTGGCGCGTACGGCGACTCGGCCTGTGTGGGTCCCGGCGTTCTTCCCGGTGGGGACGACCGCGCGGACGAGGTCGCCAGTGGCGAAGCCGAAGAACTGCTTCTTGCGGGGCATGCGCAGGCGGGGGAATCCGTGCTTGTCGGGCCTCGTGCGGGCATGTGTGCCGCGTCCCGCGCACCCGGCGACCAGCACGGTAGTGACGGTTTCGGTGATCGTGTCGAGTTTGCCGACGTTGAGGGCGTCGAGGGTGTGGGTCTTGGGCAGGCGGCACTTGGTGCGGTTCCACTTGGTGCGGCCCCCGCTCACGGTGTGGGTGGGGAGCATGCTGTCGAGTGCCCGCCACAGTGCCCACCTGGTCGAGTTGACCGCTGCCGCGTCCCGCAACGGGGCCTTTGCCCGCTTGAGGATGTCGGCTGCCCGCTTGGGGGCGAACTCTTCCACGGGGCGGTTCGACTTGGCCTCGTTGCACGGGATGCACGCCAGCACCAGGTTGGATACGCGGTCGCTACCGCCTCGTGAGCGGGGATGTACGTGGTCGATGTTGAGCGGCACCCCGGTGACCCCGCAGTACACGCACGCCCTGCCGAACTTCGCGAGGAGGTATTCGCGGATCTCCGTACCCGCCAAGGTGCCGTGCTGGTACTCGGCCCCCTCCAGCGGGCGGCCAGCAGAGATGGCGTGGGTGTCGAACGCGACCCGCTCCACATGCACGGCGCGGACGGGAGTCCACCTTGCGAGGCGTGCAGTCCACGACATCATGGTGGCCACCAGGTGATGCAGGGTGGGGGCGAGCCAGCCGTCCGGGCGGGTGCGGTTGAGGAACCTGGGGGCGCGGTAGCGCAGATTGCGGGCGCGGCGTCCGCGCCGGTAGGCCGAGCGCTGCTCCAGCTTCTTCCGTAAGGTCGCGCCCCGATGGTCGAGCTGCACCGCGAACCTGCCGCGTCGCTCCCCCGCGACGGCGGTGAACACGGCGATGCCGGTGTGCTTGGAGCCGGGGTCGATGCCCAGTTCTACCCCGTCCACCTCCGAGTCGGCGACGACGCGGTCCTTGAGACGGATGACAAACGGGGTGTGACGGTGAACAACAGCACGTCCCTTCTTCAGCAGCTTCCGCGCCCTGGCAGGCGTGGTGGGCTGCAACGGAATGCCGTGCTCGTCGAGCACGAACACGTACGGGTGGGACTCACGCCCCGTCTCCCGAACCGCAGGGTCCGGGGTGACGCCCCCGCCGCCAGGTGAAGCGGCGGGGATCTCACCTCGACCATGTACCGCGCCGGATGCCTCACGGCCTCCGAGCCCCGTTTCGTCCCTGCTCCGGGGGGTGTCTGCTGACTCGAATTCGAGAGCGAGCTGCTGGTGAAGCACAGCACGGTCGGTCTTCTGCCCTACGCGATACGTAGCCATCTCGGTCACCTCCTTGTTGGTGATGGCTCGGTCTGGTCACACCGGCTTACGCCCCTTACCAGGAGGCAAGCCCCAGGCCTTCAGGCCGGGGAGCGTGTAACCGAATCGTCACCTCCAGTACTGAAGCTAGTTTTCGCACTTCCAGCCGAACAATGCGAGCTGTGCGTCTTCACACATACGGGTGGCGGGGCGACGAATCGGTTGTGAGCTCCAACCCGCTGTGGAAGAAGCTGAAGGCGGTCAAGGCGGTCAAGGCGGTCAAGGCGGTCAAGGCGAGCCGGGCCAAGGACGTTCCGGACGAGACCTGGTACCGGGGCCTCGGCGTCACCGCGGCCGACCAGGGCCCGACGATCCGCGCGGCTTTCTGCTGCCGTAGCGCCGACCGCGGTGCCACGGCTCCGGCCGTCGCGCCGGGCCGCAGCCCCGTGCAACCCGCGCATGCCGCACGGGTCCGACCCATGGGCTTCGGGGTGCGGCAGGCAGGTAGCCTTGCCCCCGTGCCCCGTCTGTCTGAAGTGATCGCCGCGCTCGACGCCCTCTGGCCCCCTGAGCGGGCCGAGCAGTGGGACGCCGTCGGCACGGTCTGCGGTGACCCGGACGCCGAGGTCACCCGTGTGCTGTTCGCCGTCGACCCCGTCCAGGAGATCGCCGACGAGGCGGTGGAGCTGGGCGCGGAACTGCTCGTCACACACCATCCGCTCTATCTGCGCGGTACGACGACGGTCGCGGCCTCCCACTTCAAGGGCCGCGTCGTGCACACCCTCATCAAGCAGGACATCGCGCTGCACGTCGCGCACACCAACGCCGACACCGCCGACCCCGGAGTCTCCGACGCGCTCGCGGGCGCGCTGGACCTCAGGGTCGTACGCCCCCTGCTGCCCGACCCCTCGGACCCGGCCGGACGCCGCGGCCTCGGCAGGATCTGCGAGCTGGACCACCCGCTCACCCTGCGGGAGTTCGCGGCGCGCGCGGCCGAGCGGCTGCCCGCCGTCGCGCAGGGCGTCCGCACGGCGGGCGACCCGGAGGCGACCGTCCGCACCGTCGCGGTCAGCGGCGGCTCGGGCGACAGCCTCTTCGACGTCGTACGGGCCGCGGGCGTGGACGCCTTCCTCACCGCAGACCTGCGCCACCACCCGGCCTCCGAGGCCGTACAGCACTCCCTGCCGGACTCACCGCTGGGGCTGGTCGACGCAGCGCACTGGGCGACCGAGCAGCCCTGGTGCGAGCAGGCCGCCGCCCAACTCGACGAGATCTCCGACCGCCACGGCTGGGACCTGCGCGTCCACGTCTCGAAGACGGTCACCGACCCCTGGTCAACCCACCATCCTTCTGGAGCCCCCAACTGAACGCCGCGCCCGCCGACCAGATCCGACTCCTCGACGTCCAAGCCCTGGACGTGCGCCTGTCGCAGCTCGCGCACAAGCGCAAGTCCCTGCCCGAGCACGCCGAGATCGAGTCGCTGACCAAGGACCTCAACCAGCTGCGCGACCTGCTGGTGGCCGCGCAGACGGAGGAGAGCGACTGCGCCCGCGAGCAGACGAAGGCGGAGCAGGACGTCGACCAGGTGCGCCAGCGCGCCGTGCGCGACCAGCAGCGCCTGGACTCCGGCGCGGTCTCCTCGCCCAAGGACCTGGAGAGCCTCCAGCACGAGATCGTCTCCCTGGCCAAGCGTCAGGGCGACCTGGAGGACGTGGTCCTGGAGGTGATGGAGCGCCGGGAAGCCGCGCAGGAGCGGGTCGCCGAACTGACCGAACGCGTCTCCTCCGTCCAGGCCAAGGCCGACGACGCGAACGGCCGACGCGACGCCGCCCAGCAGGAGATCGACGGCGAGATCGCATCCGTCACCAAGGAGCGCGAGGTCGTCGCGGCGTCCGTCCCGGCGGACCTGCTCGCCCTGTACGAGAAGCTCCGCGTCCAGCAGGGCGGCATCGGCGCGGCCCGGCTCTACCAGCGCCGCTGCGAAGGCTGCCGCCTGGAGCTGAACATCACCGAGCTGAACGAGGTGCGCGCCGCGGCTCCCGACGCCGTCGTACGGTGCGAGAACTGCCGCCGCATCCTGGTGCGCACCTCGGAGTCCGGCCTCTGATGGCTGCCGCGCGGATTTCCGAGCTGATCGTCGAGGCGGACGGCGGCTCGCGGGGGAACCCGGGCCCGGCCGGTTACGGCGCGGTCGTCCGGGACGCGGCGACGGGCGAGACGCTCGCCGAGCGCGCGGAGTACATCGGCGTCGCCACGAACAACGTCGCGGAGTACAAGGGCCTGATCGCCGGACTGACCGCCGCCCGGGAACTGGCCGCCGACGCCACCGTGCGCGTCCGCATGGACTCCAAGCTCGTCGTCGAGCAGATGTCGGGCCGCTGGAAGATCAAGCACCCGGACATGAAGCCGCTGGCGGCCGAGGCGGCGCGGATCCTCCCCGCGTCCCAGGTGACATACGAGTGGATCCCCCGCGAGAAGAACAAGCACGCGGACCGGCTCGCCAACGAGGCGATGGACGCGGGCAAGCGCGGCAGGCAGTGGGAGCCGTCCCGCTCCACGGCCGCCCTGCGGGACACCGACGCCGCCCGCGTGGTCGGCGACGCGGCGGCGGGCGCGGCCAGAGCGCGTGCGGCGCTGGCGGGCGCGGCTGCGGGGGAGCGCGGCGAGGCCGGCGG